>NZ_JBPPGJ010000006.1:0-313884 GCF_051594765.1 Oryzibacillus soli
CATCGACATCAACCGGGCAGCGTCGGAGCTGTACGATGCCGGCCAGGCCTTCGTCGGGCTGATCCGCAAGCAGCTGCAGGAGCTATTGGTCGACAATACGGACGATGCGGTCCGGCGGTATTTTGAAAAGCAGAACCGGATGCACCTGGAGAAGATGGTCGGGCGCCTGGCTGGAAGAAGGGATCCGGCGTGAGGTGCAGGATACCGGGATGCCAAGAACACGGCCTGATGGAATTCAGTATGTTGCCGGTCTGTGTGCAACATTCGGGGCAGCTGATCAAGGAGACCGATGAGTATTACGGGAGGAAGCGGAAGGACCGGCCGCTATACGCCCAGATAGCGCCGATGATCCGGCACAGCCGCCGGTACAGCAAGCAAGGTGAGCTGATGCGGATCCAGAAGCTCGCGGGACGCCGGCGGTGCTGATTAAACACAATGAATATCGAGGATCGAGGTAGACCATGGATAGATCTGGTGTTGCACTCATCATTTTTTGGATGTTCCTTGGAATTGCGATTTTGCTAAAAATCGGGCGTAAGTAGTTTCACGAATAAAACCGGAGGTGATGCCTCTATGGGGGATTTGTCGGCCCTTAGGGAGAACATATGTGCGGGTTGCCCCGGGACCATGTGGGGGGAGAGTGCCCGGTGCCGGGTCCACGGCTGCCACATCGGCCACGTTACGGCCTGTTACGAGTGGGATCATCATGAAGAGCTGGAGCAGAAACGAAGCATCGACCTCGCCTCCTTCCTCCTCCAGCAGATGGAGGCCGACATCAAGTCCTACATGTGGAATCAGCAGAAGATTCAAGACCTGGAGGAGCAGCTGGCCCGGATGGATGGAGAGATCGACGGGGGGCCGGCCTCCTCCCTGGTGGCCAAGTACGGCATCGAGGCGACACTGCCCCCGTGTACGGCCCCAGACGAGGAAGACGATGACCGGTACAGCTTGATGGTGACTCGGCTGCGGGAACTGCGGGAACGGGTGGATCGGGTTGATCGCGCCGCGGCTATGATCACGGATCCGAGGGAGCAGGTCGTACTGCAGGGACTGCTGCAGGGTCTGAAGATGACGGACATTGCGCTGAGGGCGGGGGTAAGTAAACGAACAGCAGAAAGAGACAGGCAAATCATTATCCGTAAGATGGTGCTTGGAGGGGATGGTTCAAGCATAGAATTTAACATCACGAGCCCGAGGTGATTATCATGAGTGATACAGATAAAGACGACATCAGGAATCGTGTATCGGTGGTGGTCCCTGGGAAGCACGGGATGATTGGATTCATCGTCCCTGAACGAAGGCCAACGCGTGAAGAACTCATCGAACTGTACCGGGGACTCATTCTTATCGAATTGGCCAGCAAACGAAAGGTAGCCACCGAGGCATGACGGTGGCTTTTCTTTTTGACTTTATGATATATTAGTATCAAACCAAAAAGATAACCCAAAAAGGATGGAGTATATGGCCGTTAGTGCAAGTTACTTGAAAAGTCTGGGTATTGAGTCCATTTTGAACTATCTGCGTAAGTCTCGGCAGGATGAAGAACGCGAACGGAGAACCGGAGATGATGTGCTGACTGAGCAGAAGCAGATCATGGACCGTGTCCTTGATCCTCTTGGCATTCCATACGATCAACGCACGGAAGTTGGATCTGGTGACAAAATCAGCACGCGGCCAGTGTTTCAGACTGTCATTGAAGACCTACGATCCAAGAAATACGACGCAATTGCTGTCAAGGAAATCTCCCGGATGGGCCGCGGCAGCTATACTGATATGGGAATTATCTATGATCTGCTTCGGGAAAATCGAATTTACATCATCACTCCATACAAAGTGTATGATCCGAACAATCCTTCTGACGCCCGGCAAATTCGGTTTGAGCTATTCCTTTCCCGCGAAGAGTTTGAAACGACGAGGGAGCGGTTGACGGGTGGCCGATACAACAGCGCCATGGCTGGGAAATGGGTTGCCGGACGAGCACCCTTTGGGTACACGTATAACAAAAATACTGGAAAATTGGTAATTGACGAAGAAGAGGCTGCCGTGGTCCGGACCATTTTTGATTTATACGTAAATGGCGTACCGCGGGAGGATGGGACTCGTCGCGATGTGAGTTTCAGGGCGCTGGCGACATATATTAAGCGGCACACCCCACTTCGTACAGCCAGAGGTTACGAAGAATGGCGGCCGATTCAACTGCGGAGCCTGTTAACGAACGATCGGTACATCGGTACCATTCGTTTTCGGACACACGAGACGGTTGGTGGAAAGCGAGTCGAACGCCCTGCAGAGGAGCACATCGTGGTTGAGAATTCACATGAGCCGATCATTGATATTGAGACCTGGGAAAAGGCTCAGGAGAAGGACCGAGAGTCGAGAGGCAAGCCCAGAACCAAATTGGAATTTGACCCATGCGAGTTGGCCGGCCTTTGTTATTGCATAGCATGCGGCCGTAAGATGGTACGCCAATTTAGCATCCAGAAATACACGACCAAAGCCGGTGAAATAAGTACCTACGAGAAGGAATTTCTGTGGTGCACGACCGCCGGTTGCACCTTTGTCAAATACCGTTCGATCGAGGAAGACCTCCTTGCGGCCTTAACTTATTTTGTCGAGCTAGATGATGATGACCTGTTTCAAGATCAGTTTTCTAAGATCTTAGCGGAACAGGAGCGGAACACAAAACGAATGACGGCTGCCGATCTTGCCCAACACGTGGATCAACGTCGGCGTGAGCTGAAAAACCGCATGAAGTTCATCTTTGAAAAATACGAGTCGGAGATCTATACAGACGAGATGTTCCTTGAGCGAAAAAGAGAAATCGATCAGGAACTGGCACAACTTGAGGCCATGAAAATCGATGAACCTGAAATGGCTAATCCCGTGATAGACCCGGCTGAGATTCGCAAGAACTTGTCTGCTGTGCTCTCAACGTATAAGTCGGCGACACATAAGTCAGACCGCAACAAAATCCTCCGGATGGTATTTCATCGCGTTGGGGTTGAAGTGTTGGAGAAAGGACGAGGCCGAAACCCTGCCAAACACATGATTTATCCAGAGTTGAAATACAACCTGCTGACCCCTTCAATATTTGGTACTATGAATGATTAACCTATGAACTGATCGTGGCGCACACCAACGAATCCGAGTACAAGTCGTTTATCGCCAACAAGAAGAACGAGGCGCTCCAGTCCCGGATGATCGTTATGCAGATTCCTTACAATCTGCGGGTGTCCGATGAGGAGAAGATCTACGGCAAGCTGATCAAGCAATCGGATATGAGCAACGTCCATATTGCCCCTCATGCGTTGAAGTCGGCTGCCATCTTCTCCATCCTGACCCGGCTGAAGGAGACCAAGAAGCAGGGCATGGATCTGGTCAAAAAGATGCGCATGTACGACGGCGAGGCCATCGAGGGCTACAAGGAAGCCGATCTGAAGGAGATGCAGAACGAGCATACCGAGGAGGGCATGACGGGCATCGACCCCCGCTACGTCATCAACCGGATCTCCAGTGCTCTGATCCGCAAGGATGTGCAGTGCATCAACGCGCTCGACGTGCTGCGGGCCCTGAAGGACGGCCTGGACCAGCATGCGTCCATTACCAAGGAGGAGCGGGAGCGCTACCTGAACTTCATCTCCACCGCACGCAAGGAGTACGACGAGCTGGCCAAGAAGGAGATCCAGAAGGCCTTCGTCTATTCCTTCGAGGAGTCCGCCAAGACCCTGTTCAACAACTATCTGGACAATATCGAGGCGTTTTGCAATTGGACGAAATGCAAAGATAGGGGATATATACAAGTTGGAAGGCTGACTGCAACTCCAGCCTTCCATTATTTATTTGACGGAGTGTTCGAGAAAAGTTGTGGGAGACTTACGGTCGGATAATAATGATAGTGCTTGTCTTTATATGAGTGGTTACTCCTGAAAATCTGGTTTCTATTTGTAGTGAACCTTCATCCCCACATAACAATGTAATGCATATCTTTCCGATAACGTTTTTGTATTCACGAACACTCACTGGCTTAAGGGGCACTAGCCCCGGATCCGACTGACACTTAACCATTGCAGATGCTTCTTCCCCGACATGCCTCATGCAGCCCAAGGGCCATCGAGCCCGCCGCGTGAATACGGTGTTGGTGTTACCGCCTTCTTTGAGTTGCTATCTTTATTTACTCTTTTCCAGAAAGTATCTTTAACAATATATTCTTATAGTCTTCTGCTACTTCATACAATGAATTAATATTATCAAGGAAAAGAGAATAAACCTCTCTAAGTCTTCGATCAACATTATTGTTATTTATTAAGATTGCATTTTTTATCTCATTCCCTATACTTTCGTAGGGGGTATGCAGCCCATCATTTCTAACTTTTCTTATATGTTTTTCAATTAAATTAATAGTGATGTGATCGCTCTCAATAAACTTATAAATATTTCCGTCAATGAATTCAATCATTTTAAAGAATTCTGATTTCTTGGATAATTTCGGAATTGTCTTATATCTCTTGTATTCAAGTTCTTTATTCATTTCTTTAATAATTAAATGCGTGCTAGATTCAATATAAGAGTACACGTTCGAGTATTCTTCTAGCAATGTTCTATTTAATAGTTCTCCAAATGAAAAGAAATATCCCTCAAACTCTTTTAATTCTGACTCAGTCTCAGGTTTGAAATAAGTATTTAACACTGTTCTGCTGTAAATATCAATTTCAACTTCATCTGGCATAACATCTATTATTGAGTCAAATTCAGTGCTAATATTATTCCATTTGTGTTTAATGATATTAACGAGGACATTAAAATTCTCTTCGATTTTATTCATTTTTGCTCCCCTAATGTTTTTGGAATTTATTAATTGCGGTAATTTCACTAATGTTGTATCCACGAACTCTCACTGGCTTAAGCCGCGTAAGCGGCGGGTCGAAGAATTAGCCAGTGCAGGGTTGTACGTCTGAATCCGCTTCTCCGAAATGCCTCGGATGGACCTAGGGGGCGCCAGCGACCGCCGTGTGGATACGTTGTTATCTGAAGTACCTGTCTTCATTGAATAATCCACTTTAACTCTTGAACTTATTTCTTTGGAATTTAATGATCTTATCGAGTCTTTCATCCCAGTCACTACCCAAATGAGAGTTCAAAAGTACATTAATACCTTCATAATTAATAATTGTAATTCTCTGATCAATATTTTTAAGTGCGTTATTTGCATAGCCAGTGCAAAATATTACACCTCGATTGATCTTATCATCATTGACGGTATAAGCAAATGTTTTAACATGTTGATTACTTAGTTCTGTAGTATTGTATAACTTACATTCGATATAAACACGTTCTTCCCCATCAGCTCGCGTTATTGAGGCTATGATATCTTTTCCTCCGTCCCTTGTCATAGAAGTCCATTGTGTTTTGTACCCCATCCTCGAATACAAGTACTCTATTAACCACTCAAATTCTACAGGTTGTAGATTCAATAGATTCCTCTTGGGTTTATCTAGATGTATAAATCTGGCATAAATGATCTTTACACATTGACTAATTCCAATTATCCTATCATCCGGAAGATTAGGCTGAGAGTACGCATAACCTTCCAAAGATATTACTGCTTGATAAGGCGAATACGGTAGTAGCTCTAAAATCCAAGTAACACCCTCCCAGGCATCGTTACCATTTCCTATTCTTTTATACATTTCATTAGAGTCCATACCTGATAATAATTCTTGAAGTTTTGGATTCAACATCTGGTCGGAGCTCTTTAAGTTTTGGTACAGCTTAAAATATTCAACATCAGTATTTCTGTGTACTGGAACCAGCAGACATCGTAATAATTCTTTTACCTCACTTATTGTTTTGGTATTAATTAATTCAATATATTCTTCAAGCCACTCCTCATAAGGAATCCTTAACTGTGGGTATACAAAATCCCCTTTACGTATTAATTCAAACCATTCATTGAAATTTTCGAAATTTTCTGTATAAAAATCTTGTAGATGTTCCATCTTTAGTTTCCTTTCTCTATATCACTTCGAATGATCTATCAATTTGTTAATTTCTGATAAAGTTATATATAATCATTAAATTTCCATATCTTCTAAATAAAAAATCCCCTTCATGATAAATACCTAGACTATATTGTAATTCGAAATCCTTCCATAAAAATTCATTAGTTTTCAAATTCCCCCAACTACAATGCACAGCTTCAGAATAATTAATAAATGCTCCATCAGTATTCAGTACAAAATATATCTTGCTGTTATTAGACAATGTGTATTTGTTATTAGGATTAATATATATATCAAATAATGCCACTGATTCATCAAATGGAAAACTAACTCCTATTGGGAATATATTAACTAAAAATATTTTGTGGTTATCCTCAATAAATAAAAATTGATAATACTCTCTGGTAACAGTTAATAAGAACGCAGTAGTATTATTTGGCTCACAATCATCAATGAGTGCCACAATAGTCGTCTTGTTATTAACATTAAAATAAAACATAGACGGATTATTAATAAATTCAGATAATTCCTCTCGTGTTGGGTATTTTTCACGCTCTGCTTCTATTTTTTTATAAGCAGGGTACGTTTCGTGAAATATTTTATCACTCATTTTTACACCTCCGAGTTTACCAAGTAATTACTTTCAAGTACTGTAAGGGTTTTCGATAACGTTCTTTTATTCACGAACCCTCACTGGCTTAAGGATCGTTAGCCCCGGGTCCGACGGACTTAACCAGTGCAGGGTTGTCTGCTGAATACGCTCCTTCGAAAAGCCTCTTGCAGACCAAGGGCCTCCAGGCTCGCAGAGTGAATACGTTTAGGCGATGGATTAGCCCTCTCGAGATACTTTCACATTGATTTTATTTTAAGTAGTCTTACAATTTCATTCTTTCTTTCCTTGTTGTATCTTAAATTACTATCTTCATCATTACTCCCAAATTTCCATATTGAGTTTGATAGTCCTATAAGATTTGAAGATGCATTTTTAATATTATTTCTACTTGGTATTATTCGTAGGATCGTAAAAAGATTATAATATGGAATTGTGTTTGAAATACCGATTAATTCACTTGCTAGTTTCCTAAATGTAATAGATACTTCATCAAGTCGATTGACTAGCTTTTCATCTCTTGCATTCTCTTCGTTATAAGTAAATTGATTTGAATAGATATTTGCATAATAAACGAGTTGGACTGAAATCTGAGATCGTAGCTTTCTAAAGTCTGAAAGTGGTTCAATGATATATTTAAGTATTATTTGACTAAAAAAGAAAACAATTAAGCCGCTTATTACAGTTAGCGTAGAAGTTATTATCGCAGTTTGAAGTTGCATTTGTCTTTTTCCTTTCTTTGCTAAATCGTTAGCCTAACTGCTTTTTCACGAACTTCAATGATTGATCTTTTCAGGTAGTTATTCGGGACCTTAAGCAGGTTGTCTAACGCTTTACCCGGTTAGTATAATTCTGTCTCCCATCAAGATAACTCAATCTCCAGCTCAAATTCATAAGGGCCTTTCCATTCTTTCTCGCGGTTGTACCGGATTTCCTTAATCACTGATTTTAAAGCTATGTTCTTTTCCTTAGCGCTCTTGGAGGTGCGTAGTACTTCAAGAATGTGTTCGATAGCGGGGATAGTTTTAGACTCGATGCCCATCTGTTGGCGTATTGCAATAACTTTTTCTTCTGCCTGGGTCAGATCGGCTTCGACCTGTTTTACTTGCTCTTGAACGGCTTTCATCCGTTCTAGGAACTCGTCTTTGGTATAGGTATCGTCTTCTAGAAGATCATGAAGTCGATTTTTCCTCTTGTGCGCCTTCGTAAGTTCCTCTTTCAGCTTCTCCACACGTTTCTCCGCGAGATTAGCCACTAATTCATCATCTTGCTTTTTCTTTTCCCGGTACCTGGTGTTCCTCTTAAGCTGCTCAAGAATCTGCTCTAGTTGGCTTAGGACCACTTCTTCCACTTTATTTAAAGCGACCATCTTCTGCCCACATCGGTTATGGGAATCGCAATAGATGTAGATGTTCGGTCGATTTGACGGATTATTGGCCAGCATGGCCTTGCCGCACTTCTTGCAGCGCAGCAGGGTGGCAAAGGCATTCACTTGCTCATGGTCCTGACGAACGGGAACTTTCACCCTAGACTTAATTAAGTCTGCGACCTTGTCGAAGGTCGGCTTATCAATGATGGCCTCATGAGCGCCTTCTACCACCGTTAGAAGCGACGGGTCATTGATCTTCTTAGTCGTATATCGTCCATCGTCTTGCTTGGTCCATTTGACCCGACCATAAACCTGGTCACCCGTATATTTGGGGTTGTCCAAGATTTTTCGAACGGTGACATGGCTCCATTCCCTTCTGCCGGAAGGATTAGGGATACCCATTTCCGTCAGTCGATCAGCGATTGCAACCCTCCCCAGTCCGTCTAGGCACCATTGGAACATAAGCCGAACGATCTTGGCTTCCTCCTCGTTAATGATGAGTTTCAGGTCCTTCCCAACCATATAGCCGTATGGGGGCTTGGTAGACATGTTCTTGCCTTCCCTTGCCGAACGCTTCTTACCGTTAAGAAGACGTTTCTTAATCTGCTTGTATTCCATCCTGGCAAGGAATGTTTTGACCTCTACGCTGAACTCGCCGGATTCCTCATTCATGTCGTATGTGTCGGTGGGGGTTATGATTAATGTACCGGAACGTCTGAAGGCCCTTTCGATTAATCCTTGGTCCATCTTATCGCCGCGGCCAAGCCGGTCAATGTCCACAACAAGAACAGCGTCGTATTTTAGACGGTTGATGTTTTCAAGTAGCTTCTGCATCTCCGGGCGGGCTGCGATCATGTCACCGGAGACCACTTCCTCGTATAAGTCCAATACGTTATGCTCATCCCTTTTGCAGATAGAGAGTAGCTCTGTACGGTGCTTTCCAAGGGTGTCGTACGCCTCTCCTCGGGCTGTAGCCTCCCTTTCTTGCTGGATGTCAGCTTGGCTTTTGCGGAGATATAAGGCTACATCAAGATTCTTTAATCGATTCATAGAGCAGTATACCTCCTGTCAAAAATAGTGGTCCACGCAGTGTGAACCGTTGTGTTGTCGATATTTGTCGTATAAATATTTATAAATTAAGAAATTATTTACATCTGTTACTATAAAAAAAGAACGGCTCTTCTTTCTGAACCATCCAACGAGATGCCAAGTATTCGCGGCAGTTGAGTATCTGTAGGTATTGAAGCTAAGTTGCATTTCCCAAATTTCAGCCCAGATTGGTGTGAGTACCTGCTGTTACCGGAGTTGTTTAAGCAGGTACTTTGTCTGAGATAAGTACATAGGCAGATTTACTTTATTTTTGTTGGTTATCTTTCGCTGACTTCACGTGCTTTAACATTTTGAGCACGTCTTCCAACGTTTCCTTGGACATTCCTGAAGCTGTCCGAAGTATGGCTGTTGCCTCTAGCTCCACACCCAATTCATGTATTTCATTATATAGTTGAACCCACTCCGCCGGCATGTTTGAGGGTTTTCCAATAGAAGAGGGATCATCAGTCCTCCCCAAAAGGTAGTCCACATTCGTCTCAAAGAAATCAGCGATTTTTTCAGTGATCTCAAAGCTGGGCTCTCGTTTCCCTATTTCATACATTGCAAGTGTACTCTTGGCAATATTTAGACGAGCAGCAAGTTCACTTTGGGAATAATTTTTTCTTAATCTTAATTGCGTTAACCGATCACTGAAAACGCTCAACTTGATCACCTCTTATTCAAAGATACATCACGAAATGTGATTAATAAATGATGGTCACGAAAAGTGATTTTTATTATTGACAAGATCACGAAACGTGACTATCATATAGACACGGAGTTCACTAAATGTGATCGATTGGTGGGTGATAAGGTGAAATATAAAAATTCAAAGATGATACATCTAAGAGGTACTAAATCTCAAAAGGCAGTGGCTGAAGATCTGCAAATACCAGTTAGTACATACGCAATGATTGAGTCGGGGCATCGTTTTCCTAGACGACAACTCCAAATGAAACTTGCCGCTTATTTCTGTGTAACAGTTGATGAACTTTTTTTTAGTTCAAACGATCACGAAATGTGGTCGAACAAAATATCTTAATTTCCTAGTATCCGATCTTATCGATCAGACTGTTTCAGCAGTAGTCATGTCATCTCCGTGCCGGAATAGAGAGGAGGCTTTTCCAATGTCAAGTCATTCACAGCTTGTCCCCAAACATACCTTAGTACCAGGGGGGATGGGGATGGATAAGCAACCGGACAAAGTGGTTTACCTTCACAACGGACAATGCAAGGTTTCATTATTCAACGGTGAACGCCTGAAGTGGTGGACCATGACTCCGGATGAAATCCAAGCTGACTTTGACAAGGGCTTGGAACAGGGAGATCCCGTGATGATCCGGATGAACAATGCTTTCTGTGACCTTATCGATTCCTACACGAGGCAACTGACCGCAGCAGCAAAGGAATGATGTAGGACAGGGCTGCCTAAGCCCTGCATGAGTGGACAAGCCCCCGCATGAAGCTTGATGGCCACGTCCGTGCTGTACCGCGAAAATTGCTGTAGAACCCAAACGAACTATTGCTGAATTTGTTTCATGAACTCATCTAGTGATATTCCGAGCTGCTTGGCAATCACCCGAATATCCAGAGTTGTCTTCACCACATCAGACCCTTTCCAAAAAAAATGCCCGCCAAGATAAAGGGTCATCCGGCGGGAAAAATGGGATTGTCATTGGCAATTTCATCATACCTCGCTGGTATGTCCAGCAAAAGGCGGAGTAATGGACAAAGAGGTGCCTATAATGGGAGTTTTCGGACAAAACCTCCAGCAGGCGATGGAGGAACGGAACATCACCGCAAAAGCGTTCTCTTCGAACATCCTGCACGTCGATCCTTCAACACTGGGAAAGTACATCAAGGGAACAAGGAAGATGCCACGACAAGCCATGCGGCAAGCTATTGAGCAGTTAGACGATCCTTTCATTGCCTTGGCCGCGCAGGATGAAGTTACCGGCGGTGCCAGTGTGCCGTACCTGAACGGCTCGCATGCAGACCTGAACAAGGGCATCACCCACCTGAAGACCATCGAAGAGGTGGACGAGGCCCGTGAAGCCCTGAGCCGGATCCCGATTACGAAGCGCCGGGAGCAGCTGACAGAGCAAGACAAGGCAGCCATTCGGGCGGCCATCATGGAGTGCATCGAGGCCATCACCGCTCTGACCATGCATGTGGCGATTCTTTGTAAGGAGTACTGCTTTTCTTGGCTGGGCCTGTGGCGGGAGCACCGCAAGGAATTGAAGAGCAAGAAGTATATCGCGTGAGGGACTCGAAGTGAAGGACAAGCTCTTCGTGATCTGTTGTCTAGCCGCAATATTAAGTTATCTCATTCCAACTATGGTGGTGTTGATCGAATGACCAGACGTAAAGCCGAAGCGTACCAACGGCTGAGCTTCCTCTGTTATTGCCTCGCGGAGCTGCAGACAAACCCGGGGATCAGTGACCCGGAAGTCCGGCCCGCCGCCGAAGATTTCCTGAACGGACGGATCGCGGAATTGGAACAAGCGCTTTTTGGACAAAAAGAAAAAGCCGCCGGCCAGGGCGACTCATTCTTCAGAACCTTAGAAAAAATGCCTGATCTCAGTATACCCGCTTGGAGTCGGAGTGACAAGGTCCCCTATTCCGTTGGATCCCATCTTGAAAGGGTGGTAGAAGCATGAATTCTGAGATGCGATTAAATGATGTAGCAGTCAAGGAGGAACCATACCTACCTACTCTGATGGAGCTGGAAGCGATGGAGCGCAGTGTGTTTGAAGAGTGGATCCATCAAGCATCCCATGAATTGCAAAAACGGCAGGAACGCAGGGACCCGCTGTTTCTATTGAAGAAGAGGATCGCCGAGATTATCAGTAATCCTGTATTAACAGAAGTGCAAAAGGAAGCCTGTGTTCTCCATGAGATCGAGTGCTATATGTGGGCTCTTAGTCAGTCTCGATGATAGAGACCAGCCGTACCTTGCATGGAACAGTAGAGGTACATCAGAAATATGCTTATTCGATCACCAGCTCCTCAACAAATTCCAATATTCGCCAGAAAATAACCAATCCCTCTATATGGAGATGATGATTTTTGGAAAACCAATACTTTCCCCAGCACCTGCTCCATAACCGCTATTGGAAAGGACTCATTCATATCTTCAGTCACCACGACAAGCTTCGGAGGTATCTTACTACAGATTACATCGATACGAACTCCTGCACGATCTATGCTCAGAAATTGAAGAAGCTCTCCGCGCCCTGGAGCCAGTCGGAGAAGTTCATGCTGCATCTTGCTCTGCATCTATTCAACGAGCGTCACAAGGTCAATCTGTCGGATATGGATTATCTGGACGCAACCAATAAAGAGATCGCATATAGAGCCATTCAGAAGCGTTATGGGTTGTGAATTTTGGAGGCAGGAAGGGGGTGATCCCACTGAAGGAAGCCTATTATTTCTCACATGACAGCAATGCGCGTAACGACCCCAAGATAGGGGCCATGCGGGCCGTCTACGGCTCGGAGGGGTACGGCTGGTATTGGGTCCTGATCGAGATGATGCGAGAGGCGGATCAGTACCGCTTGCCCTTGCAAGGGAAATACATCTGGGATGCATACAAGAAGCAAATGGAATGCAAATGCATCGAAGATGCACAGCAATTTATCCAAGATTGCATCACGGAGTTCGAATTATTCGCCTCGGATGAGTCTTGGTTCTGGAGCAAGTCCCTGCTCCGAAGGATGGAGAAGAGGGAGAAAACCTCCGAGAGGAGGAGTGCAGCCGCGAATGCCCGATGGGACAAAAGCCGCGAACAACAAGGCCCTCCGGATTCAGACATGCAAAGTGAGAGCAAACCGGATGCAAATGCATTGCAAGAGACATGCACCCCGGATGCATTAAAGGAAAGGAAAGAAAAAGAAAGGAAAGGAAATAAAAAGACATCTTCTCGGCACTCCTATGCCGAGGACAGTCCCTATTACCGAATGGCCTCTACCTTTCATCAGCGAATCATGGCATACGCCGAGGGGATCAATGTTGGGCACTTGGTACGGAACGCGAATATGCAGGTGTGGGCGGATGATTTTCGGAAGATGGTGGAGATTGACGAGCGGGACAAGGAAGAGATCCATCAGGTGATGGACTGGATCTCCCGGAACACCTTCTGGCAGCGGAATATCTTGAGCCCGGACAAGCTCCGGCGCCAGTATTCCAGAGTCTGCATCGAGATGGCCGATTCCACACACAAGGGAGGGCAAGGACATGCGCAGGGCAGTCGATCCGGCGGGTACCGCCGCCATGCTTCGGGAGATTCGAGAGAGGGCCAACCGTTATCAATCTCAGATCAGGAGCTCACCCAACTCTTCGCCGTCGGGAGCCAGTAAGTGCCCTTACGGCCTGTGTGACGGGGAGGGAACCATCAACTCCTTCCGGTGGGTGGAGGACGAGCAATACCGTTACAAGGGGAACGTCATCCGGCATCAGGTGGCCGTCGTGGAGCCGTGCCGTTGCCACATGGACCAGATCTTTGAGAAATACAACGCCTCCGCAGGCATGAAGCCGGATGAACGGCTGCGGACCTTCGAGATCGCCGTGATCGATGAGGAGAACCGGACGGTTTTTACCCAGTGCCGCAGGTTCGTGGAGCATATCGAGGAGCACCTGGCGGCCGGCAGCTGGATCTACATCTGCGGGGACGATGATCGGGCCCGCAAGGCCGGGAAGTCCGCCTATGGCACCGGGAAGAGCTTCATCACCCATTGCATGGGGAACTACCTGACCCAGCATCGCCACCGGGCCATCTACACCACGGAGGACAAGCTATTCGAGGAGATCAAGGCCACCTACAACCGGGACAGCGACGAGACGGAATCCCAGGTCCTGTGGCGGTACGAGAACGTGCCGATCCTGCTGATCGATGACCTGTTCAAGACCAAGACCACGGACTGGACTGAGGACAAGCTCTTCCACCTGCTGGACAAGCGGGTGTGCCCGGGGAAGGTGACCATCATCAACAGCAACTATGCCCCGAATCGGATCGAGCTGACCCTCCCCAAGAACGGGTCCGCCATCGCCAGCCGCATCATCGGCCAATCCATCCTGATCGAGATGATCGGCCGCGACCGCCGCCGCGACCAGGCAATGAAACGGCGGAGGGAGGAAGGGGCATGAGACGGACTGAGACCGATGACTTCTCTCCTGAGCAGTTAAGCCGGCTGATAGCCGAAGAGTTGGAATGGCAGAAGGAGCAGTGGAAAAAGGAACTGCTTGAAACCTTGTACGGTGGTGATGATTTGTGGACTACAAGAGATTGAATTGGTTTTATGTCCAGAGCGACAAAAGTATGGAGGAAGTCGCCCAGATCTTCGGATGCAGCCGTAGACACTTGAACCTGATCATAAAACGTCAACGGGAAGCCAGTCCAGCAGCATGGCCGAAACGTAATGGTGCGCCTCCTGGGAGGAAGTTGGGAAAGGGGAAGGGAACATGCCTCCAGTAACCGGAGTAATCAGCGACAAACGCAAGGGCGGCATTTCACGTCTTTTCATGCAAACAGCGATTATCGGCCTGTTGGATCAAGGGTTGAGCTCTAACGAAATTGCAAGGGCATTTCAGATGGATCTGGCAGACATCAGTTTAAGAAGGGATGCTATTGGATTGAAAGATACCCGAAGGGGATGCGGGCTTTGAAGAGGCGTCTTCTGATGACGCTCGATGATTAATTTACGAAGAGGAGTTGTTACAAGTGGTAAAAAGAGAAGCCGTCGTAGATACAACGGCTAAGAACTGTACAAAATGCGGAAAAGAAAACAAACAAGACTATAAATTCTGCACAAAATGCGGCAATCGCTTTTAGAGTTTAAAATCACCGAGATCAATCACATCATGTTGAAGATTATGATTGCATTTCGTGCAAAATTTAAGATCAAGTCTATAGTGAACCGACTTGCATTTATCACACTTAATTACAAGTTTGGATCCACAGTAACCACAAAATTTATCCTCTGCATCATAGGATGAAAAATTGCAATCATTGTTGGAACAGCATCTTGTAACAACATCATTATAGACACCCGACAATGTTTCCACCTCCAATCAACTATGAATAATATTAACAGATCGGAAGCGAAAATTGGAAAAATATAAGAGTCGGATGACACACAATGAATATTGAAATCCATGGGAGGGGTGAAGGCATGCTAGAGACCCAGCCTATCAGCTTCTCTGAAGCTTGCGAATTCGTGAAGTAGTACCCGACGCGGCCCAGAATGGATGAGCATCCAACCGGCCAAAAGACTCTGTGGGAAGTTCTGGCGGAGTGAGCACCATTTGAATGTTTGGATACATCAGGAATGAGGTGAATGGAATGGATTACAAGGACAAGTCCCGCGCAGCAACAATCGAAATATTGAAGGCATATGCGGACGGTTCTGACCTTGGCCCATGGCAAGTTGCCTATAGCGGCGGAAAAGATTCGACAGTAACGGCCGCGTTAGTATTACGTGCGTTGCTTATGATTGGACCGGAAAAACGCAATCGCAAAGTCTACATTACTTCTGCTCAAACGAAACTTGATTTAACTACTGACCCGACAAAGCAGCATGAATTCGAGAAAATGCGAAAACTTATCTTAGATAACAATCTACCAGTGGAAATTGCCGAGGTCTCTGCAAGCGAACGAAGTGAATTTTTATTCTGTGTGCTAGGCCTCGGATACCCTTTGCCCCATAACGGGAGCAAGGAGAGATGGTGTACACATAAGCTGAAGATCGAGCCGCAGCATAAGTTTATGAAGGCTCTTAAGCCATCACTAACAATCGTTGGGGTTCGGATCGCTGAGTCGATAAGCCGAGAGGCTAAAATAAATGAATTAACCGGCGAAAACAAATATTTCGGAAACAATAGGACCTTCATGCCAATCGTACACTTCACGGTTGAAGACGTATGGAGCTATCTGGCCGAAGAGAAGACACCATGGGGAGATGCTGAAGAAATCAGCAAGCTTTATAAGGATGCAACTGGTGAATGTGGTTTGAGACGTCGAAAGGCCGGGTCAGACGAGGATAGCGGAGATGCGTGTGGTGCCCGATTCGGATGTATTATTTGCCCGGTTGTGAAGATCGATAGAAGTACGAGGGAACTATCTAAATTGCGTCCATGGTTCGAACCATACGCCAACATCCGCGATGAGATGATTCAAATGTTCAAAGATCCGAAAAACCGAGCCGGATACCGAAGAAACGGAAAAAAAGAGGGGTACGGAAAAGGCACATTCTCCGTTATGGCCCGCATGAAACTTTTCGAAAAGTTTCTTCAAGCACAGGAAGATAATCGAATATTGGCAACGATGTTCAAAACAGAGCCGCAACCTTTAATAACTGATGGCTTGATAGACCGCATTAAGGAGCAGTGGAAAGCAGATTTAGAGGAACGGCCTTGGTTAGAAAGCGAGGAAGAACTTGGGCAATTTTTCGATGAACGATTATCTGGAAGGAAAGACGGGTTTCAGATCACTTGGAACCCATATTACAACACATCGGATGCCATGTAGATATGAGCGTTCGTGAATATCGAGGATCTGGAGGAGGATAGCTGAAGAAAAGATGATCAAGCCGAGGTTAGGTGCATTGCGGATTGAGCCCGGGGAACACGTACCAAGGGGCGTATCCTACATCATCGAGGATCCCGGCTACCCCGGTAGAGGGTGTGCCTGGGTATCTGGCCGGGAAGGGAGGTGAGCCCATGGAGCTGAAGACTGCATAAAGAAAAGAACCTCCGGGAACTGTGTGGACAGGGGCCGGTGGTTCTATAAGAACAAACATTCCTCTATAAAAATATACCACAAAGGTGGACTGAGGAGAATGTTGGCATTGGCAAACTGGTATCAAGAGGAGTTGTTTCCTAGAGCGACAGCAGCGGAGATCGAGGCGGCCAAGAGCATTCTAAGAAAATATAAGCGGATGCGCGGCGTCATCGATTCGTATAGTGAAAGAGAGGCAGAATTGTCTTCCAAGGAGCTGGACGCCTATCAGAAGTTCAAGCATCTTGTGGAAAGAATTGAACAGGCCGTAGCCTTGATTCAGGACCAGGATAGCAAGCGAATGATTGAACGTCGTTTTATCAATGGTGTTCGATGGAAAGATACGGTCCTTTATTTCAGAAGCTGCTACAGTGAATCCACCGTTGACAGACGAATCAACAAGGGCATAGAATCAGTAGCTGAAACTTTGAAGTTGTGGGCCTGATCGAGAGTGAAAAAAGTGGGTGTAACCTGAGGGGAAGTCGCGGGGTAGGTGAGGGTTATTACAGGGTACAGTTGGTTCATAGGGCAGAAACGCCCGGGTGAACGCCAACTGTACCCTTATCATATGTGGCACTCGGTCATGCTGTGGGCTCTAGGAGCCTTAGACGCTAGTCGTCAATGGTGTGAAGATGAGGCGGGGTTGGAAACCCCAGCTTTTTTCATTACTTGTCCAGAGGATCGGGAACAACCCGGCCCTCTGTGGAAGGAATGAAGTTGTATACGTGCGGTGTAGGCTGATTATAGTGGAACCACAGGAAAAAGTGCCCATATCATAGGTATTTTGATTTAATTGCTTAAGGTGTTGTTACATTCGAGCGTAATAATGCGTCTTTTACAATAATGGGACAATTTTCAATGGATAACGAAAGAGCTATCAATTTACAGAAAGATAGTTCACTGGGAGGGTAACTCGATCATGAACAAAATGAAAAAGATTGCGTTAATCGGTGTTGTATGCTTGGCAAGTATAAGCGGTGGTGTACTCATATTTGCCAAAGGCGAATCCCCTTGGGTCACTCCCCAACGAAAAATAAGTTCAGAAGAATTCCAGCAACTTAAGCTTTCGACTGAATTAATTATTAATGAATTTGGTGAGTTTAAGCGGACGTTGAATGCTCCCGAGGTGCAGCCAAGCGAAGTAGCCCATGATGAAAAGGCAATTAACCAGCATACTAAACTGTTGGTTACCGATTATGGTGTATTTGTGAAGCAAGAGTAGGTACGGTTCCCATTGGAGGGCATCTGGAATAGTGGAGATTTAAGGTACAGATGAAAAAGACGAATCCACCCATTTTTTAGCATGAAACATGCGGAAGAGTCCAGCCATTGGCTTGGGCTCTTTTTGTGCTGGGTAATGATCACACAATTGGGGGAAGGGGCAGGGTGAGCCGTGTGAAGAATATGCAGAGATTAACCGGTCCGCCGGATCGGGAAAAGCCGGAACTATGTCGAGGCTGCATATGGGGTCTTTGGGACGGAGTGAAAATGTTTTGTCCCAAGCTAAAGTGTATTAGGGACGGAGGGAGTGAATAGAACATGGTCAAGCGTAGACAAAAATGGTGGAAAAGACTGATGAAGAAACTGGCCATCCTCTCTCCGGGTATACCCGTGAACCGTGAAGAGCGCAGGCATGGCCGGGGGTGGTAGGGTTTGAACACCGTCGAACCGATCCGTGACCGCGAGATTATTGCCAAGATCAAAGAAGACTTGAAGAAAAGCTCCATCCGGAATTACGGGTTGTTCGTTCTGGGTATCAACACAGCCTTGCGGATTTCCGACATCTTGAAGCTTAAGGTGGGAGATCTGAAAAAGCCGAACTTGTACATCCGGATGACCAAGACCGGCAAGGAAATCACCTTGCCTATTGACGAGTACATGAGACGCGAGCTCCGGCCACTCATGGAAGGGAGAGAGGATAGCGACTATCTATTCCCCTCCAGGCAAAAGAAGACTGAAGGAGTAAGAAAAAGCATCGACCGCAGCCAGGCTTACCGAATCTTGAAAAGAGCGACTAAGAAATACGGCCTCCATCGAGTTGGAACCCATACGCTGCGGAAGACCTTTGCGTATCACCATTACAAGGATAAGAAAAACGTCGCCGTGCTCATGGATCTGCTGGGTCATCAAGACGAATATGTAACCCTTCGGTACATTGGCATTGCCCAAGATGACATCAATTCCAGCATGCGGGGCTGGCGTCTATAACCGGACCAAAATCCCAAGCGTTTGGGAATATGTCGGGCGGTGCATCATATTGGGAACTTGTTGCACTCGTTTTTTGTGGATCGCGCAAAGCCTTGTGAATTCTAGGAAAGAGCCGATTCCGCGAGTGCATCACTCTTATACATATGGTGTACTCCGTTTTTATTCAATTCATGCAGAAATCGGGGGCAAATTGGTGGAGACTAGTATAAAAACAGGCCGTAAAAACAAGCCTTTATTCGGTGAGTAGGCGTTATGCATGGCTGAATATTTATGCAGGAGGTGCTTTGGATGGCAGATCGGGCATGGCGGCCGTGCAATAAGCATGGTTGCAACACTTTGACCCGTTCCAGATACTGCGATTCGCACCAGAAGGAACATCACTTGCAGTATGACCGTAACCGTGGGAGTTCCAGTGAACGAGGTTATGGCAGCCGATGGAGGAAGTATAGAGAAGACTTTCTTAAGAAACACCCGCTCTGCAAGACCTGTAAAGATTCAGGGGTCCTTTCGACAGCTGATGTGGTGGACCATATAATCCCGCATCGTGGGGATCAAGATCTTTTTTGGAACCCCGAGAATCATCAAGGGTTGTGCTTCATCTGCCATAGCAGAAAGACTGCCAAAGAGGATGGAGGCTTTGGTAATAAGTCACAGAGATAAGTCCTATATTTTGTAAGAAATAGTTGTTACATGCCCATTTGTGTTGGATAATAATCCTAATATAAACTCATAAGTGGGTGGTACTAATTGAGTGAATTAGTAAAAAATCAGCACTATATACCCCGCAGTGTCCTAAAACACTTCTCTTCTGGTGAAATGCTCTACGAATATCTTGTGAATGGCAATAAGGAGCCGTATAAAACAAACTATCGTAATTCGATGACCGAGAGGTTTACTTATGAACACCCGGAATTGGAGCAAAATCGATTAGAAAAGCACTTTCAAAGCCTAGAAGACGAATTTGCACCTGCATTAGTTGAAACAATTCGATTAATCGAATTGTATGAAACGGGACAAGAATCAATTGATGTCGTAAAACAACATATTGAACGTTACATAAATACAATTATTATTTACTACTATAGAAGTGGAGCCCTTCTTCACGAATTTTCATTTGGACTAAATAGAAAAGAAGTACGAGTAGAATTATTATTGGACAAAATTAGTCGAGCAAAATATATACAGGATCTTGGAGAGACAATTTGCAAATATTACCAGTTTGCAATAATAAAGAGTGAACAAGGGCAATTTTTAATAAGTGACCAGTATCTGTCAACTGTAGCGTTGCGTATAAAGAGTAGATTTACAAACAGTAGTAACAGACATATGGGAATGAAAGATGTGATGATCTTAGTACCTATATCTAGTTATTATTATTTTGTTTACTACAATGGTAAAAAGCCTGATTTTATTCAACCAAACAGACTGAATTTGCTTACTTCAAAGGAAGTGCAGGATATTAACGGTGTAATTATTAACAATTCCTATAACAAATGCGTTGGTAAGGACCTTAACGCATTGCTGGAAGCTGTACCGTTCTTTTGTTGGGCTTCGCCTTCATCATTTTTCTCGGGCAATGGTCGTGGGCAATATACAGGATCGACTTTGAAGAAAGAAATATTTTACTACGATAAGGATAAGAAGGCATGGGACTTATTCCTTAACCCACTCCATGAGAAAATCTATCATCATCTAAGTCGCAATGATAATTGCGGTTGCGGAAGCGGTCAAAAGTTTAAGAACTGCTGCTATGAATATTATGAAGAGGTTAAACGTATTTGGAGATCAATCGGCCCAGGTATGCGACTTAATCAAGATGTGAGGGTACATCCCGAAGCTGTGGTTGAAAAAAGTATATTCTCATTTTAACAGGAAGTATCAAAGAGACAGTTTTGAACACTTTAGTGTTCAATGACTGTTTTTTTGTTTATAAGAACAATAATTCACCCAGGGGGGCACCCCAAAATGTGCGGATACATCGCTTATAGACCGCGTGTCCCCTTCGTTTGAAAAAAATTCCCCACTGAGAATTCGCTAAAAGGAGGGTTTGAGATGCCAGGACGGCGGCAGCCTATTAACCTGCTCTTGCTGAAGGGCAAAAAGCATTTAACCAAGGCAGAGATCGAGGAGCGGAAGAAGTCAGAAGTGAAGGCACCGGCGGATAAGGTGAAGCCGCCTTCCTATCTTCCAACCACCTTGCGCAAAGAATTCAAGAAGATCGCGGATGAGCTCCTGAAGATCGATGTCATTTCTAATCTGGACGTGGATACGCTGGCCCGTTTCGTGTTGGCCCGTGAGCAATACCTCCGGATCACGGAACTACTCCGCGATACCAACCCGTTACAGACTGCTCAGGATGAGCAAGGGAATTGGGTAAGTGTTGGAGCAAACCCCATGTATGCGGAGCTCCTGCTATCCCAGGACAAACTTTTCAAGCAATGCAGACAGACCGCCTCCGATCTGGGCCTGACCATCAGCTCCCGTTGTAGGCTGGTGGTACCGAAGCCGGAAGCAAAGGGCGAAACCGAGTTTGACAAGCGGTTTAGGGAGGTATGATAGCGGTGCTTGGTTTGAAACAATGGATGATCCACTACTGCCATGATGTGCTTAATGGCGAAGTGATGGCCTGCACGAAGCACAAATGGGCCTGTGAACGTTTCTTACGGGATGTGGAGCATGAAGGAACCGCTGCTTTCCCCTATGCATTCGATGAAGACAAGGCCATGCGCTTTATGGAATGGATGAGTCTCTTCCGGCATACCAAGGGTGTTCTACAAGGGGAACGGATCGAACCCCATGAGATCCAGGTTTTCATCTTCGGGAACATCTATGGATGGGTCCATATGACAACCGGCCGGAGGCGGTTCCGGAAGGCATATTGGCAGGTGGGTCGGAAAAATGCCAAGTCCCAGAGCTTGGCGGCGGTGGCCACTTACGAGGCCATGGCCTACGGTGAAGGGATGTCGGAGGTCTACATCGGGGCTACGAAGTCGGAGCAGGCGCAAATCGTATGGCGGGAAGCCAAGGCTATGCTGGACGGTTGTCCGGAGCTGGACGGGAAGTACAAAGTGGCTTATGGCCGGATAACCCATCTTAAGACAGATTCAATCATACGGCCTCTATCGAAGGAGGACCGGAAGACCGGCGACGGCCTGAACCCGCAGGCGGCCATCATCGACGAGTACCATGCCCACGAAACCACGGAGATCTACGATGTCATGGACTCCGGCATGGTGGCGCGGCCACAGCCGCTGCTTATGGTCATTACGACGGCCGGTGATGTGAGTGGGCCGTGCTACCGGGTGGAGTACGATTACGTGTCCCGGCTTTTGGACCCGAGCGACCAGACCCAGAACGAACAATACTTTGCCATGGTGAACGAGCTGGAGAAGGACGAAGAAGGTAACCTGATCGATGATATCCAAGACGAGAGAACGTGGCTAAAGGCAAATCCTATCGCCGCTTCCTATGAGGAAGGGCTAGTCAACATACGGGCCAGAATGGTGGAGGCGTTGGAAAAGCCCCATGCCATGGATGACTTTCTGACCAAAAACATGAACGTATGGATGACCACCGGCGAGAAAAAGTACCTTCGGATGGACAAATGGGCCGCCTGCGGCGTCGATTCTAAGTCGTTTCCGGACCTAAGAGGGAGAATGGGCTTCCTGGGAGTAGACCTGTCCTCCAAGATCGACTTAACCAGCGTGGGCTTCGTGTTCCCGCTTGGGAATGACATGTACGCGGTGAAAGGTCATTCCTTCATGCCGCTGGAGACGCTGAAAATGAAGGAACGGACGGATAAAGTCCCCTATCGGCAATGGCAGGAACAAGGATGGCTGACACTGACGCCGGGGGCCGTGGTAGACTATCGCTTCATCACCGCCTATGTGCTTCGTGTCATCGAGGAGCAGGGGTGGAAGATCCAAGAAAACTGCTTCGACCCCTACAATGCAACACAGTTTGCCCAAGAGATGGAGACCGAGGGTTTTATTCCTGTGGAGATCCGGCAAGGCATCAAGACCTTGGGGGAACCGACCAAGACATTTCGGGATTCGGTGCTGGAGAAAAAGATCATCCACGAGCGAGACCCGGTAATAGGCTGGGCTGTCGGTAATGCGATTGCTAAGGCGGATCATAACGACAATATCATGCTGGACAAAGAAAAGTCGAGGCAGCGGATTGACCCTATTGCTTCGATCATGAATGCATTTGTGCGGGCTATGTTCTCTAACGGCGATAATGTCAACGTGTCTGACTTCTCGAAAGAAGACTTCCTGAAGAAACTATGGGGTTAAGGAGGGGGTGAACATGTGAAACCAAACCTATTTACGAGGCTATTCCGGCGGGAGCCGGAGCAACGAAGCGCGGCCGTCGATCTGCAGGACCGAAAGCTATTGGAGTTGCTTGGAATCGAAGTGGGGGACGTGAATGTTCAGGGCTGGAATTCTTTGAAGGTGGACACCGTATACGCCTGCATCAAGATCCTGTCGGATTCGGTGTCCAAGCTGCCACTTAAGGTGTACCAGGAGGACGATAGTGGCATTCAGAAAGCGGCAAGACACTACCTGTATCCGCTCTTGAAGCTGCGGCCCAACCCGTATATGTCCGCCGCTGACTTCTGGAAAGCCATGGAGGCCCACCGGGCCATCGGCAATGCCTACGCCAGTATCGAAGTGGACCGTCGCACCGGCAAGATTGTAGGGCTATGGCCCATGGATTCCCGGAAGGTGAAGGTATGGGTGGACGATGCCGGTCTGCTTCCAGAGCCCACGAGCAAGTATTTGTCCAGCCGGACCCGGCTCTGGTACGAGGTGGACGTAGGAAACGGTGAGAAGCGGAAGCTCATGCCGGATGAAGTGCTCCATTTCAAGGGAAGCATCACCTTGGACGGGTTGATCGGCGTCCACGTCTTGGATTATTTGCGGTGCACGGTGGAGAATGCGGCGGCAGCCGGGAAGTTCATCAACAACTTCTACAAACAAGGGCTCCAGACGAAGGGACTGGTCCAGTATACCGGATCGCTGGACAATACGGCCAAGCAAATCTTTCGGGAGCAATTCGAGAGCATGTCATCCGGACTGAAGAACAGTCACCGAATCGCGTTAATGCCTCTTGGGTACCAATACACGCCCTTGTCGCTCACTATGGCGGATGCTCAATTCCTGGAGAACACCCAGCTCACCATCCGGCAGCTGGCCAATGCTTTCGGAGTGAAGATGCACCAGCTGAATGACTTGTCCCGGGCGACATACAGCAACGTGGAGCAGTCCCAATTGGGCTTTTACAGCGACCAGCTCCAGCCAACGCTGACCACCTATGAGCAGGAGCTCACCTATAAGCTATTTCTGGAGGATGAGCTGGCCAGCGGGTACTTCGTCAAGTTCAACGTGGACAGCATACTCCGGGCCGACCTGAAGACCCGGTATGAAGCGTATGGCAAAGGCGTGGAAAAAGGGTTCATTACCCCGAACGAGGTTCGGGCCTTGGAGGACAAGCCTCCGATGCCCGGTGGGGATCAGCTAGTGTTCAACGGCAATGTCATTCCGTTAACGATGGCAGGGAAGCAGTACATGAAGGGAGGTGAACCAATTGAGCCAGGAGAAGAAGACACCACCGGCGACGGGGCCGGAGAAAAGGACGATCCAAGCCAAACTTCAGATCCGGGAGCTGACGGAGGGGGAGGCCAATAAGCGGACCATTTCCGGCACCATCCGGTACGATTCCGAGTCCCATGTCATGACGGATTGGTATGGCGACGAATTTGTAGAAGTCATTGCTCCGGGTGCTTTCTCGGAATATCTCCGGGATAACCCGACCATCTCCCTATGGTGCCACCGGACGGACCAGATCCTAGGCAACACCCAGAGCGGTACGCTGCGGATCACGGACGGAGAGACGGAGCTGCGTTTCGAATGTGACCTGCCCAATACGACGGTAGGCAATGACGCCTGGGAAAGCATCGGCCGGGGGGACGTGAACGGGGTTTCCTTCGGATTCAACACCCGAACAAACGGAGACCGCTGGTCCAAGATCGAGCGGGACGGGAAAACCCTCTACAAGCGGACCATCCTGAATGCAACGCTTCCCGAAATCTCCCCCACGCCGTTCGCTGCTTACCCGGAAAACGACGTCCAGACCCGTTCCCTGCAAGACTTCAAGGCCCAAGAAGAACGGGCCGCAACCGAATATCGCATGCGTGTGTTAGCCCTGGAGCTGGATCTTCTATGATCGGCTCCTTTTGTTTTGCCCATCTCAATTATTCGGAGGTATCTCATGAGTAAAGAATTGCGTGCATTGCTGCAGAAGCTGGAGCAGCGGAAGACAGAAGTCCGGTCCTTTATGGCCGGGGACAAATTGAAGGAAGCAGAGGACATGATGGCCGAGGTCCGGTCCTTGCAGACACAGGTTAAGATGCTTCAGGAGTTGGAAAACGAAGAGCGTGACTTCGTGGGCGGCGGTGGCGGTGCGCCGCTGATTGGTGGCTCCAATGGATTGGAAACCCGGGAAGACGGGGAGCTAGAGCGGGAGTATACCGGGATCTTCCTTCGCGGCCTGCGGCGTCAGGGCGTGACGGCAGACATGCGGAGCATCATCACGGAGTATGAGCGCCGGGCGGTCATGAACGAGGGCGGGACCAATCCGGCCATCCCTGCCGGTGACTCGTCCATCCTGGTGCCGAAGGACATTCAGACCCAGATTCATGCGGTCATTCGAAGCCTGGATGACCTGACCCAATACGTGAATGTGGTTCCGGTTACGGCGTTGTCCGGTACCCGGGTCATGGAGAAAGACCAGGCCATGGTCCCCTTCGGTCTAATCGACGAATACAGCCCCATCCCCGAGATGGACAACCCGCAATTTATTCCGGTGGAGTACAAGGTCAAGAAGCGCGGCGGCATTCTCCCTCTGACCAACGAGCTCCTGGCCGATTCGGATCAGAACGTTCTCGCGTATATCACGGATTGGATCGGGCGGAAATCCGTAGTCACGCGGAATTCCCTTGTTGTGAACCTGTTGAACGGCATGACCAAGGTGGATCTGGCCAACTTCGGAGCCGTGAAGAAGGTGCTGAACGTTTCCTTGGACCCGGCCATCAGCCTGAACGCAAGCATTCTGACCAACCAAGACGGGTACGATTGGATGGACCAGCTGGTGGATACCCAGGGCCGGCCGCTCCTGACCGACGACATTACCCAACCGGGCCGGAAACTGTTCAAGGGCCGTCCCATCGTGGTTGTCGCCAACCGTTATCTGCCGACCAATACAGGGGCCGGAAAAGCTCCAATGGTCATTGGCAACCTGAAGCAGCTCATTACCCTGTTCTCCCGGAAGTTCTATGAAATTGCCTCCACCAAGGAAGGCGGGGATGCTTTTAGACGGGATACGACGGACCTGCGGACCATTATCCGGGACGATATTAAGACATGGGACTCCGGTGCGGCCGTGTACGGCATGGTGGACATTTCGGACGTGGTGTAAGGAACAATCCATAGGGGCGGTTGAAGCCGCCCCTTCTTGAAGGAGGGCCAACATGGCAAAGGCGGAAAAGAAGAAGTATGAGGTCATCAAGGTGTTTCGGGACCGGATCACCGGGAAACGGTATGTGGTGGGAGACGAATACGAATCTGACCAACCGAACCGGGTAGAGGAGCTGCAGGCTGGCGGATACCTGGCGGATGATACCCCGAAGCAGCAAGAACAAGGAGACGGGGAACAAAATCAGACGGTTCCGGGAGTAAGCGGCCATGCTGACAACACTGGAGCAGGTTAAGCGGCAGCTGCAGATCCCTTTGGAGGACACGGGGGAGGATGGGGCCTTATCCCTCCTCCTGGCTTCGGCCTCCCGCGCCATTGAAAGCTACTGCGGGCGGAGCTTTAAACGGCAGGACTACACCCAAACAGCAAGTGGTGGCGGGCGATACCTGGCCCTACGGAATTATCCGGTGCATGAGATTCGGGAGGTGCTAGGTCCGTCCGGGCCGATTACGGACTACAAGATGCTGGATAAAGGCACGAACGGCATTTTGTTCCGGAATTCGGGCTGGCCAGGTGGAGCGCATGAAGTCACCATCGAGTATTCGGCCGGATACATTCTCCCGGGAGACGGAACACCGGAAGATCCTACAGATTTACCGCCGGACTTGGAATATGCCTGCCTACTATTCACCAAACTCCTTTACCATGGTCAATTCGGTCTGCACTCCGAACGGTTAGGTGATCATACGGTTACGTTCAGTCTTCCGAATACGGGCGAAGAGTTGGAGCTGCCCCATGCGGTGCGTGCCTTGGCCGCTCCTTATGTGGGGAGGTTCGGGTAATGAGCGGGATGCTTAGGCAGCGGTGCGCGGTCAAGCGGTACACGATGCAAAAAGACGAGTACAACACCCCGATGGAGCAGGAATGGGTTATGGTGGCGTCCATTCCCTGCCAACTATCCCGGAAGACCATTCGTGTGGTCCAGGAGGCACCGGAAAACCGCTCAGAAGTGGTGTATATGCTCTATTTTCCGACGAGGGCGGACATTCAGTCCGGAGATCTGGTGGAGATTGCCGGTATGGGGACGTACAAAGCCGCCATTCCTTATCGGCACGGCGGCCCGTATGGCGAGGTTCAAGTGGAATGGGAGGGGCCGATATGAGCGACTTCCGCATCAACGGGTTGGACACGTTGATCCAGGACATGAACCGGGAGAGCCGCAACCGTAGCCGGTATGATGACCTTCGGTACGACGTGGGCCGCCGCCATCTTCACAACTGCGCGGAACATTGCGGGGAGGATTCTGGCCAGTTGGTCGCTTCGTTCCGGCGCCAGCCCTTCAACGGGAAGAAAGAATGGGTCCTGAACGGCCGATACGCCGATTCCATTGAGGCCGGTACGTCAGTGTTTTATGCCCGAATGCTTAACGACGGCCATCGTTTGGTTCTTCGTCGGCGTAACTCCAAGGGCGTACCCATTAAGGGGAAGAGAGGCTTGAAAGAAGTCGGTTTCGTTTCGGGTACCCACTTCATGGAGAGGGCACTGGATCAAACCCAGGAGGATCTTCCGGAACTAGTCCGGGATTTCTTAAGGGAAACAGGAAAGGCGGCGGGATTCGATGTATCTGGATAGCCTGAACGCCATACGGGCCAAGCTGGCCGCCGAGATCCCGGAGGTGAAGACGGTATACGTGGATGCCGTGCCTGTTGGCTTCGATCAACCGTCCTTTTATGTGGAGATGCTGCCCGGACGGATGGATGACCTGAACCGGAACATGGTGCAAGCCGAGCTTTCGTGGCAGGTGGTGTATTTCCCCAAGCTGAAGAAAGCCGGATACCCGGACCGGATGGACCAGTTAGCCGTCATGGATCGCCTGCGGCAAGCATTCACCGCCCAGCCGTACCTGGTTGGACCGGCCGGTACCGTCTTTCACATTATGGAGTTTGACGGCGGGCCTCGGGATGATGAGGTGTATGTCAACATCAAGCTGCAGGCGCAATACAACCGGATTCAACCGACCTATGAAACCATACAGAACATTGAAGTGAAGGAGGGGTAAGCGTGGGGCTTCCCAATATCAACATTGCATTTAAGAACACGGCCGCTGCAGCGGTGAGCCAAGGAGCGGTCGGCATCGTCGCCTTGATCCTGAAGGACGGGCTGGTGGCCAGCGGGGTATCTGAATACCTGGTCTACACGGTGAACGATATCCCGGCCGGCCTGTCCGCCACCAATAAGGATTATGTGCAATTGGCCTTGAACGGCTCTCCTAGCGTCGTGAAGCTGGTGGTGCTGCCATCCGCTGCGGCCAACTACACGGCGGCCCAGGACTACCTGGAAACCATCAAGTGGAACGTCCTAGCCATCCCGGGGATTGCAACAGCCGATGTGGCCGGTATGGCCACATGGGTGAAGGGCCTCTTCGACACCAAGCTGAAGAAGATCATGGCCGTGCTGCCTGGCAGCGCTTCGGATCACCCGGCCATTATCAACTTCACCACGGACACCATTAAGGTAGGGGCGACGACTTACAACACCGGCCCATTCACGGCCCGGATCGCGGGCCTGATCGCAGGCTTGCCGCTCACGGCCTCCCCGACATATCAGGTGCTGCCGGATGTCACCGACGTGCCGAAGCTGACCAAGGCCCAGGCGGATACGGCCATCGATGCGGGCCAGCTCATTCTCTACCACGACGGGGAGAAGGTGAAGATCGCCCGGGGCGTCACCTCCCGGACAACGGCGGATACCGTGTTCGGGGCCGACTGGAAGAAAATCAAGGTGGTTCGGGTGCTGAACAAGGTATACGAAGACATCAAGCGGACCTGTGAGGACAACTACGTGGGCAAGTACCCGAACAGCTACGTCAACAAGCTGCTGCTTGTGTCTGCTATCACCGCTTACTTCGATCAGCTGGAGCTGGACGGCGTTTTGGACCCGGGCAAGAGCACGGCGGACATTGACGTAGCGGTACAACGGACCTACCTGAACAGCATCGGTACCAACACCGCCGGATGGTCCGAACAGGAGATTCGGGAGGCCAACACCCGGGACCAGGTTTTCCTGGCCGCCTATGCCAAGCCGCTGGATGCCATCGAAGACATTAAGCTGGATATTTACCTGTAAGGGAGGGATAACGGATGGCTATTTCAGGCGAGAAAATCATGAACGGCACGTTTGGTGAGGTATGGTTGGACGGCGAATACGTGGGGGAGTGCAAGGGGCTCCAGGCCAAGGTCAACATCCAGAAGGAGAAGATCCCGATTGCCGGTAAGTATGCCGATGATACCAAATTCATGGGCTACGACTGTACGGGCTCCCTTCGGCTCTACAAGACCAACAGCCGGATGATCAAGCTGATCAGCGCGGAGATCAAGGCCGGCCGGAACCCCCGGTTCCAGGTTCTCTCCCAGCTGAAAGACCCTGCGGCCTATGGGGCCGAACGGATTCTGATCAAAGACGCTTCGTTCGATGACCTGACCTTGATCGATTGGGAGCTCCGGAAGAATGGGGAGATTGAATGCCCCTTTACGTTCACGGAGTGGGAAGATAAAGACCTGGTCACGCCCCAATAACCATAATTTAGCTTAAGAATAAAGTTGTTATAAAACAGCATTACCCGCTAAACTAACGGGCAGTATCGTTTAATAATGGCCCAGAAATTGGGTATGTTAATGGGAAATAATGTAGAGATGAGGATGTGCATCTGGTGCTTAAAGAGTATTTGTTTTTAGGAACATTATTTTTTGCTCTAGCCCCTCTACAAATCGCTAAAGCAGAACCCATTTCAGAAGCGGTATATGTTACAACTGAGGATATTATAGCAGATATTATTTTCCCATCTATTGATAGGAAAATTGAAGAGGAATATGCAGGTAATGTTTTCGGCTGGAAACGAGGGAGGATGGAGAAAATCAATTACAACAATGACCATTCTTATGATGTTTCTATGAGGATTGAAATTCCATCCAAAAGTAATCTGTCTGATTTTGCAGAGGACAAAGTTACAGTAAGAATATATCCATCCTGCGACAGCCCTAAAATTGGATGTAGCCATGATTTTAAGATTGAAATAATAGATTACAAGCATTTGACCCAATAACAAGTTGAACAAGAATTAATCAACTTTATATCCGACCCGGCCCATATCATAGGCCGGGGTATCTGCATTTTTTGCGCACATTTAAAATGCTTTACTATAAGCAAACACATAATCCCAAACGCTTGAGAATTTGAAGGAGGAACATATCCATGAGCGATACACTGAAGATGCTGCTGGGGTTGAACCCCGAAACATTGACCCGCCCGACCAAGAGGGTGGAGATCCCTCGTTTGTCGAGACTGGCCAACGAAAAGGTAGAGCTGACGATCCAAGCCCTGACCTTCGACGAGGAATCGGAGATCCTGGAGATTTCCGGGGAGGATGCACCTGCTAGACGAATGCACACCGTATTGAAAGGCGTTGCGGCCCCCAACCTGAAGGATAAGGCGCTGCTGGAGAAATACGGCGCAGCCACCCCGAAGCAGCTCCTGGAACGGCTCTTCCTCCCGGGAGAGCTGCTGCAGCTCTATAACCAAATTGCAGACCTGGGCGGATACGGTGAAGATGCGGTGATCGAAGTAAAAAACGAATAGCGACGGACGAGGAGCTGGGCTTCCTGTATTACTGTTGGAGCCGCAAGCACCTCCTCCCGTCGGAAGTGTCGCAGCTGCGGCCCGGGGAGAAAGTGCTGCTCCGGGCTTTTTGGCTGCAAGAAAACGAGGAGCGGGAACGGTGGCTGAAGAATCGGGCATGGCCAACGGTCACAGCGTTTTAAGGGGGTGGACGTGTGAAGCTATCGGCCGTCATCAGCCTGAAGGACAACTATTCCACGATCATGAAGCAGGCTGCCAAACATACCTCTTCCTTTAGCCAGGACGTGGACAAAGCCAAGCGGCAGCTGAAGGCCCTGGAAGACAACATGAAGAAGGAAAAGCAGCTCCGCTTCGATACCCGGAAGGCCGCCGGTGAGCTGACCAAATTCGAGCGCCTGAAGGAACACATGAAAGACAAGGCGGTTAAAATAACGGCCCGGACGGAGCACTTCTTCGAGCAGCATGCCAAACTGGCGGCCTCCATTAACAAGCTGACCCGTGCCCCGGCGGTCATTACGATCAAGGCCCGGGATCTGGTCACCGGTGCTGTCCCGGGGATTATGAGGGCCGCGACGGGGACCATGGCTGTAGGGGCCACAGCTGCAGCTGGAGTGGGTTTGGCATCGCTTAAGGGTGCTTCCTCCTTGGAGCGAAACCAGATCAGCATGGAGCATTTTATCGGCATCAATAACAAGGTGCTGAGTGCAGCCAAAGTCAAGGAACTATCGGACCAATACCTTAAGGATCTGCGGAAAAACGCAGACCTGACGCCCTTCGAGACAGGGGATGTGATTGCATCCGGTACCCGGGCTATTGGGATCGCTGCAGGAAGCACCAAGCAAGCAATGAGCCTCTTACGGCTTGCTGAAGACATGGCGGCCCTGTCGCCAGGGAAAACATTGGGTGATGCCATGGAAGCCTTAGCGGACCTAAAGACCGGCGAGACAGAGCGCATGAAGGAATTTGGGTTCAAGATCTCCCAGGATCAGATCAAAGCAGCGGGCGGGAAAATGGAGAACATCCGGAACGCGGAGGGCATTGCACTCGGTCAAATGTTCCAAGGCGGCGCGGAGAAGCTGGGCCAGTCCTCGGACGGCTTATGGAGTACCATTACCGGTACCATCAAGAGCGGAATCACGGACATGGGCAAGGACACGCTGGAGTTCTTGAAGCCACAGCTGAAGCTATGGGCGGACTTCTTAAGCGGCGGCGGGGCGCGGAAGATGTTTGAAGCCGGGTCCAGGATGATGGTCGGGGTGACCAAGGCCGTCATCGACAAGGCCAAGGAAGTCCAGCGGTGGATCAACGAGAAGTTCCTGGACAATGTGGAATTCAATAATCTGCCTACCTTCAATGCCAAATTCCATGCGGTATGGAGCGAAATCAATAAGAGCTTCGATGCCTGGTGGGACACCAAGGGGGCAGGCATGTTCTCCGGGTTCGTGTCCAAATCGATCAAGGTATTGGCAGACTCTGCGTCGAGATTTGCCGATCCGGCCATGAAAATCGGGTTGTCCATTGGGGAAGGTCTGCTGAAGGGCCTGAACCAATTTGCGGAGCAGAACAAAGAAATGGCCGCCATATTGACCTTCATCTCCACGCCGGGAACGGTTCAGACCAAAGCCATTGCAGCGGCAGGGGTAGGGACAGGAATCCTACCTGAAGTCGTGAAGTCCGCCGGGGCCATGAAGGATGGAATCAACCAGGACTTCCAGACCTTCAATGAGAAGGGCTTTTGGGGTGGCCTGAAGGATATGGCGTCTGACGTCAAGGAGAAGTGGACCGTACGGAAGGTGTATGACGAAAACGGGGACCGCCTCCTGGGGAAGAAGCTACAGGAATACAAAAAGAGCTTACACGGACCGCCGGAGAAGAAAGCCATCGGCATGGAACGAATCCCCCGGGACAATTATCCGATTTTGGCCCATCAAGGGGAACGGCTGCTGACGGCGCAGGAAGCCCGCCAGCAGGATCAAGCGGGAAAAGCACCGGTGCATGTCTATCTGAACGTCTCGAAGCAGCAGCAAGATGAAGCGTCCGAGATCCTACGGCTGATTCGTTCCGTCCTGGAACCAGCCGGATACAATTTCGCAGGAGGTGTGGGGTCGTGATTGAGTTCTGGCTGACGTTTAACAACGGTGCGGAGAAGCTGCGGCTTCCTGTCCCTCCTGCAGAGTATAAGATCTTCACGGGGAACAACCATTCAACCGTCAACATCCACGAGCTGGGGGAGTTCCTTCTGATGGGCAAGCGAAAGCTGAAAACCATGTCCATTAGCTCTTACTTTCCCCTCCCTGGGGACCCCATCGCTCAATATACCGGGTATCCTTCTCCGGAGGCGTGTGTGGACCAGATTGCCAAGTGGCGGGACTCCGGCAAGCCGATCCGGGTGCTCATCGTCGGGGACAGCCTGAAGATCAACGAGGCCATGGCCATTGAATGCTTCGAGCCAAGGGTGCAGAGAGGGCCGCAGGATGTATATTTTACCCTGGAGCTGCGGGAATTCCGCTTCTCCGGGCGGATGGAAGACGGCAATGGTGCAACACCCGCCATGGCCCTATTGGCCGCGTACACCGGCGGAACCCGGCCATCCGGTCGGGAACCTCCTGCCACCTATGTGGTCCGGGAGGGAGAGGACCTGTGGACCATTGCCCGGACAGTCTATGGCGACGGCTCCCGGCTTACGGAGCTGAAGAACCGAAACGACGTGCAGGATGAATTCGCCCTGGCAGCCGGGACGGTGCTGTATCTATGAGGCTGGTCCATTACAACAAGGAGGGGACGGAAGCGGATCTTACCTCCATGGTCCTGAAGTGTTCTTGGAGCGGCGACTATCGGGAGGCGGCCCGGAAGTTGGACGTCACCCTGTTAGCGTCGGCTACGGACAAGAACCTGCCTCCGGCCCAGATCCAACCGGCGGACATGCTCTTTTGGTATGGGGACGACGGGTCCGAGCTGTGGCGGGGATACGTCTTTCGGAAGTCCAAGTCGCTGACCGGCAACGCCTTGGAAGTCACCGCCTATGATGGCCTGATCTACCTGATTAAGTCTGAATTCTCAAAGGTATTCATGAGCGTGACCGCCGAACAGGTGGCGGCCGCCGTATGTTCTGAACTGGGGGTTCCGGGCGGGACCTTTGCGGCTACGGACATTCCCCAGAGCTTCCCCCATCTCTCCAAGACGGGATATCAGGCCATCATGACGGCCTACACCACGGCAAGCCGCCAGAACGGGAAGGAATACCTCCCCCGGATGGCCGAAGGTGCCTTGGATGTGATCGAGAAAGGCGTACAGGTGGGCAAGCGCGTCATCCTCTCCGATCAGCACGTGACGGACTCCACATACAGCGAGGACATCGAGGATATGGTCAACGCGGTGCAGATCACCGACGAGAAGGGGAATGTCATCGGGACGGTAAGCAGGCCGGATTGGGTCCAGACCTATGGCCTCCTGCAGAGGAGCTACCAGCAGGAGAAGGGGAAGGACGCCCAGACGGCGGCCCGGAAGCTGCTAAAGGATCTGAACCAGGAAGCCAGCTTGGAGCTGGTGGGTGGGGTGGATACCTATGATCTCATAACCGGCCATGCGGTTCAGGTCCGAGAAGCCTATACGGGGCTCACGGGCCTTTTCTATATTGACGGGGATACCCACACCTGGGAAAGTGGCCAGCATACCATCCGGTTGACCTTAAGCTTCAAGAACGTGATGGACGAACAAGAAGCAGACGAATTCGACAAAGACGATGACTCCAAAGTGAGCTATACCATGGAACTGGACTATTAGGAGGTGAAGCCGGTGAATGACGCCGCATGGCTGGTGCAGTTTATCCGGGAACAGGTCGTGGCCATGCAGCAGCCCATGATCCACCTGGCCAAGGTAAGCGCTACAGCTCCGCTGCGGATCAAGCTGGGGAACGTGGAGCTGGGCAGCCCATTCCTGATGGCCCCGCCGGACCTGTTGGCGGCGACGAAGAGTTACCAGGCGACCATGACCACGGAAACGGGCAACATCTCCGGAACCCTTACCGCGACGCAGACGGAGCCGGAGCCGCTGGCCAATGGAGATACGGTCCTGGTCTTTTCTGTGGGGGAAAGGTTCATAGTCATGGGCAAGGTGGTGGATATGTGATGGCGGGAATTTTCCCGTTTTTGAACCCGGTCCCGAAGCAGCAGAGCCGGGAGCTGGAGGTCTTCCGGGAATACGATTGGGATTTTGAGAACAACCAGATGAAGCTCCTAAACGGTGCGCCGGTGGTGGTGGAGCGGAAGGAGGCTTTGAAGGTTTGGATCTTCAAGGCGCTGACCACGCCCCGGTACCGGTACTTGGGCTATACCTGGAACTATGGGCACGAGCTGGAGGAGCTGATCGGCAGCAATTACAGCCCTCGGGTGACCCAGGCGGAAGCCGAACGGTTCATTCGGGAGGCGCTGCTGGTAAGTCCGTACATCACAGCCGTGCCCGGCGTAGAGGTTCAGTTTATAGGGGATGTGTTGAGCATTGGTGTGAAAGTAGAGACGGTGTACGGGGAGGTGGAAGTCCATGTTTGAGTCGATGACCCAAGAGGCCATATTGGCCAAGTTGCTGGCCCGCATCCCGGACGGGATCTCCAAGCAGGAGGGCACGGTAACCTATGATGTGGCCGCAGCGCTGTCTGTGGAGCTGGCACTGGCCTACGTTCAATTAGAGCGAGGACTCCGGTTGGGGTTCGCCCATACTTCTTCAGGGGCCTATCTGGAGATGCGGGCGGACGAGCACGGCGTAAGCCGTAAACCGGCAGTGAAGGCAACCGGAAGGGTAACAATAAGCGGAACGGATGGAGCTCCTATTGGGAAGGGAGCCGTTTTTGCTACGACGAGCGGAACCCGATTTGTTACAAAGACGGCCGCCGTCATTGTGGGGACAACGGCCACGGTGGACGTGGAGGCGGAAGTGGCGGGAGCTGCCGGGAATGTGGCGGCCGGGACCATTTCGGTTATTCCCGTTTCTATTCCGGGGGTGTCCGTAGTCACGAACACATTGCCGACAACAGGCGGATTCGATGCGGAGACGGACGAAAGCCTGCTTCAGCGTCTTTTACTTCGGGTCCGGAACCAGGCCACCAGCGGGAACGCTGCCCATTACAAGCTGTGGGCCACGGAGGTGAACGGGATTGGTGACGCGAAGGTCTTCCCCCAATGGAACGGCCCGCTGACGGTGAAGGTGGTCCTGCTGGACCAGAACCGCCGGGCTCCGGGGACGGTTCTCGTGGAGGAGACGGCCGCCTATATTGAGTCCCAGCGTCCCATAGGCGCTCAGGTCATGGTGGTACCGGCCCCCGAGGTGCCGGTCCACCTATCCGTGGACCTTACACTCTCCAGCGGGACGCTGGCTGCGGCCAAGGCGGATATTGAGAATGGAGTCCAGGAGTATCTGAAGGGGTTGGCCTTTACCGATCCCATTGTGCGGTTCGTCCGAATTGCCAATATCGTCCTGGAGGCCAGCGGGGTGCAGGATTACACGGCGTTGACAGTGAACGGTGGAAACGGGAACGTGACGATTCCAGATGGCTCTGTGGCGGTGCTGGGGACGGTGAATGTAACGTGATTCGGGATAAGGTGAAGAGCTACATCTCACCGGTATACGCCATGGATATGACCACAAGCGGTATTCTGGACAGCGGGGCCGACGAGTTAGAGGAGTTGGAAACCGGGATCACTTCGGTGCTGCAGCAGTTTTTCGTGGATACGGCCACATGGGCCTTAACCGATTGGGAGCAGGAGCTGCAGATCAAGACGGACGAATCGAAGCCGATAAGTGAGCGCCGGTCGGTCATTAAGTCGAGGTTGCGGGGCTCCGGCACCGTAACCGTGGCGCTCTTGGAGTCCGTAGCGGAATCGTATGACCGTGGGCGGATTAAGGTAACGGAACAGCCGGCGCTGTACCAAATCACCATCCGTTTTTTGGATACCGCAGGCATCCCGCCCCAGATCGATGACCTGATGGCCGCCGTGGAATCCGTGAAACCTGCTCACTTGTCGGTGGTCTATGAGTACAATTACTTCCTCTTCTCCGAGCTGGATGCGAAGGGATGGACATTTGCTCAATTGGATGCCTTGGGGCTCACGTTCAGTCAATGGGAGGTGCAAGGGTAGTGCAGAATCAGACAAACGGAATCAAGCAGTTCGAAGGAACGGATTCAGTCTCAACCGGCAATTTTAATACGGCATTAAAATCCGTTGATGATAAGTTTGGGAGCTCTGGTCATTCTCATGATGGGACAGCAGGGAATGGACCACAGATCGGCACCACCGGATTGGCAGCTAAGGCGGTCACTGGGGTAAAGATTGCTGATAAGGCGGTTGGTACGAGTCAACTGGCAGATAAGGCGGTGGGGGCTGGACAGCTAGCGGATGAGGCGGTTACAGACACGGTGATCGGGAACCGAACGGCAGATACGGCCACTACTACCGCATATGGATTGACGGGTACCTTAACCCAGTTTTTCTCCTGGATCTTAAAGTATTTCAAGGCCATCACGGGTAATGCTGGCCCGTGGGATACACCGCCCACGACACTAACCGTGGCCAATACGCACATGAACGCGACAACCGGTATCCATGGAGCGACATCGGCGGCTATGGCAAACGCACTTGCCCAGCGGGACGGAGCAGGACGTATGAAGGTCGCCGCGCCGGCTGCTAGTGATGACGTTGCTCGGAAGGATACGGTAGATGGGGCAATGACGGCACATACGAGCGCTACCGACCCGCATCCGCAGTATTGGAGCACGAGCAAGATCCGGATCAACAACGGGGTGCCTGAATTTCTTATAGGAGGGGTGTGGAAACCTGTGGGTATGGGTGTTTATGCCGTATCAGATACAGTTCAAGAACAGAGTGCAACGGAATGGACTATTAGTCAGACAGCATCTTCTCGATTGGTGTATATCTTCCACCCAAAAACAACTGGTGAAATACTAATAGAGTATGATATACGGGGAGATAATAGTGGTAATGGATCCGTTACTTACTTTACTGCATTTACCCCTGGATATAATGCTGCGGTCAGCTCTAGTGCAGGCAGCATTAATTTCCCATATATCGACTCGATTAATTTCAGCCCTATGGATTCTAGGACCTCTATTGGTACAACATTGGCTATTCCGGGTGGCTTTATTGGTATAACCCTTGGTAACAGAGGGTCAAACCAAGCCTACGTGACTCAAACATGCAAACTTAAGATTAACTCTGTTACTCCCATCTATTTTGTTGTAACAAATGAAGCAGCAGCAAGCGTCGGCGTGTATAACGTTGCAGGCGTGAAGAATTTTAAAATCAAATACGACATCAAGTAAAGGAGTGAGTCTATGATTGCAATTTTGTACGACAAAATTACGAAGCAACATACGGGATTCTTCCCGGACTACACGCCGGATATCGACCTTCACTGCCCATTTATTCTGGTAGAGGATATCACGGACATTCCGCAAGAGCTAATGCAGCCAGAGGCAAATACCTATCATCTTTTGGAGATCGATGAGAATAAACTGGTCGGCTTTACGGAATTTTCGCTCCCGCCACAGCCTGGACAAACCGAGCCAACAACGGGCGAGAGAATCAATCAACTGGAAGCAGAAAATGCAACCTTGAAGAGTCAGGTCAACGAGCTCACCATCCTGGTGGGCGACCTGATCTTGTCAGGAGGGGTTTAGGATGGGTTTCTGGGCTTCCTACATCTTGCTAAAAGAAGGACAAGGTGTATCGCGGGACATAACACTTAAACTGATAGGGTCCAAGCTCGGTACTGAGAAGCGCGTGGAGATCGAAAAGGAACTTCATGCAAACAAAGAGTTATAAAGCAAGGCCCCGGGGCTGTTCCGGGGCTATATTATTGCCCGTTGGGCGAAGGGGTTGGGTAGATGGATAAGTATAAGGCAATATGGACGGTAAGCGGCGCTGTACTCATGCCGATGTTTGAATACTTCTACGGTTCCGGCGAAGCTGTCCGGGCATTGATGATCGCTCTGATTTTCTTCATCGTCTTGGACTGGCTCTCCGGGATCAGCGCGGCCAAGAAGGACAATTCCTATATGAGCAAGTACGGTCTTGAAGCAGTAGGCCGGACGTTTTTCATTCTACTTCTGCCTGCAGGCGGCCATTTGCTTGATGCCGCGTTCAATATCCCGGGGATCTTATTCGGAGCCATTACGGTAGGCATCCTCTACCATGTCCTGCAAAGCATGACGGCCAATGCCGTGCGGGTTGGCTGGGGGAGCTGGGTTCCGTTGACGATCATGGACTGGGTAATCAAGCGGGTCGGAAGTGAGCTGGAAAAGAAGATTCAACGAGCAGAAGTCAGAAGGGATGGGGCTGTAAATGGCAAAGGGGTTTGATTGTGCAACACCGTTAACGGCAGCACTGGCAGGCAAGTTTGCAGCGGATGGGATGGAGTTTGTGTGCCGGTACCTGGTGCCGTCCGGGTGGAAGAAGCTGACCCGGGAAGAAGCGGAAGCGATTAGTGCGGCCGGCCTGGAGATCGGGTCCGTTTGGGAAACGACGGCGGACCGGGCACTGGGCGGGTATGCAGCCGGGGTGGAAGATGGTCAGAAGGCGGTAGAAGTGGCGGAGGCCGTAGGCCAGCCGAAGGGCAGCTGCATTTACTTTGCGGTGGACTTCGACGCCACAACGGCCCAAATGCCCACCGTACTGGAATATATTCGAGGTGCCAGTGAAGCGACGCCGGATCATTTCACAGGGGTGTACGGTTCTTATACGGTGATTGAAGCGGCAAGAGCGGCCGGGGTGTGTTCTCGTTATTGGCAGACCTATGCATGGAGCGGAGGGAGGCTGTCGAGTCCCATTCACATTCATCAGTATAACAACGGCCCAACCGGGGTGGGGCTCCCAATGAATGGAATTGGGGTGGATCTCAACGCGTCATTTGGAAACGAGGGCTTTTGGAGGTTTGGGCAAGCAAAACCAGGAGTTGAGGAGGAACCCGAAATGGAACAACCGGCTTTTGACCAACATGCGGCCCAGAAAGTGATCGATGACCTTGGAGCGCTTTACAGAGCATGTGCAGATCCTGCCGTGCAGGCAGCAGCACACTACGCGGCGGATGAGCTGCGGAAAGCGACAGGAATAACAATTGAGTAATTCACAGATTATCCACATACTGGAATTATCCCATGTGGTATGATTAGTTTATCCAGAAGCATCAGCACAAAGAGGACTCCTGCGGGGAAGCACCCTGCGGGAGTCCTTTTTGCGTTTGTGAAATTTCCAAGCGCTTGGGAATTCATCGAAAGGTGGGAATTAGGGAGGTAACGTATTGTCTGATTTATTTTTTGGATAAGTAGAAGCCGTACTCCAATGGTTTTCGGTATACCGGCCTTGTAGATAAGCCTGCTTCTTTATAAAGAGCTTTTTGTGGTTGTCCATTTACTTCGATAATCCATAAATGGCCATTTGCATCAATGGACATATCGACACTCGCTTCGCATAAGTGAATTCCCATATCCAACTCAACAATTTCTGCGGATCTTAAGCTGAGATTATAAATCTGGTTCATTATTTCATTTACACGATTTGGTGGGTGAATCTTGTGCAATATCTTATGGGTTGGTTGGACGTATTGGCTAATACTGGTGTTGAAGCACCCTTCATAAGCAACTCTGCTGATCACATTTGTGGCTGTCCACAAGCCAGCACTGTTTTTTTGTGTAAGAGACCTAATATCAAAAACGCAATTATTCACATGGATAAATGGGGCACCCTGTTGGACAAGATATGGGGTTGTACCAATTAATTGTGTAACAACACCTTGAAGCTGGGCGATATTCCCAATAATCGCACAAGGAGAGAAATGATGGGAAGAAAGATGGATCTCACCAGATTCTCTTAGCTCCAGACGGTATACTCCTTTTCCCATATGACCGTGGCAAGGTTTAAGAAAAATGATCCGATGTTGTAGGAGTAGGTGCACAATGGTATCTGGAGTATAGGCATGAGTCTCAGGGAGATGGGGGGATAACCAGCGGTTCAAGGTGGAATACATCTGAAGTTTGTCAAACTGGTTTATTTGGTTAAAGCACCTCTGGGTACCGATTTCTTTTTCAAGCCGAGTTACTAAAGCAGTATCGGCATTGTAACATCGATTGTATATTACTTTTGGGAAAGGAAAGGTGTCCTCTAGCCAGGTGTGATTATTTAGGTGAACGGCTCGTATTTTTTTGCGAGTCCAATTGATATCCGAAGGCGTGAAGCATATAAGTTTCATCTTATTAAATCTATGACCTGACAGGTGCCTTAATACGGTTACGCGCTGTGCACGGCTTCCTACCATGATTCCAAGAGTTCCAGTGACTTTCGTTATCTTCACCCCCTCCAAAGTGTTGTTTTGGAATAATATATGTATCAATAGGTTTTATGTATGGACAGCTACATAGAGAGGGCTGCAAAAAAACAAAATGTGCATTCACACACTCAAGAAGATTAGTGAATATAATGGTTCAGGTTTAAATCCAGATATGGTTTTGGACCAACCATGTTCTTATTATAAGGGAGTGTGGATAACGTATGGGAAGATTACCAGGGCCTCCAGGGCCTCCAGGGCCACAAGGACCAGCGGGACCCCAAGGACCGGCAGGACCTCAAGGACCAGTAGGGCCAGCTGGCCCAGTTGGAGCAGCAGGACCCGTTGGTCCAACAGGACCACAAGGCCCCGCAGGAACACCGGGAATATTTGTTGAGTTCGCTTGTGCTGAATTAACTGCTGGCACAGTCCTGACAGCTGCTGCCCCAGTAGCGGATCTTACCAGTTTGGTCATTACTGTCGATGAACCGGGAAACATTGTATGGCTCACTGCATACGTCACTTGGACACCTTCAGCTGCCAGTCCAATCATTGCATTTAGTATTATCCGTGATGGAGCCACTGTATTGTGTACCGCGAGTGATACGCCCGTTTCTGCTAATAGCCCAATCACTACCGCATTAACATGCTGTGATATGGGAGCAACCGTAGGGCCACATACTTACACCCTAAGAGCTACGGGAACTATTCCTGGAGTAGGCGATATTACGATTACAATCAATGAAGGTACTCTGACTGCTGCTGAGATCAACACATAAACTGGCAGCAAATATTGTGGGAGACTCCCACTATGGATATCGATTTGATAGATCAACAGAAAATGGACCCCTGCGTATGAGATGTGCAGGAGCCCATTTTTTTTGTGCAAGCAAGTCTAGTTACCGTTCAGACCGTTAAATAGTTGGTTGAGCCATATCGTAAATAGGCATCGAGAAAGATTCTATCTATTGTATCCAGTAGCAATGCTAGATCTTCGTTTGGTAACATGAATTGAGTACGCTCAATAACGTAACTCTTTATGTTCCCCAGTTCGGTTCGAGCGTGAGTATCCAATCTATGCATAGACTTCACTCTCCCCGATACATGAATCATTGAATCGAAAATAATTATACACCCTACAATAAAAATACAACAAACATTAATAAAAACGAATACTGTACCTAATTATGGCATGTATGGCTATCAAGAGGAGGAGGGGTAGTTCACCCTTCTGCTTTTTTTGTATTGAATAGAAACATGTGTTCGGTATATGATACTAATACTGTATTCAGGAGGTGATACTCTTTGGGCAATGTTAAGCAGATAAAGGGGGCAAGTGGTCCAACGATTGTAGAGTTCACAATGATCCGGGATTACATCGTACTACTGCACATGCAAACTATTGTGGAGCGCTGCATCGAAGGAATCCGATTCGAATACGCAAATAACATTCTTTGTCCGATGCTTTCCGAAGTTGTTCACTATCTTATGTCTGATATTACAAACGATCTCTACACACTTAAGGGGGAGCTGAAGGCCCGAAAGATCAAGTTCCTAAACGACGAACAAGGGGAAAGCGTGTTATACTATTCTTACCTTTGTCGCGGCTACCAGGAACGGTTTGGCTTCTGGCGTGAAGCGGCTAGATCACAGATCAGTATCAGGCTTGGCCAGTATATTTCATCGCTCACGAACCGATTCAAATAATCTGTATATATCCTGTGTCTTGGCATAAAATTAAAGATCCGCTCACCGGTGAGAATGTGGACCCCGATGAGCGCCTCATGCGCTCCATCGAGGAGCAGATCGGCATTAGCGAGAATGCCAAGAAGGCGTTCCGCGAGGAGATTCTGATCCGCATGTCTTCGTATCAGCGGAAGGGCAAGAAGTTCGAGTACAATACTCATGAGCGCCTCCGCGAGGCCATCGAGAAGAAGCTGTTCGCCGATCTGAAGGACATCGTGAAGATCACCACGTCCTCTAAGACGCCGGACGAACAGCAGCTGAAGCGCATCAACGAGGTGACGGCGCGGCTGATCGAGGACAACGGCTATTGCCCGGTGTGCGCCAACGAGCTGCTGCGGTACGTGGGAAGCCTCCTGAACCGTTGACCGAAACAAACATGGAGCACGCACCTGCTGGAGGTGCCCGAACAAAAAAATAGCCCCGAAAGGGGCTATTTTCATGCGGCTGGAGCTAACTCCTACACCTTGAACCGGGAAACGGCGGTCAGAAGACGGGTGACCGTGCTTTCCGTCTCGTGCATCAGCTCTTTCACCCGGACGGACTGTTTCATCACGCCCGAGGATTTTTCCGCGATATCTTGGGTGGATTCGGCTCCTTCCTGGTTGGACAAGGTGACCTCCTGGATAGCCTGCAGCAGGTTCTGCGTGGAGGCCAGCAGCTCTTCGGCCGTGGAGCTGAAATCCGTCACCAGCTCTTGAATGGTCTCGGAGTCCCGATAGTACTGTTGGCCGGTTTCCACTAAGGTGTTGTAATCCCGAATGACGGTGGTCTCCAGGAATCGAAGAGCCTTCTCGGAGCTCTCGGTCAAGTCCTCCACGGAAGATACCACTTGCTTGGTCACGTCTTGAATCTTACTGGCGGTCACTCTGGAATTCTCCGCCAGCTTGCGGATCTCACCTGCCACCACGGCGAAGCCCCGTCCCGACTCGCCGGCCCGGGCCGCCTCGATGGCTGCGTTCAAGGCCAGCAGGTTGGTCTGATTGGTTATCTCTAGAATGGAATTGGTCAGGGTATCGATTTCCTTGACCGCGGCTGCCTGCTCGATGGCTTGACGGGATTCGGACTCGATAACCGCGCGGATCTCCTCGGCCGAATTCCGGGATTGAACGGCGCCCTCTTTCATCTGAAGCGCCCGGCGGGAGATCTCCTCCGCCCGGTCGGAGCCTTCCTGGGCCTTGGAGGAGATGGAGGTGATGGCCATCTCAATCTCCTTGGAGGTGGCGTTCATCTCCTGGGTCATAGCGGCGGTTTCCTCCATGCCGGCGGACATCTGCTCGGTGGTGGCGGAGACCTCCTCCACTTGGGCTCCCAGAGCGGATAGGTTGTCCGATGAAACGGCCATATTGGCACGAACGTTATTCGACTCTTCGACCACCTGGTGGACCAGTTGGCTCATAGAAGCGGACATCGTCTTCACGGAGCGGGCCAGATTACCGATCTCATCCTTGCGCTTCAGCAGGAGGGGGTGAAGCTCCGCGGTGAAATCCGCCTGGGCCAGGATATTGACATGCTGGGCTACACGGGTAACCGGTCTGGCGATATAGGCTGCAAGCATGGCGGACAGGAGGATCAGCATCAGGGATACGACGACAATCAAGATGACCGAGGTGTGGATCGCCTTGTCGACGGCCCCGAACACTTCATCGCCGGGAACGGTGACGACGACCTTCCAGCCGGTAAGCGGAACGGTGGAGAAGGAAGCCATCTTGCGGATTCCATGATCGTCGGTGTAGCGGATAAAGCCTTCATCCTTGACGAGAATTTCCTCGGAAATAACCGTTTTGACACTGGTCCCTTCCAGGACCTTATCATAATTTTGGCCCACCATGCTGGCGTCCGGGTGGTAGATGAACGTACCGCTGCCGGACAGCATGAAGCCGTATCCGGTCTCCCCCACCTTGATTTCTCCCAGGGTTGACTTTAAGGCATCGAGGATCAGCAGATTGCCGATGATGCCCGTAAATTCCTTCTTCGTGTTAAAAAGCGGAACCGCAATGGTAATATTCTGCGACTTGGTCGCTTCGATCCAGAGAACATCGCTGATGGCAGGGTTTTTGGACTCCTTGGCCTTGATGAAATAATCCCGCTTGGTGATGTCCAGATTACCGTTCGTGGAGGGGATCAGGCCGGCCGCCGTTGAAGCGTAGGTCGTTTGAATTTCGGGATCGGTCTGCTTAATGGACTGGATCGCAGTCGAAGAGGCAGCAGCAATCGGCTGATCCGCTACCTCCGGATGGTTCTTGATGAACTCCTGTGTTCCCGCAATCTTATCCTTCAACCAGTTGTTCATGACGGTGGCATTGCTCCGTGCAATGTCCAATTGATGCTCGTGGATGCTGCGATCCGTCTCATCCATGAATTGCTTGACCTGGTACGCGGACAGCGAGATGAGGGGGACCCATGCCATGATCATGATCAGAACGGCTAGCCGGAAGCGAAGCGTCCGGGAGCTTTTTCGCACATAATCGGTGATACGTTTGACGGTGGAAGTGAAGCGGGCTTGATTCATGCGGTTACCTCCATGATGTTGAAATATGTATGCTGTCAATTAGGACACCGCCTGTTAAATTCGACAATTAACGACAAATTCCTGCAAGCATAAAATATTCTGCATCTCCCTCTAAAGGATGATGAGAGTACCCAATAAAAACGGCAGCCACCGAATCCTGCTGGATCCGGCGGCTGCCTGTTCGAATGAATAGATTAGATCATGATCTTCTGCCTGCCGCAGCTCTAGGCCTTGGGACCCAAAGGGCCCTTCCCCTTGCGCGAACGGAGTGCTTGGATCAGGGCGTCGGCCAGCTCCCGTTCCTCCTCCGTCCAGCGGTCGGCCGGGGAGTAGCGGGCTTTGCCCTCATGGACGTACGTGTCTCGGCCCAAAATGTAATCGATGGAAACCTCGAAGAAATCCGCCATGCGGCGAACCAGCTCCAAAGAGGGCTCTCTCTGGTCCCGCTCGTACATACCGATTGCGCTTTCGCTCAGTTTAAAATGTTTGCCAAATTCCCTCTGCGTTAGCCCCCGTTGATTGCGCAGGTTGCGAAGGCGTTCTCCGAATGTAGTCATGGCATCATCACCTGACAGAATCATAGCATACATGTGATGTTTGGATGAAAGATTGACCACAAAATGTGTTGACCCGACACGTTCCGTCACGTTAAGATATTCATTATAGAAGGAATAAGTTCGGGAGTTGGAACCTATGAGTCGGATCTTGACGACCAACCGTGACCAATGGCTATCTTCTCACCGGGACAAGCTGTTGGAGTCCGGACATCTCTATTTGTCGGATGGCGGTGATTGCCGGTTGACGGTGCAAGGGGAAGAGTGGGTGCTGGAGCTCCTGATGAAGCACACGGAGGAGCCGGTTCTTCTTCTGCTGCTGGAACAATTCTATGCCGAACGGTTCGAGAGCATGGGACCATTCCCGCGGAGGATGCGGGAATAATAGGCCTGGTTGTGCCAATTCCGGGCATAACGGGTCACCGGACTTCGGGCGAAGTCCGGTTATTTCGCCGTCAGCAGCGCCTCGGCGTTACACCGGGGCGCTGCTCGGAATTGCTGGATGATCAGGCTGGATGCGGAACGGAGCGGGCGGCAGCCTTGTTCTTGACAGGCGTATTCTGACCGCTGTCAGGGTGGCTTGTATTCTTGTAGCCCCAATATACCGCAGCGGCGAGAAGCAGGGCGAACGTAATCAGAATCATGCGGGGAATCCAAATTTTCATGAAGCTTCCTCCAAATTTATATCGCTGTCTATTTGACGCTTCATCCCCCCTTTCGGTTGCTGTTCTTGAAAAAAATTTATCGAATAGAGAGGAAACTGTCGAAAGGTGTCGAAATTACAAGAATAGCAAAATTAGGGGTGAAATTTCCTACTTATTTTTAGGAGGCTGCTAACATGTTCAAATTCATCCGAAACAGGAGCTTAAAGGCCAAACTGCTTGCTTCGTTCGCAGTTGTCCTGCTCATTCCGGGATTTCTCATCGGCTATCTCTCCTACGAGACTGCCCGCAACAAAGTAGGCGACCAGCTGCTCAACAGCGCCGAGGAGAATGTGGCACTTCTGGACCAGATTATTACGGAGACCATCAGCTCTCGGATGAAGGATATGAATTATCTGGCCTTCCAGCTCCGGCAGTCGGATCTACAGGGGAAGGATCTGCCGGTTCAGCGGTATTTGGACGGCTATAAGGAGCTTCATCCAGAGATTAATACCATCTTTGTCGGGACGCCGTCCGGAGGTTTCGTGAACGCGCCGCATGTGAAGATGGCGGATGACTTCGATGCGAGGAAGAGACCGTGGTACCTGGATGCCATGAAGGATTCCTCCAAGCTGGCGGTCACGGCTCCTTATGTCTCGAAGACCACGGGGGATTTCGTCATCGCCTTGTCCAAGGTGCTGAACGACGGGTCCGGCGTTGTCGGGGCAGAGATCAAGCTGAAGGATCTGGAGGTTTTGACCAAGGGTGTCAAGATCGGCGAGCGGGGCTACGCCATGCTGCTGGACCAGAACAAGAAGGTCATTGTGAATCAGGAGATGGAGTCGGGCTCCGACGTTCAGGCGGATTGGGTCGCAGCGGCTTACGGCAGCCAGAAGGGCGATATCCGGACCGATGTGGGGGCCTCCGTCAAGCGGATCCTGTTCGATACCAACGCCTTGACAGGCTGGAAGATCGGCGGCGTCATCGAGGAGAAGGAGCTGGCAGAGCAGGCGGCGCCTATCCTGAATCGAATGCTTATGGTGCTTCTGGTAGCGATGGTTCTGTTCGGGACGCTGGCTGTGGTCATCGTTTGGTTCATCACGAAGCCTCTTCAGGAGCTGGCAGGGGTAGCCGGACGCATCAGCGAAGGCGATCTGACCATCCGCGCCCGGGTCCGCAGCGCCGACGAGATCGGACGGTTGGGGAGCAGCTTCAATGCCATGGCGGACTCTCTGCGCACGCTCTTGGGGCAGATCGGCGAGCTCTCCATGCAGGTGGCGGCTTCGTCCCAGGAGCTGACGGCCAGCGCGGAGCAGACCTCCAAAGCAACGGAGCAGATTGCAGGCTCCGTCCAGGAGGTGGCCACCGGAGCGGAGGGTCAGGTGAAGAGCGTGAGCCAGGGATTCAGCTCCATCCGGGGCATGGCGGACGGCATCAGCCGGATCCTGCAGGGCTCCCAGGAGGTCCGCAAGTCCTCGGAAGAGGCGTCGGCCTATTCCGGAGAAGGCTCGGAGACCATGTCCGAGGCCATCGGACGGATGGGCTCCGTCCGGGGGCAAGTAGGCGAGTTGGAGCAGGTGATGAAGCTGCTGGATGAGCGCTCCGCGGCTATCGGACAGATCGCGGAGGTCATGACCGGGATCGCCCAGCAGACCAACATCCTCTCCATCAATGCTTCCATCGAGGCCTCCCGTGCAGGTGAGCAGGGACGCGGCTTCGCCGTCGTCGCCCTGGAGGTGAAGAAGCTGGCTGAGCAATCCCGCGTGTCCGCCGAGCAGATCCGTGACATGATCGGGATGGTGCAGGCGGAGACCTTGTCGGCGGTCCGGGTCACCGAAGCGGTGGTCAGCGGAGTCACTGAAGGCTCAGATTCCATCCGCCGCGCCGGCGACCTGTTCGGCAACATCAAGTCCGGCTTGGAGCAGGTGGTGCATCAAGCCAAGAGCATGAACGAGGCGGTCAACCGGATCTCCGATGAATCCGGCATTGCCGTAGAAGCCATGGAGCAGGTCTCGGCCGCAACGGATGTGACGGCAGATCACGCGCAAAACGTCTCGGCCGCCGCCGAGGAGCAGCTTGCCGCCATGGAAGAAATCGCCGCCTCCTCCGCCGCCTTGGCGAGGATGGCCGAGGATATGCAGCTGTTGATCGGCCGATTCAAGGTCTGACGCCCGAAAGCACAAGACGCTTCTCCTGCCGGCAGGTTCCGGCGGGGAAAGCGTCTTGTGTTGTATCGGGCGGCTTGGAGCGGACTTTTTGCTGAAATGAAAATAACGGACGGCTCATTGACACCCCAAAATCAGCGATGGTAAGATAATCCCATAAAACATAGTATTCCAATCGGATATAATACAAATCATAATATCCGATTCACCAGGTGACGCGGATACGGCGGATGAACTCCATGCGCGAAGCCCCTGGAGCCCAACTTAAGGAGGAGATCATGAATGGCTAAGCCCCTGCATGTGGATGAATTGTGGCTGGAGCGTATCGCTCAATCTCTGGAAGGAATCTCATTCGGCACCGTTCAGATCGTCGTTCATGAAGGCAAGATCGTGCAGCTGGAGAAGACGGAGCGCTACCGCTTCGAGAATGAAGCGAAGCAGCAAGGGGCCGCGGCGCCCAAACGGCAGCTGAACCGTGCCCTATAATCGGGCACTTTGCCGGCCGCGTCCTATCCGAAGAGAAGCAGCGACACCCACAGCCCCAGGAGAGTGAAGAACAAGGTGGGCAGCGTCAGCACGACTCCGGTCCGGAAGTAGTAGCCCCAGCCGATGCGGATGTCCTTCTTGGCCAGCACATGGAGCCAGAGGAGCGTAGCCAGGGAGCCGATGGGCGTCATCTTCGGACCCAGGTCGCAGCCGATGACGTTGGCGTAAGCCAGGGTCTCGCGCAGCAGTCCGGTGGCCGAAGTCTCGTCGATGGCCAAGGCCCCGATCATAACCGAAGGCAGGTTGTTCATGACGGACGAGAGTCCGGCGGAGAGGAAGCCCATCCCCGCCGCCGCCGCCCAAAGCCCCTGCTTGGCGGCGGCTTCTACCAGGCCGCCAAGCAGCTCGGTCAGCCCGGCGTTCCGGAGGCCGTACACGACTACGTACATCCCGATGGAGAAGATGACGACAGACCAGGGCGCCTCCTTCAAGGTCTCCTTGGGCGATACGCTCTTCGTCCAGGCTGCCGCTGCCACGAAGAGCAGCGCGGCTGTGCCGGCGATGAAGCTGACGGGAATCCCCGTCGGCTCGCTCAGGAAGAAGCCGGCCAGCAGCACGGCCAGCAGGTACCAGGACAAGCGGAACATCCCCATGTGCCGGACAGCCTCCTCCGGTTTCTTCAAGGCGGACAGGTCATATGCTGCGGGAATATCCTTCCGATAGAACAGGTATAGGACAGCCAGACTGGCGGCCAGAGAGAACAGGTTGGGCAGCAGCATAACCGAGGCGTACCGGGCGAACCCGATGCCGAAGTAATCGGCGGAGATGATGTTGACCAGATTGCTGATGACGAGCGGGATGGACGTGGTGTCCGAGATGAAGCCTCCCGCCATGACGAAGGGCAGGATCATGGCATCCGGAAGACGCAGCGCCCGCATCTGAGCCAGGATGATCGGAGTCAGGATCAGCACGGCCCCGTCATTGGCGAAGAAGAAGGACACGCCCGCCCCGAGCAGGCTCGTATAGAGGAAGAGCCGGACGCCGTTTCCTCCGGCCAGGCGGATGACGTGAAGGGCGCACCATTCGAAGAAGCCTACCCGATCCAGGATCATGGAATAGATGACGATGGCGATCAGGGTGAAGGTGGCGTTCCAGACGATGGACGTCACCTCACGGACATCCTCCAGGGTGACGGCGCCGGCTGCCAAGGCGAGAAGGGCGCCGCCTGCGGCGGTCCAGCCGATGCCCAGGCCCTTGGGCTGCCAGATGACAAGCGTGATGGTAACGGCGAACAGTGCTAGTGCAGTGATGACGGTCAGCATAAGGACTTGAACCTCTCTTACATAAGAATCACGAGGATCCCGAATTCTCACGGGCATCCCCAACAAAAAGAACCTCCGCATCAGGCGAAGCCGATCTGTCCTTCATTATGGGGACAGGAGCCGGACCTGTAAAGGAGGTTCTTCGTATTCTTATTGGGTAACGTTCTTCAGGTACTTCTTGTAGCGGAGCGAGGCGATCAGAAGGCCGGCGGCCCCGTATGCCGCCAATACGGCGATGGTCTTCCAGATGTCGGCGGTGTTCATGCCGCGGATCATAATATTTTGGAAGCCGTGCTGAGCCCAGTACTGAGGAGTGAACTTGCCGATGGCCTGTGCGAAGTCGGGCATGATCTCGTAAGGGAACCAGAGGCCCGCCACCACCGCGCCGCCCATGGTGATGATCTGGGTGTAGGCCGTGCCTTGGTTCTCGCTCTTGACGAACATGCAGATTGCAAGCCCGATCCCGGTGGTGCAGACGGCCAAGCCCAGCACGATGAACGCCAGCGCTAGGGGATCGCCCAGATTCACGTCGTACACGATCTTGCCGAAGGCCAGCAGCACCACACACTGGATGATGACCGCCAGGATGTTGGGGACCCACATGCCGATCAGGTAGTGATAGGGCTTCATCGGCGTGCTGCGGAGCCGGGCCAGCATGCCCGAATGCTGGTCCTTGAAGAAATTGCGGACCATGGTGATGATGATGAAGAAGACGAACATGACCACGAAGCCGGGCACGTATTGGGTAACGGCATCCCCCTGAAGGGAATTCTCCTTGATCTCGGAGAGGGTAACGGGCTCCTTCAGCATATCCTGGATCTCCCCGTCGGCGCGGCCGGAGGCCTTCAGCACCTGCTGGAGCTTCACGTCGCGGAAGCCGGCGGTCACATTGCGCATGACGGCGAGCACGGGGGCCACGGCCGTATCGGATGAAGCGTCGCGGTACAGCTCCAGCTTGGCGGGCTGGCCGGAAGTCACACTGGATTCGAAGCCCTGGGGGATGACCAAGAGCGAGGTGGCCTTACCGTCCTTGATGCGGGCGATCTCCTCCTCCAGCGTTCCCTCCCGGGGCTCAGCTGCGATACCCTTAATCCCTCCGAGGGTGGATACGAGAGATTGGGACATGGCCGAACGGTCGGCGTCATAATAATGGATGGTGAAGGTGTCCTTGGCATTGCTGAAGATCGAGGCGAACATAAGGATGAAGAGCATAGGCATCAGGAAGAGCCAGAAGAAGGTGCCCTTTTCCTTGAGCAGCACTTGAATTTCTTTGCGAATGATCGTTTTGATCATGGTTCGGATTCTCCTTTGCGAGGGGTTCGGATGGCGTCGGCGTCAATCCCGCAGGCTCGTGCCTGTCAGCCGCAGGAACACGCTCTCCAACGAGGGTCTCATCAGCTCCAGCGCCTTTATGGGCTGCTGGCGCTCCTTCAGGTCAGCGCTGAGCTCCGCCAGCAGGGACAGCGGGTCGGCGGCTTCCAGCATCCAGCCTTTGCCGAATGGTGTTGTCTTCGTTACGCCGGGCACGGTTTTCAGAGCCTCCGGGTCTCCCTCTGTCTCGGCATAGACGGCCTTGATGGCATATTCGTCCAGCAGCCGGTCCAGACTGCCCTGGGCTATGACGCTGCCGTGGTCGATGATGGCGATATCGTCGCACAGGGCCTCGACCTCTTCCATATAGTGCGTGGAGTAGATCAGGGTCACGCCGTCTTTTTTCAATTCGCGGATCATCTCGAAGATATGGTTGCGCGACTGGGGATCGATTCCCACCGTCGGTTCGTCCAGAATGACCAGCCTCGGCTTGTGGAGCAGCGCGGCCGCAATGTTGATCCTCCGCTTCATCCCGCCGGAATAGCTCTTCACGGGATCCTTGGCCCGGTCCGACAGGCCCACCTTCTCCAGCACCTCCCGGATCCGCTTCCGGAGCTCCGCCCCGCGGACGCCGTACATCTCGCCGAAGAAGATCAGATTGTCCTGCGCGCTCAACGTATCGTACAGGGTCAGATCCTGGGGGACGTATCCGACCTGGCGGCGGATGGGATCCGCGTCCTTCTTGATATCGAGTCCGAACACCTTGACGGTGCCTTGGTCCATGCCAGTGACTCCGGTAATGATCTTCATCGCGGTAGACTTGCCGGCTCCGTTCGGTCCCAAGAGACCGAAACAGCTTCCCGCCTTCACCTCAAAGCTGACCTGGCGAAGCGCCTGCTTCTCACCATACTTCTTCACCAGCTCGCGTACCTCCAGCACATGTTCCATGGGGTTGCCCTCCTTGCGGCATTGCCGTTTCCTTTGATGGTTCTATCATACTCCCCTGTGATGCGGCTGTAAGGTAGAGAAAGTCACTTAAGCAGGATGACGAAAGTCATGCCGCCGCGATGCCGGAAGTAACCCTCCCACCTCGTGAATCTGCAAAAGAAAAACCGCCGGGACGGGACAGCCCGTCGGCGGCGGCATCACAGCGGCTACCGGTTGACCGGCACCGCATCCTGGAAGTATTCCTCCAGCGTCCATTTCTTCTCGAAGATCTCCTTGGCGATGTCGAGGCCCACATAACGGATGTGCCAAGGCTCGTAGCTGTAGCCCGTCACCGACTCCTTGCCCTTCGGATAGCGGATGATGAATCCGGCCTCGTGGGCGTGGGCGGCCAGCCATTTGCCTTCGGCAGTGCCGCCGAAGGATTCCTCCAGCGCGAACTTGGCGCTGGCGCTGGATACGTCGATGGCCAGTCCCGTCTGGTGCTCGCTGAAGCCCGGTTGGGCGCTGACCTTGTCGGCAGCTTCCTTGCCCTGGCTCTGTACGTTGCCATTGTAGACGCTCTTCTGGGTAGCGTACGACCGGTAGCCGGAGACGCCGTAGAGCTTGATCCCGTCCTTCGAGGCCAGCGAGAACAGCTTCTCGAGGGCCTGTGCGGCTTCCTTGCGGAGCTTCCGCTTCTCAAGCTTCTCGTTGAAGGAGAAGGGCACCTGGGGCTCGGTCAGATCGTCCGGCGCGTAATTGTCGGGAAGCGCCCGCTTCTTGTTCACCACCACGGCGATATCGTTCTGGTTGGTGACGACCGACTTGCCGCCCGAGACCGTGACGGTCTCCTCCAGCGTGGCCATGACCTTCACCGTGACGGAGGCCGTCTTGCCTTTGTATTCGGCGGTGATGACCGCGTTGGTGCCGATGCCGGCCTTTGGCCCGGGCTTGACGGTGCCGTTGGCGTCGACAGCCAGGAGATCCGGCTTGTCGCTGGTATAGTGGAGCGCGCTCTTATCCGGGAAAGAGACGGCTTCCTTCTTGGCATTGAAGGCCTTGGGGGCCAAGGTCAAGCTCTTCCCCGGAGCGACGGAAGCCGCTGCCGCCGGGAAGGCCAACGACGCCACGGCGTCTCCTTTGACGGTAGAAGCGGGAGTAGCTGAAGCTGCGGCAGTAGTATCGGCGGGCTCGGCGGAGCTGCTGGGTGCGGCTGTACCGGACGGCCCCGGTGTTCCTGCGGCTTCCTTGCCCGAGCAGCCTGCTGCGGCCAAGGCTCCTGCCGCCAGCAGGATCAGGGCGAGCTTGGATGTGGATTGCATGCGTATACCTCCTGGTTGCGTCCATGATATGATTCTATTATTATAGCACCCGGCAGGAGAGAGGAACCACCGGGAGAAGCTTGAAGGGAACGGTGTGGAAAGATCAGGAGCACCGAAACTTTTCGACAGGTTTCGAGTTATATATAGTGGTTTAGGAAAGCGTAATCATGATCAAGCTTAAGCGGGGGATTCCATGCGTGTACGGGTATCGTTAATGAAGATCGTGCTTTCCTTCGTCTTCTTGTCCTCCTCCTGGTCCTTGTACCATCTGATGGTGGTCTCGGGCGAGTCCACTGGCCCTCGGGCGGTGCTCCTGCGTCTGGAGGACGTAGGCCCCGGCGGAGAATATGGCAATGCCGAACAGCTGGGCAAGCTGCGGGCCGTATTCGACTATCTGCACAAGGAAGGAGTCCCGTTCCAGGTCGGTGTCATCCCCAAGTGGGTGAATTATTCGGATACGGGACTCCAATACGATAAATCGATTGATCAGACCTCCGATCCCTATATCGCCTCGTTCGTCCAGCTGCTTCGGGATGCGGAGACGAATGGAGCCGTACTGGGGATGCACGGCTATACGCATCAGGCCGGTACGGTCAAGCGGGCCGACGGGCATCAGGAGAGCGGCATCGGCAACGAGATGGATGAACCGGGGCTGCCCGAGACGTCCACCCGCGAATTCGCCGAAGCCCGGCTGCAGGCGGGCTTCAAGCTGTTCTGGGAGGCGGGGCTGGAGCCGGCATTCTGGGAGACGCCCCATTACCATTCGGCTGCCGCCCAGCATGACGTGTTCCGGTCGTACTTCGGCATCATCTACGAAACGATGCCGGGCCAGCCCCGGCAGACCGCTATGATGCTGCACCCGGGCCGGAACAGCGGCTACGGCGCGGCGACCTGGGGGGCAGCTTATGTGCCGACGCCCTATTCCTACATCCCGTACAACAAGGACGAGAGGCTGATTCTCGACCAATTGGGCAAATCGGACCGCCTGCCCTCGTTCTTCTATCATGCCTTCCTGGAGTTCAAGCACTTGATCCCCGTATTGGACGAAGAAGGCCGCCAAGCGGTTCAAGACGGCCTGCCGCTGTTCAAGTACCCGGACCAGAACAAGACCAACCTGCAGAAGCTCGTCGCAGGCTTCCGGGACCGCAACTACAACTTCGTGTCTCTGCATGACTATGTGCCGTTCGTTCCAGGCCCCTCCGCGCCGGCGGGACTGCCCGGCGTTCCGGCCAAATGGGCCGACGCCGACGGCGACGGACAGCTGGACGGCGTCCAATGGCAGACCGGCAGCGGAGTAGTTCGGGTCACCCCCGGTCAATACCGGGGCCTGCGCAACGCGGCGGAGCCCAAGTCCGCCGATTGGGCCGTCATTCCCCGGAGCAAGGGGGATCTGTTCACGCTGAAGGACGAGAACGGGGACGGCCGGGCGGATCTGTGGATCTTCCGGCCGGCGGGACAGCTGGAGCTGTACCGGTCCACAGGCGCATCCTTCATCCGCGCCCGAACCTGGAAGGTGCCTGCGGCGGAGCTGGAGGAGCTCTACATGCTGAAGCGCAAGGACGGTTCCTTGGCATTGGCCGGTTCCGCGGCCAACGGCTCCCAGCTGATCCCCTATTGGAAGCAGGACGACGCTTGGAAGATAGGGGAGCCCGCCAAGTCAAGAGCCGGTTCCTTCAAGGGCGCGCAGATTCTGGAGGATCCGGCCGGCGGTGAGCAGCTGGTCCGCTGCCGCAAGGACACCGGCATCTGCTATCGGCTGGAGCTTCCCGCGGGGAAGAACAAATGGAATGTGACCCGTCAGGACCCTGGGCTGCCGAGAACGGGAGAAGAGCTGAAACTGGGTGACTTCAACGGGGACGGCCGGGAGGATGTCCTGCTCTGGAACGGCAGCGGCAATCTGGCCGTGGTCTACCGGCAGGCGGAGGATGGAAGCTACCATCTGCTGTTCTCCTTCGGACCCTGGGGGGATGCGGGAGCCAAGCCGGTCGTCGCCGACTTTGACGGCGACGGCAGGGACGACCTCGGCGCCGTGGAGCCGGACGGCCGTATGGATGCGGCCTTATCCCGTCAGACGATGGACGACGTGCAGTAATGGCCCTGTGGAATAGGACTTCGGTCCGATATTTCCTTAAGCCTATAAAAGTTCTGTCGAATCCGTGCTATAATACAGTATCCTAACAAAGAAAGCCGGTACCCTTCATGGAGAATCAAGGGATTTCACCCGAGGAACTTCAGATGCTGCTAGCTGCTCCGCACGAGAGCGCATCCTCCGGAATCTTGGCCCGCTGCGCGGCAATATGGACGGATTTCATCAGCTTCTTGAGGAGAATATGGGGGTAATGCGCCTGCAGGAACCGGAATCGAATACCGATGAAGTAGCCAAGGAGCTAAACGGCCTGTTCCCGTTTAGCTCCTTGGTTTTTGACGTCCGGGAGGCTATTTTTGAGGTCCTACTGTTCGAGCGGCCCCGATTTTGGCATAATGATAGAAGATGTTTCCATAAGATAAGCTGCACTAATCATGAATATATTCCAGACAGGTGGAGATTGCTCGGATGAAGGCATGGCGGTTGGGTTTCGTTCTGATGGCCCTGATGGGGCTTTTATTATGTGCGGCGCCGGCGGGAGCTGCGGAGAATCTGCTGAAGAACGGAAGCTTCGAGGAGGGAAAGGAACCGTCCTCCTGGGAGCAGGACGTCTGGAATCACGGGGATACCTACAGCAAATTCCAGACGGTGACCGAGGGTGCCCGGTCGGGTGGCCGCGCCGTTCTGATTGAGAGCTTGAGGGAGAACGACGCCAAGCTGGTGCAGACCGTCAAGGTGAAGGAGAACACGCTGTACAGGCTGTCCGGGTGGATTCGGGCCGAGTCAGCGGGAACGGGAGCCAAGGGAGCCAACCTGTCGGTCATGGGTTCGCTGGAGACGTCAGCCGACTACGCGGACACCCATGGACAATGGCAGTTCGTGGAGCTCTACGGCCGGACCGGCGCCAAGCAGAAGGAGCTGAAGGCCGCCGTTCGGCTCGGCGGCTACGGCAGCCTGAACAAGGGCAAAGCCTACTTCGACGATATCGTGCTGGAGGAGGTGGGCTCGGCGCCCGCCGGAGCCAAGGTGATCTCCTTCATGGAGGAGCAGGCGCCCGCATCCTCAGGAGGCACCCCGGCGGAGGTGACGACGGGCACGCCCTTTAAGCTGATCGCGTATGCCTTGGCATTCTTCGCGCTCTATGCGGCGGCTTATATCCTGCTGTTCCGCCAGGAGCGGCTATCGCGCTATGGCAGCCGCGGACTCCGCAGCCTGGTGCTGGCCCTCTTGGCGGCCGGTCTCGTGAGCCGCTATCTGCTTGCTCCGGTGATCACCGGCCACACGGGGGATATGAACACCTTCGAGGCCTGGGCGCGGCACGCGGCGACGGCTGGCATCGCTCATTTTTATGATACGGATATGTTCGTCGATTACCCGCCCGGCTATATCTATGTCCTCTATCTGGTGGGCAAGCTGCTGGGGGCCTTCCATCTGCTGCCGGGCTCCAAGGCCGCAGTGGTGCTGCTGAAGACGCCGGCCATGCTGGCGGATCTGGCCACGGCCTTCCTGTTGTTCCGCATGGCGGCAAGCCGGCTTCGTCCGGGTGCGGCCTTCGGCATCGCGCTCCTCTACGTGTTCAACCCCGCGGTTCTGGTGAATTCGGCCGTATGGGGACAAGTGGACTCCTTCTTCACCTTCTTCCTTCTATTGGCCTTCCTGGCTGTGGCGGGAGGGAAGCTGGAGCGGGGTGGAGCCCTGTTCGCCCTGGCCGTGCTGATCAAGCCCCAGGCGTTGATCTTCACGCCGGTGCTGCTGTTCGCTTACTACCGGGAGGGAAGCTGGCGGCGGTTCCTCCATTCGGCCCTGTGGGGGGCGGGCGTATTCCTGGCGGGAATCCTGCCCTACTCCTTCACCGTGGAGCCCTTCTGGTTCATCCACCTGTACCGGGAGACGCTGCAGTCCTATCCGTACGCCACCCTGAACGCCTTCAATCTCTACGCCCTGGCCGTAGGAAACTGGAAGCCACAGGAGGATACGTTCCTCCTGTTCTCCTATCAGACTTGGGGGACCGTCTTCATCGTAGTGGCCGTGGGCTTGGCCTTCTATTATTTCCGCCGGGCGCGGCATCATCTGGACGGACTCCCTTACTACCTCGCGCTGGTGCTTATCTCCACCGTCTTCCTCTTCGGCGCCAAAATGCATGAGCGGTACTGGTTCCCCGCCCTGGCCCTGGTGCTGATCGTCTTCATGCATCTGAAGGACCGCCGGATCCTGAATGTATTCCTGGGGCTGACCGTCTGCCAGTTCCTGAACGTGGCCCTGACTCTCGACTTCTTCCTGAAGGGCACCGTGCAGGTACCTCCGAAGGACGGCGTGCTGCTCTTGGTCTCCTTTGCCAGCCTGGTGTTATTTGGGTTTCTATTGAAGATCGGGTATGATGGGTTTATTGCCGGACGTACGCTTCCGGTGCGGGATCCGGAGGCTGAGGCGGATATTGCCGCCTCCGCGCTGAAGGATGCCTTATCCCAAGGGGAGGCGGAGGAACAAGAACGCAAGCCGCTGTTCACGGCGCTGGACTGGAAGCTGCTGGCCGGCCTGACCTTGGTCTACACCGTCATCGCCATGTACCATCTGGGCTCCACCAAGGCACCGGAGACCGTATGGGAACCTGCGGTAACAGGCGAAAGCTTCACCATCGACTTCGGCTCCGCCAAGCATCTCGAGCGGATCAACAGCTACGCCGAGATCGGGGAAGGGAAGCTGAAGCTGGAATTCGCTGCAGATGCGCCGCAGAATTGGACCCAGCCCCAGACCCTCGACGTGGTCTACACCAAGTTCTTCACCTGGAACGTTCAGAAGACCGATCTAACGGCCCGCTATGTGAAGCTGACCGTGGAGACGGGCGGCTTCTCCCTGAACGAGCTGGCCTTCTTCGAGAAGGACGGCCAAGCGCCCATACCGGTGAAGGCCATTGAGGCGGGCAGCATGACCAAGCCGGTCCGCGGCTCGGTGGAGCAGCTCTTCGACGAGCCGGGGGACTCCCCCTATCATCCGACTTATATGGACGGAAGCTACTTCGACGAGATCTACCACCCTCGTACGGCCTATGAGCACCTGCACAACATCAAGCCGTATGAGAATACGCATCCGCCGCTGGGCAAGCTGATCATCGCCGTGGGCATCAAGCTGTTCGGCATGAACCCCTTCGGCTGGAGAATCATGGGCACCCTGTTCGGGATCGCCATGATTCCCCTGATGTATGCGTTCGGCAAGCGGATCTTCGGAGGAACCCTCTACGCCTTCATGGCGGCGTTCCTCTTTACCTTCGACTTCATGCACTTCGCGCAGACCCGCATCGGGACCATCGATACCTACGGGGTATTCTTCATCATCCTGATGTATTATTACATGTACTGTTATGTGAACATGAGCTTCTACCGGGAGCCCTTGTCCCGGACGATCCGCCCCCTGTTCCTGTCGGGCTTGTTCTTCGGCATCGGAGCGGCCAGCAAGTGGATCGTCATCTACGGGGGAGCGGGCTTGGCCATCCTGCTGTTCCTCTCCTTGTACCGGCGGTTCCGGGAATATGAGGCGGCGAAGCAGGAGCTGGCGGCGGGAAGCTTACGTGCGCCGGAGAAGCGGGAGGCGCTGGAGCGCATCACCCGGCTGTTCATCCCGGGCTTCTGGAAGACGGTTCTGTGGTGTATTCCCTTCTTCGTCATTATCCCGGGGATCCTCTACAGCGCCTCCTTCATCCCGTATATGACGGTGCCGGGAGAAGGCTTCTCCCTCCACCATCTGATCCAGTACCAGAAGGATATGTGGAATTACCACAGCAAGCTGGTGGCCACCCACGGCTTCGCATCCCCCTGGTGGGAGTGGCCGTTCATTATCAAGCCGATCTGGTTCTATTCGGGACAGGCGCTCCTTCCCGAGGGACAGGTATCCAGCATCGTCTCCATGGGCAATCCGCTGGTATGGTGGCTGGGTTCGCTGGCGGTCCTGATCGTCATCGTCATGAACGCGAAGCGCCGCAACCTGGGCATGACCGTGGTGCTCACAGCGTTCTTCTCCCAGTATCTGCCCTGGATGCTGGTCACTCGTCTGACCTTCATCTATCATTACTTCGCGATGGTGCCCTTCCTGGTGCTGTGCTTGGTCTATGTGATGAAACGGCTCAACGACGATTACAAGGTGAGCAGGAAAGTTAACGTTATTTTTATGGCCGCGGTTTTCGTGCTGTTCGTTCTCTTCTATCCCGTCCTGTCGGGCATGGTGGTGGATAAGGACTACGTCCGGTACACACTGCGCTGGTTCGGAAGCTGGTTCTTCTACAGCTGACCGGAAGCAGCCGTCCCCGCGGTTCGCAGATTTGAGGAGGGTATTCCACAGCTATGGTCAAATACTCCATCGTCGTACCGATGTACAATGAGGAAGCAGTAATCGAGGAAACCTACAAGAGGCTCCGGGAGGTTATGGACCGTTCGGAGGAGCCGTATGAGCTCGTATTCGTCAACGACGGCAGCCGGGACCGGACCGTGGAGATCGTGGAACGGCTGTGTGCGGAGGACGGGCATGTCCGCCTGCTTAACTTTTCCCGGAATTTCGGCCATCAGATCGCCATAACGGCGGGGATGGACTACGCTCAGGGCCAGGCCATCGTCGTCATAGATGCAGATCTGCAGGACCCGCCGGAGGTCATCCTGCTGATGATCGACAAGTGGAAGGCGGGGTATGACGTCGTCTACGGCAAACGCTCCAAGCGTAAGGGAGAGACCGTGTTCAAGAAGCTGACGGCCCTGATGTTCTACAGGCTGCTACGCAGCATGACCAATGTGGACATTCCCGTGGATACGGGAGACTTCCGCCTCATCGACCGCAAGGTGGCGGATGTGCTGCGGGGGCTGAAGGAGAAGAACCGGTTCGTCCGGGGACTCGTCAGCTGGGTGGGCTTCCGCCAGACCTCCGTGGAATACGTGAGGGAGGAACGCTGGGCGGGGGAGACCAAGTATCCGTTGAAGAAGATGCTGCGGTTCGCCATGGATGGCATCACCTCCTTCTCGCACAAGCCGCTCCGGATCGCTACCTACCTGGGCTTCGGCCTGTCGGGCTTGAGCTTCGTTTATTTGCTCGTGGTGCTGCTGCAGGCCCTGTTTACGAATACGACCCAGCCGGGATGGGCATCTATCGTGGCAATCAATCTCTTTTTTAACGGCATCATGCTGATCCTGCTCGGGATCATCGGAGAATATGTGGGGCGGATCTACGACGAGTCCAAGGATCGTCCCCTCTATATTATGCGGGAGGTTAGGGGCTTTGAGCGGGAGAGAGACGGAGGCGTTCAGCAGGAAGAAAAGCGGTAGGGACTGGGTTCAGTTCGTCCGTTTCGGTCTGGTGGGGGTGATGAACACAGGAGTCGACTTCCTGGTGTTCACCCTGCTGATCTGGCTGGGAGCGGGCTACATGGTCGCGCAGACCTTGTCTTATGCGGCCGGTACGTTGAACAGCTACATCGTTAACCGTTCCTGGACCTTCCGCCGTGCGGAGGGCTCGGAGGCGGAGAGCCGGCGGATGGGCGAAGAATTTGTGCGTTTCCTGATCCTGAATGTGGGAACGCTGCTCCTGTCACTGGCTGTCCTCTACCTCCTGAAGGACGGGCTGGACATCCCCACGCCGGTGGCCAAGGTGCTGTTGACCGGCTTCACGGTAGCCGCCAACTATGTCGGCAGCAAGCTGTGGGTGTTCCGGTAGAGGAGTGGAACCCCAAAAAAGGAGACCGAAGCCTTATGGCTTGGTCTCCTTTTTTGGGGTTTCGGCCCAGCGTGGGGTGAGCAATTCGGTTGGACCTTCTGCAGGAACAGCACCGGCCGGTCGGGGTTCGACAGGGGCTCCAGAATATGTACGATTCGGCGGTACTCGTCCCATTCCACCCGGACCGCCAGGTCGGCCGAACCGGGATTTTTCAGATTTACGTTCACCGGTATCCTCCTATATGGGCTTCAATAATGGGAATCCGCTTGTCCACGCTCCGCTGCTGCATGCTCCTGTACTCCAAGTATGGGTCCAGAATGGCATGAGGGTCCTGCAGGTCTCTCGGGTCCTGCCAGCGGCAGTTCACCTTCTTCTTGTACAAACCCTTGAACATGGTGCAGGAGGAGCAATAGAGAAGCGTCTGCGCGGGGTTCAGGGGAACCACCTTGTTCCGAAGGCAGCAGTATACATTTCCTTCCTCATTGGTGTAGTTCATGTGGGTGATCCAAGCCACAGATTTTGTACCTCCTACGGATAGGTCTGGTTAGGCCGGTGTAGACCATTATAAGCGGGAGCGGCTGAAAAACAGCTCGAACCCTGTAGGCGGATATTTGGTTTTTGTAAAGCTCGTCATGTCAAGTAATGTGACGCGGGTCCAGCCTCAAATTCCTGGGATATGTCGAAAAAATGCGATTTTACAGGAGTTTAACTGGATTTTAGTGAAATTTGATGTTGCAATTCCTCTCATTGTGACGGAAATAATAGTTTTTTTCGATGGGGAAAGGTAATGTAACTTTACAGATGCGCAAACACATCAAGGCTAGAGCAAGGAATTCGGCAGAATCAAGGATCAGAGGGAGATGGGGACATGATTGCTTGGCGCGAGACCTACAACATCGGGGTTCAGGAAGTGGACCGGCAGCATCAGGAGTTGGTGGAGAAGCTGAATGAGTTTTTGGATGCCTGCATCAATCAGAAGGGCAAGGAGAAGATCATGGAAACTCTGTCTTTCCTGAAGGCTTACACCGTAGAGCATTTCAAGGATGAGGAAGCCATTATGCAGAAGATCCAATATCCTGCCTACGCGGAGCACAAAAAAGAACACGATGATTTCATCGCCACCGTGGTGGAGCTGGAGAACGGCATCATGACGCAAGGCCCGACCATTCTGACTACGCTGAAGCTGAACCGTACGCTGACCGATTGGCTTCTGACCCACATCAGCAAGAACGATCAGAAGATCGCCGAATATATCCGGACGAATCCTGTGAACTGAATCGTTGAGACAGACAACAGCCCCTACATGGACCTTGGAGTCCGGCAGGGGCTGTTTCTGTTCGTGTATGAAGACCGCGTCTATCTGCGGTCCTTGTAGATCTCCCGCATGACGTGGCCCAGCTCGGGGACAATGATCCGGGTCATGGCCAGCTTGACGGCGCCGGTGGAGCCCGGGGTAGAGAACACGGCGGTGCTGCCGACGACGCCGGCCGTGGCGCGGCTCAGAATTGCCGCCGGTCCGATGTCCTCAGCGAAGCTCAGATAGCGGAAGATCTCGCCGAAGCCCGGCATCTCCTTATCGAGCACGCCTCTTACGGCTTCATAGGTGGTGTCCCGGAGAGCGATGCCCGTTCCGCCGTTCAGCATTACGGCCTCAATGTCCGGATTGGCCGCCGCGCCCCGGATCAGCTCTTGAATGGGACCGAATTCGTCCTTGACGATCCGGTAATCGGCGATGACATGTCCGGCTGCCTCCAGCAGCTCCTTCATGAGAGCCCCGCTCTTGTCGGTATCGGGCGTACGGGTATCGGATACGGTGATGACCATGCAGCGGACGCTTGTGGGGGCTTCCCTGCGGTGTTCTTGGACAGATTGCATGAGAGGGGTGGACTCCTTTCGAATGGGCCTCCAGGCGATGCCCGGCATGCGGTCTCCGCCGTTCCGGCGCGCACCGGCTTGTTGACACTCCGGAGGCGGAACGGCTATAGTAAGGGCAGCATGGCGGCCGCCCGGTGCGGCGCCGAACAACGCATACCTTGGGGGGAACCGATGTGACGCAGCAACGTACGGTGCCTGTCTTTATTTTATCCGGATTCTTGGGAAGTGGAAAGACGACCCTGCTGGGAGTAGCCCTGCAGGCGATGAAGGATCAAGGCTTGAAGCCGGCTGTGGTGATGAACGAGCTGGGCGAGGTGAATCTGGACGGTGTGGCCGTGGGCCAGGAGGTGCCGATGGCGGAGATGCTGGACGGCTGCATCTGCTGCAGCGTTAAGGGGGATCTCGGGCTGACGATCCAGCAGCTGATGGACCAGGAGAAGCCGGATGTTCTCTTCATCGAAGCGACCGGAGTGGCCCACCCGATGGAGATTCTGGACGGCGTCACGGAGGCCTCCTTATATATGAAAGTGGAGATCAAGGGCGTCATCACCGTCGTGGATGCGGTGCTCATGAAGGACCAGCTGGCCAAGGCCACCGGCAAAACCTACCGGCTCTTGGAGGAGCAGATCCGGACGGGCGATGTGCTGGTCCTGAACAAGACGGACCTGGTCACGGAGGAAGCGGATCTTCGGAGGATCGAAGAGGCGCTTCGAAGCTGGAACCCACACGCCACGCTGGTCCGCGCGGTCCGCTCTCAGGTGGAGCCGGGGCTGTTCGCCGGGATGACCGGCGCATCCGGAGCCGTCAGCCGGGAGGACCAACACGGGGAGGACTGCGGCTGCGGCCACGGGAGCTGCCGGTCCGGACATGAAGAGCCCGGGGGCTCTGCAGGCGGAACGCATCACGGGAAGCACGAGCACCACCATTCGCACAGCCATGTGATGGTGTATACCCGCTATCTGGAGGCACCGGTCGACAGCACCGCCTTCGAGGAGCTGATCGCTCGCCTGCCGGAGCAGGTATACCGGGCCAAGGGGGTGCTGACCTTCCGGGATACGGCCAGCCGCTATCTGTTCCAGTATGCCTACAAGCAGTCCGATTACATGAAGATCATGCCCCAGGCCAACATTCCGGACGTAGTGGTCTTCATCGGGGAGAGCATTCCGAAGGAGGAGCTGGAGCGGGAGCTGAAGCGACTTGAGGCCGGTGCCATCCGGCAGGCGAACGGCTGATGGGCGGGACTATGAACGTGCTCCGCCGCATGCCGATTCCCAAACCGCTAACCGCGCTCTTCGCCTTCGGCTGGCAGCAGGCCCTGTCCTGTGTGTTCCCCGTCTGCATCTTCGCCGTCATCCTGCTGACCAAGGTCGTGGACATTCCGGTGATTCCGGAATATGACTTCGTGCTCTTGGTCTGCATTCTGGTCCAGTGGGGCATGGTCCGCTGGGGGCTGGAAACCATGGACGAGCTGAAGGTCATCTGCGTCTTCCACCTGATCGGGCTTGCGCTGGAGATCTACAAGATTCATATGGGCTCTTGGGCCTATCCTCAGGAGAGCTGGACCAAGGTGTTCGGCGTACCGCTGTACAGCGGCTTCATGTATGCCAGCGTAGCCAGCTACCTCTGCCAGGCTTGGCGGCGCATGAACGTCCGGCTGCAGCATTGGCCGAGGACGGCTTACATCGTTCCGATGGGAGCAGCCATATACCTGAACTTTATGACCCACCACTACATTCCGGATCTCCGTTGGATGCTGACGGTGCTCCTCGTTCCGCTCTTCCGCCGGACGTATGTGGACTTCGATGTTCTCGGGGTCACCCGGCGGATGCATGTCCTGCTGTCCTTCCTTCTGATCGGCTGGTTCATCTGGCTGGCCGAGAACATGGCCACGTTCCTGGGAGCCTGGCAGTATCCAGACCAGCGGAACGGGTGGAGTATGGTGCATCTGGGCAAGCTGAGCAGCTGGTTCCTGCTTGTCATTGTCAGCTTCATGATTGTGGCCCAACTCAAGCATGTCAAAAAAGAACAGCGCCGCGGGGCTTGAAGAGCCTGCGGCGTTTTTTGTCGTTTTCAACTTTAGAAAAATCAGTTAGAATAGGATAGTATTTCCCAAATGGTCGTTGAAAGGAAGTTAATAGATGAGGACAAGCGCAATAGGAAGGCGCCTTCTGGGCATAGCTGCGGTTCTGGCGTTGGGCGCCTCGCTGCTTGTGGGAGCGGGATCCACCCACGCGGCGGCGGATAACGGAGTGACGGTGGTCATCGATCCGGGTCACCAAGAGCAGGGAGACAACGGCTTAGAGCCGGTGGCGCCGGGCTCGAAGGAGCGGAAGGCCAAGGTGACGTCGGGGACGGCGGGAGTCTCCACCGGCATTCCCGAATATGAGCTGAACCTGGCGGTGGGGCTGCTGCTTCGGGACCTTTTGGAGGAACGGGGCTACCGGGTTGTGATGACGAGAGAGACCCATCATGTGCGGATCAGCAACATTGAGCGGGCGGAGCTAGGAAACCGGGAGCGGGCCGACCTGGTGGTCCGAATCCATGCGGACGGCTCCGAATCGGAGCAGGTTCAGGGAATCAGTCTGCTGCATCCGGCTGAGTCGGCTGTTCCCGAAGGGGTGTATGAGCCATCCCGCCGGGCGGCGGAGCTCCTGTTGGACGCGCTCTTGAGCAGCACGGGGGCCTCCAGCCGTGGGGTTCTTCCCCGAAGCGATCTGACCGGCTTCAATTGGTCGGAGGTGCCGGTGGTGCTGGTGGAGATGGGCTTCATGTCCAACGCCCGGGAGGACCGGCTCATGGCGACCGAGGAGTACCGGATGAAGCTGGCGGAGGGCATGGCGGACGGAATCGATGCCGTATTCGCCGGACGAGCGGGATCAGTCGAGCCCGAAGCCTGGGATGGCAGCCTGATGCTGCTGCAAGAAGCCCGGCTCTACGAACGGGCCGGCGGCCGATTCGTCCCCGTAGGCACTTCCCTTACCCCCCAGCGGATCACGGCTACGGCCCGCCTGCGCGGATGGTACCAGGTGGAGACCTGGCTCGGCCCCTTATGGGTGGAGGGGGGAACCCGGGTGCTGGAGCATGCGGTGGCACCGGAACACGCTTCCCTTGAGCTTCAGGCATCCGCCGACCTGTACGACCGTCCGGAGGGTACGGTTCTTGCCCGGCTGGCCCCGCAGACGGTGAACGTCCTATCGAGTTGGAACAGGTGGCTCTGCATCGACACCTGGCTGGGTCCGGCTTGGATCCGGGCGGATGAATAAGGTTACGAATCGAATGGGGGTGACACCGGCATGAGCCGGACCTTGGATCCATGCATACTGCTGCGGGACGGCTTCCACACCTTGGAGGGCGATATCCAGAAGGAGGTGTTCCTCTCCTTCCGGCAGTTGGTCTACCGGGATATCTATTTTCTGCTCCACGATCATGCCCTGACGGAGGATGTGATTCAGGAGGCGTTTCTGAAAGCGGTCGCCAAGGCGCCGAAGACCCGGGAGAACTCCAATATGAGGGCCTGGCTCCGGCAGGTCACCCGCAACACCGCCTATGATATGCTGCGCAAGAACAAGCGGTTCCGGCAGGTGGAAGCTCTATCCGCCTACACGGCTCAAGAGGAGACCGACGGGGCTTACGTTTCCCCGGAGGATGTGGAGGAGATCGTGGAGCGGATGCTCCGCGACCAGACCCTTCATCAGGCCATCGGGGAGCTGAAGCTGGAGTACCGCGTCGTGCTGCTGCTGTATTATATTGCAGGTCTCTCCTACGCAGAGATCGTGGAGGAAACCGGCTTATCCGAGCAGGTGCTGACCCAGCGGCTGGCCCGGGCGCGGAAGAAGCTCGCATTGCTATTCTCCGAGAAGTGGGGGGATCGCCATGCGTGACAACAGACGGCCCTCGGCCTCCGAATCGGAGACCCGCTTGGCGGAAGCCTTGCGCGCCTACTACGGAGAGCTTCCCGTTCCGGACGGATCGGAAGCCTGGGAGAGCATGAACGACAGATGGAACGGCGGTATGGGCCGCAAACATGGAGAGGCCAAGCATCCGATCCGCTATTGGTTGAAGCTTGGCGTCGTGGCGGCCGCCCTAACCCTGATCATCCACCTGCTGTTCTGGGCGGTGAACCCGGTGCAAGCGATCATGCGCTATTATTTCGAAGTGTACAAATCCGGAGATGTTACGGACATCACCTTCGGCAATTACGACATGAGCGAGCCGCCGAAGGGCATGCTGACGGGCCCGCCTCCGGAGGAGGACAAACACGGCAAGTTCGTCCGGGGGGAGACCCGGATTCTGGGACCGGGTGAAACGCCGCCGATGATGGCGAACCCGTCACCACCCCCGGATCCCTATGAACGGGTATACGGAAGCGTCGAGGAGGCCCAGCCCCATCTGGCTTTCCCGGTCCGTCTGCCCTCCCCGATGCCCACAGGGTACTTGACGGAGCAGGTCCGCTTCTACCTCTCGCCGGGCGAGGACAAAGGAACGATGGCGTGGATGATCTTCCGGAACCCGGAGACCCGGGATACCCTCTATGTGTCGGAATCGTTCCATAACGGGGCCAAAATGGGCTTCGCCACCACCATCGGAGGAACCGAAGATGTGGAGGTTCGGGAGCTGGACGTAGCCGGCACCCGTGGCATCCTGATTAAGACCAAGATGTACGCAGAGATCCGCTGGTACACCGATACGATGTATTACGAGCTGCGCGGCCGGTTCCCCGAGAAGGAGATACTGGCAATGGCCGATTCCATCGGGAAGCAGGAGCGTTCAAAATAACGGATGCCGGCCGTCAGAAGCCGGCGTCCCCCTTCGTTTAATCTTTAGAGAGATCATCGGGAATGGAGAGATCGGTGTGAAGGGTTTGACGAAGGAGGGACCCCCATGCCTGGAGGTCCTGCGGCACTATGAATGTTACTGCTACCAAGCGGCCTACTATTTGCTGGGCAACGAACGGGATGCGCTGGCCGCGGCCCAAGCGGCGTTGACGGAGCTGGCTGGCGGCATCCCGCTGGGGGTGCTGCCCGAGCCGGAGCGGCTCCTCCACATCCGCCGGTGCGTGACGCACCATTCCCTTCATATCCGCAAGCTGGCGGTTCCCGCCGTGTAAGGACATGCTCCTTGCCGGCGGGACCGCTTTTTTTTGTGCCCTTGCGGACCGGAAGGTGCGGGTACGGCACATTTTATAGAGGATCGGGCATGTTTTGGAACGGGCGGCATAAGTGTGTTAAGAGAAGTCCCGACAAGAGTCCACAGGAGGTGGAACGATGCAAATCCATGTCGTACGGAGGGGACAATCCATATACGGCATTGCCCAGGCGTACAGCACCACCGTCGACGCCATCACGACGGCCAACCAACTCGACGAGCCTGCCCAGCTGGTAGTGGGCCAGGCGCTGGTCATTCCCATTACCGGCTCCTACTATTGGGTCCGGCAGGGGGATACGCTATCCGGCATCGCCCGGAAGCTGGGAGTCAACTACCGGGTTCTGGCCCAGGTGAACCGGATTCCGGTTAACGCGCCACTGCAGGTGGGGCTGCGGCTGTATGTGCCTCCCCGTCCCAGGCGGCGCGCCGAGATTAATGCGTACGTTGAGCCCCGCGGCGGAACGGTCACCCCGACGCTGACCCGGGCCTCCAGGGAGGCGGTGCCTTATCTGACTTATCTGGCTCCCTTCAGCTTCCAGATCCAACGGGACGGCAGCCTGAAGGCTCCTCCCTTGGGAACACTGCCTGCAGTGGCGAAGTCCGGCAATGCAACCCTGATGATGGTGGTGACCAATCAGGAGAATGACCAGTTCAGCGCAGAGCTGGGAAGAATCGTGCTGAATAACCCGCAGGTACAGAACCGGCTCCTGAACAACATTCTGGCCACGGCGGACCGGTTGGGCTTCCGGGATATCCATTTTGACATGGAATTCCTGCGGCCGGAAGACCGGGAAGCCTACAACGCCTTCCTGCGGAAGGCCCGCGACCGGATTCACGCCAAGGGGTACCTAATCTCCACCGCTTTGGCTCCAAAGACACGGGCGGACCAGCCGGGGGCCTGGTATGAAGCTCACGATTATCGGGCGCATGGCCAGATCGTGGATTTTGTCGTCATCATGACATACGAGTGGGGTTACAGCGGGGGACCGGCCCAACCGGTCTCGCCGATCGGCCCGGTTCGCCAGGTGCTGGAATACGCGTTAACGGAGATGCCGGGGAGCAAGATCATGATGGGGCAGAATCTGTACGGCTATGATTGGACGCTGCCTTACGTGCCGGGAGGGGCGTACGCCAAAGCGTTGAGCCCCCAAGCCGCGATCGCCCTGGCCCGGAGGGAGAACGAAGCCATCCTCTATGACGTCCGGGCCCAGGCCCCCCACTTCGACTATACCGATTCGGCGGGCAAACGGCACACGGTCTGGTTCGAGGATGCCCGGTCCATCCAGGCCAAGTTCAATCTGGTCAAGGAGCTGGGGCTCCGGGGCGTCAGCTACTGGAAGCTGGGGCTGCCCTTCCCGCAGAATTGGCTCCTGATTCAGGATAACTTCAACGTGGTGAAGAAGTGAATGTCCGCGTCCCTGTCCGAGGCTTCTTCGGGCAGGGATGTTTGCCTTGCATTCGGGAGGGGGTATGGTAGAATGGACGGAACATCAGATGAGAGAGGTGCTAGGATGACAGACGGATCGCTCCGTGAGCTTCGGATTACCCCCTTCTCCATAACCGATCCGGCCTGCGCCGCCTTGGTCTATGAGCTGCAGCAGATGGCCTATCCGGTGGAGGCACAATTGCTCGGACTCCCATCCCTGCCGCCGATGGAGGATACGCCGATGAAGCTGGAGGCCTGCGGAGAGACGTTCATCGGATGCTTCGAGGGAGAGCGTCTGGTCGGTATGGTGAGCTACAAGCTGACGGATGGCGGCGAAACGCTGGATATTCACCGGATGGCCGTACATCCCGAATACTTCCGCAGAGGAATCGCCAGAGGCTTGCTGCGTGCGGTCCTGGACGTACCGGGTCCGAAGCGGGCCATCGTGTCGACGGGGACGAAGAATGCTCCGGCTTATCAATTGTATGTACGGTTCGGCTTCCAGCCCTGCGGCGTTGTCGAGATCGCTCCGAGCGTCACGCTTACGGATTTCATGAAGCAATTGGATCCGAGGTCATCTTGATCGAGAGATGACCTGCCTTCCAGGCCCATAGCGGCCTGGTTTTTTTTGGTCCATAGGGAAAGATACGAAAAATAATGATGTCGAATTGTATCGAATCGTGTAAAATGTGATTATAATTATAGCAATATAATATTTATTCTAATAGGAGAGATGACAGTGCGGCACATGAAGGTAAGCGTCAAGATCTACATGCTTCTCGGATTGGCTTTGGCAATGATGGCTGGCGTCGGCATCACGGGCTTGTCGCTTATCAGTCAGCTGAAGAATGAGCTCACCGGCATGTACGAGGAGCAGTTCCAGTCCGTAGACCGGCTGAACCAGCTGCGGATTAACAACCGCGCCATCGAGTCCTTTCTGTTGGAGATGCTCTTGACCAAGGATCCCCAGGTTAATGAGAAGCTGAAGACGAGCATCGCTGACCGGGTTGCTCGCAACGATACGGCCCTGGCTGAGTTCGAAGCCATCGTCCACGGTACGGCGACTTCGGAGGATCTGGCAAGCTACAAGAAGCTGCTGCCTGTCTACCGGGAGAGCCGAAGCAAGGTGGAAACGCTAGCGCTCGCCAATAAGAACGAGGAAGCATATGCTTTGTTTGCCAGCTCGGTTAGCGCCGTCCGGGATCAAATGAACGATCTCTTGATCCGGATGGCCGCTGCGGATGAGCAGGTGGCGTCAGACGGCTACCTGAACGGCAAGGCAAAAGCAGAGGCAGCGTCCCGGCTGATCCTTCTCATCATGATTTCCGCACTCGTGCTGTGCGGCGCCTTCGGTTGGTGGATCATCCGGCTGGTGGTGCGGCCTGTCCGCGGCCTCCAACATCTGATGGAAAGGGCGGAATCCGGCGACTTGACGGTACATGGGGACTATGATTCCAGAGATGAGCTGGGCCGACTGACACGATCGTTCAACAGCATGATCCGCGGTCTTCGCACTCTGGTCGGCAAAATCAACGACACGGCGTTAACCGTCTCGGCCAGCTCGGAGGAGCTGACGGCCAGCGCAGAGCAGACCGCCAAGGCTTCGGAGCATATCGCCTCGGCTACCGGCGAGATGTCCGTAGGATTCGAGGAACAGGTGAAGATCATCGGAGAGATCGCCGACTCCATGGATGCGATGGACGCGAACCTGAACCGGATGACGGCCAATGGGGAGGAGGTTCATCAGGTGTCCCGCCAAGCGGGGGAGCTGGTGAATTCCGGCGTACAAGCGGTCGGTTCCATCTTGCGGCAGATGAATGAGATCGACGCCAGCGTGCGGGAAACCCAGTCCGTCATTGATGAGCTGAGCACCCAATCCGAGCAGATCGGCGCTATCGTGACGGTCATTCAGGAGATCGCCAACCAGACCAACCTGCTGGCGCTGAACGCCTCCATCGAGGCGGCCCGGGCGGGAGAAGCCGGCAGAGGCTTCAGCGTAGTCGCATCGGAGATCCGGAAGCTTGCAGATGCCAGCGGGCAGTCCTCGGCCAAGATCTCCCAGATCATCGGGCGGGTGCAGCTGGAGGTGAAGCAGGCGGTGGGTTCCATGGAGCGGGGAGCGGGACGCGTGCAGCGCGGGATGGAGCGCAGCCGGCAAGCTACGGAGGTCTTCACCGCCATCGAGCAGGCGGTGGGCTCCGTCTTGGCCAAGGTGGCCGAGGTGGGAGTAGCTATCCTGGAGACCTCGGAGGAGTCCAAGCGGATCGTCTCCTCCATCCACCATATCGGCAGCATCTCCCAAGAGGGAGCGGCCAGCATCGAGGAAACCAGCGCCTCTAGCCAGGAGCAGCTGGCCACCATGGAAGAGGTGGCCGCGGCCGCCCGCAGCCTGGCGGCCCTCGCGGAGGATCTGCAGATGTCTCTGCAGCAGTTCCGCTTATAGACGAAGAACGGTCCTGACTCCGGAAAATGCCGGATGGTCAGGACCGTTTGCCGTTACAGGAACTTCCGGTTGTTCTTCTTGCCGTCGTAGGTGAACAGCACCGTTTTGTCCTCCACCACGGTTTCCAGATGAATGGTCTTGCCCCAGAGCCGATAGACGTACGGAAGCGTCCGCTCCACGTACTTCAGATCCAGCTCCACCCCCTCGTACATGTGCTTCAGGTACATCTCTCCATTGCCCGTATGGTTGCCGTCCGTAATGACCAGATAGGGGAAGCCCCCGTTGACCCGGGAATACACCAGCTGGTCCCGGATGTTGGCCCAGGTCTTATCGGTGATCTTCCACTCGGCGCCCTTCTTCTCGAAGACATACAGGTCCAGGTCCTCCACCAGCTTCTTGGTCAGGTAATTGCGGAGGAAAGACGTGTCGCTGTCGAATTCGCGGACCTCGAAGATCTTGGCTCGGCCTTGGCCCGGCTTTCGGCCGAACCGCTGGATCTCCTCCTCCGTCGGCTCATCCCACCGCTTCTCGATATCCTCGAAGATCTTCAGCCCCAGGTAGTAGGGGTTCAGGCTGTTGCGGGAGGGCTGGACGACGCCGGAGTTCAGCTTGGCGTATTCAATGGTTTCCTCGCTGGACAGGTCCAGCTCCCGCATGATCCGCTGGTGCCAGTAAGAGGCCCAGCCCTCATTCATGATCTTGGTCTCCATCTGCGGCCAGAAGTAGAGCATCTCGTCGCGGAGCATGGTCAGAATATCCCGCTGCCAAGGCTCGAGGATGGCGGAATACTCCTGGATGAACCAGAGGATATCCTTCTCCGGCTTCGGCGGGAACTTGATCGGCTTCTGCGTCTCCGCTTCCGCTGGGCCGCTCTTGCGCTCCAGCTCCCAGAGGTCCTCGTAGCCGGTCTGGGGGCGTTCTTCCGCCGCCATCCCCACATCCATGGTGCCGTCCCCATCAAGGTCGTACCGGTTGGGGCGGTAGGGCCGGACCAGGTCCGGGTCCACATGCTCCTGGATGGCCAGCACGGCATCGATGAAGGTCTCTACCCGGTCGGCGCCATACTTCATCTCGTAGGATCGGATTCGCTCCGCCGTAGCAGACATGCTCTCCACCATATCCCTGTTAGTCTTGCTGAACCGGGCGTTGTTCTTGAAGAAATCGCAGTGGGCCAGCACGTGGGCCACGATCAGCTTGTTCTGGATGAGAGAGTTGCCGTCCAGGAGGAAGGCATAGCACGGGTTGGAGTTGATGACCAGCTCATAGATTTTGGATAAGCCGAAGTCGTACTGGGTCTTCATGCGGTGGAAGGTCTTGCCGAAGGACCAGTGTGAGAATCGGGTCGGCATCCCGTAGGCGCCGAAGGTGTAGATGATGTCGGCCGGGCATATCTCGTACCGCATCGGGTAGAAGTCCAGCCCGAAGCCGGTGGCGATGTCAGTGATCTCGGCGATGGAGCGTTCGAGCGCAGCGATTTCGTCCTGGTGCAAGGTAGTTCGCCTCCCGTGAAATACTCAGATTGATCATTTCATCTGATAAAAATAGGATCGTAATCATGTATATGGGAGGACAAGGGGGCTTAGTACTGGATCAAGCAGGGGAAACTCCGGAATGCCGAACAGCCCCCGGATATTCTCCGAGGGCTTGATGAGGAACAGCTTATAGCTTATAGGATTCCGCCGCTCAATCTCCATCGCTCTGCTCTTCAGTCGGCTGCTTCATAATTTCCACCTTCCGGATTCGATGGCGGTCTTTATCGCGTACGATAAAGCGGAGGGGGCCGTAGGTCCATTCACTGCCCTTCTTCAGGGCGGGGTTCCGGGTATAGAGCCAGCCGCCGATGGTATCCAGCTCCTCATCCTCCAGCTTGACCTGGAACAGGTTCGATACGGCGTCCAGGGTTACTTTGCCATCCAGAACATAGTGATGTTCCGATAGCTGCTCAATCTCCGCTTTTTCTTCTTGATCGAACTCATCCCGGATCTCACCGACGATCTCCTCCAGAATATCCTCGATGGTAATCAGACCGGAGGTGCCGCCGAACTCATCCACCAGAATCGCCATGTGGACGGACTCCTGCTGCATGCGAAGCAGAAGATTCTTGACCGGTATAGCTTCCGATACGGACAGAACCGGCTGGATCAATCGGGATAGCTCCATATTCGGATGGTCACTTAATTGCATGAACAGCTGTTTGGTATGGATATACCCGATAATCTGGTCCTTACTTCCGCGGATCACCGGAAAACGGGTGTACTGCTCCGACTTCATGATCTTAAGAGCCAGCTTCCGCTCGATGCCCACATCGATACATGCCATATCCGTTCGGGGAACCATAATCTCGCGGGCCAGCAGCTCGTCGAATGCGAAGATCCGATTCACGTAACCATATTCCGCTTGGTTGATCTTGCCGCTTTCGTAGCTTTCCGTGAGAATGATCCGGAGCTCCTCCTCCGAATGGGCTTCCTCATGCTCCTTGGCGGGCTTCATTCCGAATAGAGCGACAAGACGGTTCGCCGATCCGTTCAAGATCCAGATGAAGGGGTACATGATTTTATGAAAGAAGAGGAGCGGCCGCGCGGTCCATTGGGAGACCGCTTCCGCCTTCTGTATGGCAACGGTCTTCGGCGCCAGCTCTCCCAGTACGACGTGAAGGAAGGTAATGGAGGCGAAGGCAATGCCAAAGGAAAGAATGGTGCTCAGCTCATCCGGCAAACCGTAGTAATGAAACACCGGATGCAGCATCTTCTCGACGGTGGGCTCACCCAACCATCCCAAACCCAATGCTGTAATGGTGATCCCTAACTGGCACGCGGACAAATACCCATCGAGATTGCGGGTCACCTGCTGCACGGCAAGGGCATTTTTGCGGCCTTCCAGCACCATGTGGTCAACCCGGCTGGAGCGAAGCCTCACGATGGCGAACTCGGCAGCAACGAAGAACGCTGTCGCTACGATAAGCAGAGCAACCAAGAACAAGTTAAGGGCGAACATGAATGCACTCCAATCATAAGGTGAGTTATAAGTTCTTATGAACTTATAATAACAGAGTTCACGTAAGCTTATCAAAGTCGGTAAATGGTTAAATTGGAGCAAATCAAGCCGGATTCTGGGGTTATTGGCCCGGTATGGGGCCGGAAGATACCCTACATTCTCTTTTTGACATCCTAACAAGGGTGCCGTATGATACGTTCATATGAACTTATAATATGGGGGAACCGGCATGGAAACCTTTCATCTCACGCGGTACGAAATGTCCCAGCTGCTGAACAGCTTAAACGGGCAGCTCCACAAAAATCCCAAAACCATCCTTCAAGAAGCATGGGCCAAATCCCATAAGGAAGTTATTGAGGGCGGAAAATCTCTCGGCGCCTTCATCTCGACTTCCATTCCCCCCATATTCGAGAAGGTCATGAATATGAACTCCAGCGATCCCGGGCTGTCCCTGAATGATATTGTTGCCTTGGGCTCCCAGATTGAATACAACCACTTCGCCATCACCGCGGTGCAGAACTGGGTGAAGCGGGATCTGAAGGAGATCATCGGTTCTCCGAGGCTGGGCAAGAAGTACTCCATCGAGCAGGCTGCGATCCTGTTCATCATCGAGGATCTTCGCGCGGCGCTGGATTTGGAATCGATTCGGAAGCTGCTGCTGTTGATTTTTCATGATTTTGACGATCAGGCCAAGGATCTGATCAACCCCTTGGACCTCTATGCCGGCTATTCCGGGATCTTCGAGGAGCTGGATCAGAATAACGACCAAGTGCTGGACCTTCAGGCCGGGCAGATCGGCAGGGACAAGAAGCATGACCACCTGATGGAAGCCTTGATCAAGAGAAAGGCTGATGAGTTTGTGGAACGTCTCCAAGGCTTAAACCCTGAGCAGCAGGAGGCGGTCAGCAATACCGTCGTCATCGCCATGCTTTCTGTCCAAACCACGTATTTTCAAACCCTGGCGAAACGTTTCTTGAACGCGACTCTATTCCTGCACAACTTGAAGTAGGGATGGACAGGTTAGGTTTCGGGCTGCCTAGAACCATACGGGCGGCCTTTTTCCGTTTCCCTATGCGGACTTTCGTCCGGATCGCCGACCGGCTGCGGCTGTTAGAATAGATTACTCCCCAGCAGGTCTCCCACTTGCTTAGCCATAACTTGTGGAGGATGCGGCATGCCGTTCTTGATCCACCACTCAATAACCCCTACGTACGCGGTACCGGTATATTGGAGAATAACATCTTCGATGACATCGTCATGCTTGCTGCCGGCCGTGTCCATTTCGGCTTGGAAGCCTTGAATGATGAATTCGAGGAGCCGCGTTCGAAAAGAGGGAGCCCCCTTACTCGCTAGCATGGCAGAAAAGAATAAATAGTTCTTCTCGAAGTATTCAAAAAAAGGCAATAACGCCTGGCCCCAATCCAGCTTGCAGGCCCATTTCCCCATCTCCCCCAATTCGTTCATATGCGCTTCGATCAGTTTATCCAACAAATCAAATTTGTCCTGATAATGCAGATAGATGGTTCCGCGGTTCATGTTGGCCCGATCGGATATCTCCTGAATGGTTATGTCGTCAAAGCTCTTCTCGGACATCAGCTCGATGAGTGCCTTTTTGATGGCTTCTTGGCTTTTGAGTACTCGCCGGTCTACTTTCGGCATGGGTGGTCACCAGACTTTCGCAAAGATAATGAACGGTTTCTCTACATATTTCATTGGGCCAATCAGCAGGGCGACGACGCATAAAGTGTAAAAGCCCATTAGGCACCCATCCATACCAAATGGCCCGGAGGGGCATACACATAGACCATGAAGGTTGAAAGGAGGGGTCATAATGAGCTGTGGTCATCCTGTTCCCGGATATTCCACCGGATTGGTTCTGGTCCTCTACATTCTGCTGGTTATCATTCTGTCTGCTGGTTTCTTCATCTAATTGGCAGCGGCGGATGACACCGCCGGAACCGACCCGAAACGCAACAAGAGCCTTGAAACTCAAGGCTCTTGTTCGTTTATTCGGCCGATTGTTGGCGCGTCACCCGTTCGGTCGGGCGGTGGAGCTGCGGATGATCAGCTCGGCGGGAAGCACGATCCGGCGAGTGGCGGAGGGGGCCTCACCCTGGATCCGCTCGATAAGGAGCTGCATCCCGAGGTACCCCATATCGTAGGCGGGCTGCTTCGCCACGGTTAGGAAAGGGTTGTAATCCGGTATAATATCCGGATCGTCGAAGCACGTGACCGCCATATCCTCCGGCACCCGGAGGCCCAGGGTCCGCAGGGCCCTCAAGGTATTGACGCCGATGAAATTGTTGGCCGCCAGGATGGCGGTTGGCCTATCGCCCTTTTGCAAGGAGAGCAGCTTGGCGATAATCTCTTGAAGATTATCCTGCTTGAAGTGGGTTTCGATCAGGTAATGCGGATTCGGCTCGATCCCGGCTAACTGCAGGGCCTCCCGGAAGCCCTGCTCGCGTTCCCGCGCGTTGGACAAGGTCCCCGGGCCGTTGATGAAGGCGATCCGACTGTGTCCCAGCCCGATGAGATGGTTGGCAAGACACCGGGTCGTGCTCACATTATCGCCCGTAATCGAATCCGCCGGAACGGAGTCGACCGTACGGTCTACATAGACGAAGGGGATTCTGCGCTTGATCAGCTTCCTGAGATGAACGGAGGATTGACCGCCTGCCGGTACGAGGAGCACGCCGTCCACACCGGTGGACATCAGCATGTTCATGTACTGGGCTTCCTTGTCCGCATTCTCGTCTGTGTTGGCCAGAATCAGCTGGTAGCCCAACTGCAGGGCCTTGTCCTCCGCACCACGGGCAATGTTGGTGAAGAACGGGTTGGAGATGTCCGGGATCACCAGGGAGACAAGCCGGGTCTCCTTGGACGTCAGGCTCCGAGCCTGCTTGTTGGGGACGTAATCCAGCTCCCGGATCACCGCCTCCACCTTCAGCCGAGTGGATTCCTTGATCAGCGGGGAGTTGTTGATGACCCTCGATACGGTCATCGGAGAAACATTCGCTTTTTTGGCGACATCGTAAATGGTGACCATCACCGTACATCCTCTCGGGGTGCTGTTACTCTTCATAATGGGGCAACTGGGGGCGGTTTTCAAGTGCCGGACGGGTTGACGGTTTTAAGGCATGGGTGATACGATGATGTTATCGATAACAATTAGGGAGCGTGCGGAAAAGATGACCCGATTGAAGCAGCCTTCGAACCGGCTTTGGTATACAAGTCCCGCAGCGGTATGGAATGAGGCGCTACCTGTCGGCAACGGCAGGCTGGGAGCCATGGTGTTCGGCGGTACCGCCAAGGAGAGGCTTCAGCTGAACGAGGATTCCGTATGGTACGGAGGCCCGAGGAACCGCAACAATCCCGATGCCCTGCCCAATCTTCCGAGAATACGCGAACTGATTCTGGGCGGACGCCTGCGCGAAGCCCAAGAGCTGGCTTCCATGGCGCTGCCCGGTCTGCCCGAGTCTCAGCGCCATTACGTCCCCTTGGGGGATCTGGAGCTCACCTTCCCCGGTGGTCCGTCGGAGACGGAGGACTATATCCGGGAGCTGGACCTTGCGGAGGGCACGGTCAAGATCCGTTACAGGCAGGGTGGAGTCGCATACTCCCGCGACCTGTTCTCCAGCTATCCGGACCAAGTGCTGGCCGTCCGTCTGACGGCGGACCGGAGTGGGAGCATCTCCTTCAAGGCCCGTTTCAACCGGGGCCAGTGGAGGTATATGGAGCGGACGGAGAAGTGGGGCGAAGACGGTCTTGTGATGCGGGGAGTGACCGGAGGGGAAGGTGGCGGGCAGTTCCGGGCCGTGCTGAAGGCGGTGGCGGAGGGTGGCACCTGCCGCACCATCGGAGAGGTTCTGGTCGTCGAGGGAGCCGACAGTGTGACGCTTCTGTTGGCCGGCGGGACCAGCTTCCGGTTTGAAGACCCGGAGGCGGATTGCAAGGGCAAGCTGGAGATGGCTGCGAGCCGGACCTATACGGAGCTGCTGGACAGGCATACCTCGGATTACCGTTCCTTGTTCGGGAGAGTCGACTTGGCTCTGGGGAAGGGGCAGCCCGAGACAGAGGAGCTTCCCACGGACCGGCGGCTCGAACGGGTTCGGCAGGGAGCGGATGATCCGGAGCTTGCCGCGCTCTACTTCCAGTACGGAAGATATCTCCTAATCTCTTCCAGCAGGCCTGGTTCTCTTCCGGCCAACCTGCAGGGCATCTGGAACGACAGCTTCCGGCCGCCTTGGGACAGCAAGTTCACGATCAATATCAACCTCCAGATGAATTATTGGCTGGCGGAGAACGCCAATCTGGCGGAATGCCATCTGCCCTTGTTCGAGCATATCGAGAGAATGCGCGCGCCGGGCCGCGTTACGGCGGAGACCATGTACGGATGCCGCGGCTTTACGGCGCATCACAATACGGACATCTGGGCGGATACGGCACCGCAGGATACCTATCTGCCCGCCTCCTTCTGGCCGATGGGCGCCGCATGGCTGTGCCTGCACCTGTGGGAGCACTTCGAATACGGGAGGGATGCCGCCTTCCTCGCCCGGGCCTATCCGACCATGAAGGAGGCCGCCTTGTTCCTCCTGGATTATCTGATGGAGAGTCCGGATGGGCGTCTGATCACCTGCCCCTCCGTGTCCCCTGAGAATACCTATATGCTGCCGAATGGAGAATCGGGAGTCATGTGCGCCGGAGCCTCCATGGACTTCCAGATCATCCAGGCTCTCTTCACTGCCTGCATCGAGGGGGCCGGAATCCTGGGACAGGACGCCGGCTTCAGCCAGGAGCTGTCCCAGGCTCTGGAGCGGCTCCCGCAGCCGGCCATCGGCAAGTACGGACAGATCCAGGAGTGGATGGAGGATTATGAGGAGAAGGAGCCGGGCCACCGGCATATCTCCCATCTGTTCGGCCTCTATCCCGGCCGCCAATTCTCCGTGGAGGAGACGTCCGAGCTGGCATCGGCGGCCCGGGTAACCCTGGAGCGCCGGCTTGCCAACGGAGGCGGGCACACCGGCTGGAGCCGGGCCTGGATCATCAACTTCTGGGCGCGGCTCCGGGATGCCGGCAAGGTGGGGGAGAATGTTCAGGCGCTGCTCTCCCATTCCACCTTGCCGAACCTGTTCGATAACCATCCGCCGTTCCAGATCGACGGCAATTTCGGCGGCGCGGCGGGTATCGCGGAGGCACTGCTCCAGAGCCATGACGGCTTCCTGCAGCTGCTTCCCGCCCTCCCGCCGGAATGGAACTGCGGGTATGTCCGGGGACTGCGCGCCCGGGGCGGCTTCACGGTGGATATGGCCTGGGAGAACGGGAGGCTGACGGAGGCGAAGGTTACGGCCGTGCAGAACGGCTTGTGCCGGATCAAGGCGGAGGGATGGGAGATTCCCCCCTTTACGGCGGAGGCCGGGAGAACATATACGATCGTCTGACCGGCGATAGGTCCTTATAGCCCGGATCCCACTCGGATCCGGGCATTTGGGCTTTATGCTCTGGGTATTCGTCCATACCAGATGGCCCTCCGGCACATATTGTTATATCAGGAATGCAGAAAGGAGGGGTCATCGTGGCTGTTGTCGGTACTCCCGGATATGGAAGCTCCACTGCGTTTGTTCTGGTGTTGTTCATTCTGCTGGTCATCGTGCTGTCCGCCGGTTTCTTCATCTAATGCCAGATGAAGGCGGCAGAGAGAAGAGCCTCGAATCCGAGGCTCTTTTTTTCATTTATTAAGCCCGGTTCGAGCTGCGGCCCCTATACGAATCGTAACGCCAACAGCCCGGAGGGATATCCCTCCGGGCTGTTTCCATGCGATCCTGTCCGTTGGATCTACGGCCGGCTTAGATCAGCATCAGGGTGATGACAAGCAGCTCGTACAGAACCAAGGGCAGAATGACGTTGTTGTAATAGTACGCCGAGGACGGATTGAGCGGGCGGTGTCCCCCATGCTGCCCTCCTCCGTGAGTCCCGGGATGTCCCGGCTGTGTCGTACTCAGGTAGAGGAGTCCCTTGTCGCAATGGACGATATAGCCCTCATAGACGTGTCCGTCCATGGTTTCGATCCGAACCCGATGGTTCATGTACATCTTACAGAGATGGTGCAGGTGGTCGCGCATGGACTTCAGATGGTGCATCATGCTGGGTTCGGCTTTGTACACCACATGGGTTTGCGGGGCACCGGTCATTTGGAAGCTCATCGGATGAACATCTCCTTTGGAAGATTCCCTTTACCATATGCACTCGCCCATAAAATGGTGAAGTCCTATTTTGTACCAACTAGTAGGACGTAGCCGATATACTCGTTGTACCGCTCCATGATCTCGTGGTACTTTCTCGTAACCTCCCACAGGACGGGGTCCAGGAAGGAACCGGCATCAATCTGCTGCTCCGGGTCGGGGTGTTCGGTCAGGTCGTCGCTGGCCTCCGGGAACGGGAAGGGTCCGTCGATCTGGAAGGCTGCGAAACCGGCCGATTGCAGGCCGCGAGTCCAAGCCTCCTTGTCCCACAGATTCCGCATCCGGTAGAACCCGATGATCTCCTCCCGGATATCCGGAGGGATCGGGCCTCTCTGCACCATCTCCCGGTCAAAAAGCCGCCCCCCCGGCCGCAGTACCCGGAGGTATTCGGACAAGGCGGCCGCCGTATCGGCGAAAACGGTGACCGATTCTACCAGGACGGTGTCGAAGGAGCCATCGGGGAAGGGGAGGGCGGCCGCATCGCCGGTCATGAAGCGGACCGGTAGCTTGCCCTCCTCGGCCCGCAGCTTGGCCTTGGCGATCATATCCGGGCGGATATCTAGGCCGGTGACCTCATGCCCCAGCGCCGCCGCATGGCAGGCGGTTCTGCCGGTGCCGCATCCGACCTCCAGAATCCGCGATGAGGGAGAGAGGGGGTACATCTCGAACTGCTTCAGGGTAGCGGCGAATCCGCCCGGGTGGGCATTTCCGATCCCTAGCTTGGCAAGCATATCCAGATACTCCATGGCAGGGCTCCTTTGCAATGATGTTACCCCATCATATGACGCGGAGACGGCAAGTGCGAGGATACAGCGATAGAGGATTTTGTAGAATTGTGTCGAATTATAGAACAAACCTATTCCGAAGGAGGCTAAAAAATGGTCCACCACAAGTTGAAGGAGCAGTTCAAGCGGCACGGGATTGATTCCGCCGGACTTCCCTCCGCCTGGCTGGAGGAGCTGAGCTATGCCTTCGAGGAGCACGAAGCCCGTCAAGCCGTCTATGAGCAGCAGCGGCACGCCATGATGACGCTGATCGAGAATGCGAGCGAACTGATCTGTTCGCTCAATAGCGATTACCGGCTGACCATGTTTAATTCTGCGTTCAAACGGATCGTGGAAGCACGGTTGGGGGGCAAGGTCCGCTTCGGGGCGTCCTTGCGGGAGATGCTGGATCCTGTCCGCGACGATTGCTGGCTGGCGGATCTGGAGAGAGCCTTCCGGGGGGAGACCTTTACCGCCGTTCGTTGCGTTTCTTTTGACGGCGGCAGCTATTGGCTAACCGCGTCCTACCATCCGGTCAAGAGAGAGAACCGAGTAGAGGGCGTAACCTGGTATGCGCAAAATATAACCGAACAGAAGCTGGCGGAGCTGTCCCTGACGGATAGCGAGAATCGTTACCGGACTCTCGTGAATCAGATTAAGGAAGTGATCTTCCAGACCGATGCGCAGGGGTTGTGGACCTTTCTCAATCGGTCCTGGACGGAGGTCACGGGCTTTACGGTTCAGGAAAGTCTGGGCCAACCGTTCCTGGACTATGTGCATCCCGAGGACCGGGAGAGGAATACGCTTCTGTTCCTGCCCTTAATCCGGAGGGAAAAGGAGTACTGCCGCCATGTGGTCCGGTATGTGACCAAGGATGGCGGTTACCGTCACGTGGAGGTCCACGCCCGGCTGACGCTGGATGAGGAGGACCGGATTGTGGGGACCTCCGGCACCTTGACGGACATCACGGAGCGCACGGAGCTGGAGGAATCCATGCTCCGGGCGAAGGAGGAAGCGGAGAAGGCCAACCGGGCCAAGTCGGTCTTCATCACCCGGATGAGCCATGAGCTTCGGACTCCGCTCAACGCCATTCTGGGGTTTTCCCAACTCCTGCAGCTGTCGGAGCCCAGGCTGCATCCGGAGCAGCTTGACAAGACCGAGGAGATCATCCATGCCGGGGAGCATCTGCTGGCTCTAATCCATGACATTCTGGATCTGTCCCGAATCGAGATCGGCAAGCTTCCGCTGGAGCTTACTTCCGTCGACCTGGAGCAGGAGCTTCGTGATTGCATGGGTTTCGTGAAGCCCTTGGCCGAGGAGAAGCGGGTGAAGCTGCAGCTGACGGTACAGGAGGCCGAAATCTGCGTCCGGGCGGATCGGGTAAGGCTGAAGCAGGTTCTCCTGAACCTGCTGTCCAATGCATTGAAGTATAACCGGCCTGGGGGAGCCGTATCCCTGCATCTTGCACGCGATGCCGCAGAAGGGTGTACCGTCCGGATCGAGGATACGGGGTTAGGGATCCGTGAGGAGGATCTCCCCTCCTTGTTCGAGCCCTATACCCGGTTCCACAGCATGACGGGAGTGGAGGGCATCGGCGTCGGCTTAAGCATCAGCAAGCATCTGGTCGAGCTGATGGGAGGTACCATAAGCGTAGAGAGCCGATTGGGGGAGGGAACTGCGTTCCTAATCCGTTGGCAGGGTAACCCACACCCTCGAAAGGATGAGTGCCGTGAAGAAGCCGAATAAGAGCGGGACGCTGTCCCGCTGGTTTTTCCTGTCGACCGTCCGAACGGCATTGATTCCGCTCATTCTGGTAGAGTTCGTATTCATTGCCGTATACTTCTTCGCTAATGATTGGGTGAAGGATCAGAACGTCCGGGCGCTTGCACAGACCGCATCCGATGAGCTGGTACGGATCGCCGACCGGGAGGGTGCGGTCATTCAGAACCGGCTGAAGTCCATCTCGAATATGACGCTCCTGTATCAGCGACAAGTCACTTCGGCCTTCGAGCTTCCCGCCGTTCTGGAGGACCAGGACCGGGACCGGCTGCAGCATCATCCGGAGGGGGCCTATTATACGGCCGGCGACCGGAGGGACGGAGGCGCCGCTGTCTTTTATAGCGGGCTGGCGAAGGTCGGTCCCGGGGAAGAGAACAAGGTATCCCGGCTGCTGCGCACCCAGAGTCTCATGAAGGACTTGATAGCCAGCGAGCCGTTGGCAGCCGCCATCTATGTGAATACCTCCGATTCCTTGAACATCATCTATCCGTATATCGACGCCTTGTCTCAATATCCGATGAAGATGGATATCCCAACCTATAATTTCTACTACGAGGCGGACCTGGAGCACAATCCGGGCAAGGAGGTGAAGTGGACCAGCCCCTATCTGGATCCTGCAGGCAACGGCTGGATGGCCTCCAGCATCGCGCCGGTATACCGGGACGGCGTTCTCGAAGCGGTGGTGGGCCTGGATGTGACCGTGGATACCTTCGCCAAGCAGGTCACGGAGCTGGCCATTCCCTGGGAAGGATACGGGGTGCTGGTGTCACAGGACGGAACGATCCTGGCCCTGCCCAACCGGGGAGAGGAGGATTGGGGACTGAGCGAGCTGACGACCCATCACTACGATGAAGCGATCCGCCAGGACACCTTCAAGCCGGAGAAGTTCAACCTCTACAGCCGTCCGGAGCTGGCCCCATGGAGGGAGCAGATCCGGGAACAGGCCGAAGGTCTTGTCCGCGTCGAGCTTAACGGAAAGAAACGGCTGGCCTCCTGGTCCACCATTCCGGGGATCGACTGGAAGCTGATGGTGCTGGTGCCGGAAGCGAAAATCTATGCGGTGCCCAACTCCCTGAAGATCAAGCTGTTTACCGTCGGGACTTGGATGCTGGCCGGACTTATTCTCTTCTATATCACCTTCTTCCTCTACCTGCTCTGGATGGCAAGACGCTCCAGCCACAAGGTGACGGAGCCCTTGGTCAGCATGAACCGGGTTGTGCGGGAGATCAGTCAAGGGCACTATCGCCAGGAGCTGCTTGCCTCCCCCATCGTGGAATTGAACGAGACGGGGGCCAATATCGTACGGATGGGCGAGGAGCTGGGCCGCTACCGGGACCGGCTCGTATCGGCCAAGGAGGCAGCGGAGCAGGCCAGCAGAGCCAAGAGCGACTTCCTCTCCCGCATGAGCCATGAGCTTCGGACCCCCATGAACGCCATCCTGGGGTTCGCACAGCTGCTGGAGTTGAACTTGGACGGGGGACTGTCGCCGAACGAGCTGGACCAGGTCCGGGAGATTATCCGCGCCGGCGAGCATCTGCTGTCGCTGATCAATGAGGTGCTGGATCTGTCCCGAATCGAATCGGGGGCCTCGGAGCTTGCCCTGGAACTCTTCTCCCTCGGGGAGGTAGCGGAGGAATGTATGGCCCTGGTGGCAGGACTGGCGATTCGCAACGGCATTGACGTTCATCTGGATAACCGGCTGGAGGGGGACATCCGGTCCGACCGGACCCGGTTGAAGCAGGTGCTGCTGAATCTGCTCTCCAATGCCATCAAGTACAACAAGAGAAACGGTCATGTACGGGTGGTCTTGGATCAGTCCGGGGATAGGCTCCGAATCGAGGTGGCTGATACGGGAATCGGAATTCCGGAGGAGGAGCTGGAGCGGATCTTCGCTCCGTTCCATCGGGTGGAGGCACCGGCCGGTACCGTCATCGAAGGAACCGGCATCGGACTTACGGTTGCCAAGCAGATTGTAGAGGGCATGGGTGGACGGATCGGTGTAGAGAGCCGTCCGCATGAGGGCAGCCGATTCTGGATCGAACTCTAAACGCAAGAGAGAGGGAGAAGGGACGATGATGGAGATCGGGTCCAAGGAATGGGAAGATCGCCTGGAGGTGATCATTCGAGATGCGCAGGTTCTGTTCCGGGCCGATTCCGAAGAACGGATCCGGGAGATGGAGGCATGTCTAAGCCAGTGGAATTGGGGAGACTCGGAGAAGGAGCTGGTTCGCCGACATGCACACGCTATGAAGGGGGTTGCCTTAACCTTGGGCTTTCGGACGGTGCATCTTCTATGCGAGGAGCTGCTGGGAGAGATGGGGGCACCGGACCCTTGCCGGGAGCTGCTGGCGGAAACGATGGAGAAGCTGAGAATGTCCATAGCCTAAGGGGGAGATAAACACATGGGGAACCATACGGTCATGGTTGTAGAGGATAACCCGACCAATATGAAGCTGCTGCAGGAGATTCTCAAGATGCTGCAATGCAGCGTGATCCAGGCCCAGGATGGGCTGGAGGCCATCGAGCTCTTGGACGGCATGGAGACCATGCCGAAGGTGCTCCTGACCGATGTGATGATGCCGGTGCTGGACGGAATCGCCTTGACCCGGCGGCTTCGGGGCATGGAGCGATACCGGGAGCTGCCGATCATCGTCATCTCGGCTTTTGCGGCTCAGCGGGACATACAAGCGGCTATGGATGCGGGCTGTACGGCCTACATCACGAAGCCGCTCCATATCAAGGCCCTCATCGACCAGTTGTCACCTTATCTGGATACGGACCGGTCATCCTTGTAAGATAAGCGGATCTCCTCAATATCGGAAAGTACGGATATGAACAGCTCCAACAGCTCCGGGTCGAAGTGGGACCCGGAGCTTTCCTGCATGCGGGTCAGGGCCTCTTCGGTGGTCCAGGCTTTTTTGTAGGGGCGTTCGGACGTCAGCGCATCGAATACGTCGCAGATGGCACAGATACGGGCCTCCTTCGGGATCTCCTTGCCCTTCAGCCCCTTGGGGTATCCGGTGCCGTCCCATCTCTCGTGATGAGCGCGGGCGATGGTCTCCGCCAATTGAATCATCCGCTGCCCACTGTCAGCCAGCAGACTGGAGCCGATCAAGGTGTGGCTTTCCATGAGCGCCCGCTCCGGAGGGGACAGGGGACCCGGCTTCAGCAGGATGGAGTCGGGAATGCCGATCTTCCCGATGTCATGCAGGGTGCTGGCCGTTTCCAGATCCAGGGCCACCTCCTCCGGATAGCCTGCGGCTCGGGCCAATACGCCGGTATAGCGGCTCATGCGGTAGATGTGGTTGCCGGTATCCGTATCCCGGTAATCGGCGGCCTTCCCCAGACGGTAGATGATCTCCTGCTGGGCTTCCATCAGCTGCCGGGTACGGTCGCGGACCCGGTCCTCCAGCAGTTGGTTGTGCTCCCGAAGAGAGTTCTGGAGCAGACGGATGTTGAGGAAGTTGCGGATGCGCAGCAGCACCTCCAGACTGTCAATGGGCTTGTGGATGAAGTCCTGGGCGCCGGCCTTCAGCGCGCGGATCTTATGCTCCTGCTCTGCATGGGCAGTCAAGACGATGACGGGCAGATAGTCGGAATCGGGGGTCTCTCTACGAAAGAGCTCCATCAGCTGATAACCGTCCAGATGGGGCATCTCCAAATCGAGGAGGACCAGATCGGGCGTATGTATGCGGAAGAGCTCGGGCGCTTCCCGGGCATCGTTGCACAGGTGCAGCAGGTCATAGCCGGCGGTTCGGAGCAGCTCGGACAGAAACTGGGTGTTGACGGAATGATCGTCGACGATCAGAATCGTGGCGTTGGGTAGGGTGGCAATCATACGGCTTCTCTCCTGCTCAGGTGGATGTTTGTCTAATATTCGACAAATTTCGTCAAAATCCTTCTGAGGTGGTCGCGTGAGTCCGGACTCCAATCCACAGGAAAACGGTTCCTGTTACAACTACAAAACGGGACCTTAGATCTCGGACCGAAGGCGGCTTCCGAGATCAAGGGTCCCCATTGTCGTTGAAGGATGGAGCCACAATCCGGATGCAGATGAAGGCGTTCCCGACGCCGAGCACGCATGCGTGGAGGAAGTAGCCGGGACCGGCTGACCAGGTGCGGCAGTGGCTGCGGGTCAGCAGATAGGGGTGTGCACTCCTATCTATCGTTGTCCATGATCGTGACCGTCATGACGGTTCCGGCTCCTTTGCCCCGCTCCTGGGAGGCAGTGGCGAACAGCCGGACGGAGAATTCCTCGTTCCCCTCCCGCTTGCGGTCATCCAGCAGCGGGATGAAGATGGTCTTCACCATCTCACCGTCTCCGAATACGAGGGTCCCTTGAACAGCGGTATAGTCCGTTCCCGCTTGAGCCGTGCCATCCACGGTCTCATAGTCTACGGACAGCGGTCCGGAGGTGCCGCCGGTGCGTGATACCTTCAGAGTGACGGAATCCTTCATTTCTTTGACCTTCAGCGCTTTCCGCTCGAATTGAACGGTACCCGTGGGAAGGGGAGCGGCTTCATTGTCCGCAATGGTGACCTCCGTTGCGGTCAAGGCGCCGAGTACTGCGCCTCCCCCGGGATTGGACAGCATGACGGTAAAGGTTTCAGCGCCTTCATAGTCGTAGTCGTCCAGCAGAGGTACCCCGATGCTCTTGACGGTTTCGCCTTCCTGGAACACCAGGGTACCGCCGGCAGTTTCGTAATCCTGCCCTTCCTGGGCGGTGCCGCCGCCGATGCTGTAATCGACGGTTACTTCCCCGCCGGCCCCGTCGGTGCGGGTGACCTGGAAGACGGCGTAGCTTTCGCCTTCATGGACCGTGGCTTGGGCCGCTTCGAGCTGCAGCACGCCGGCCGGATCCGGCAGCCACTCGTCGTCGTCGTCACTGACGTGGATCCTGGCGGTGAAGTTCGGGCCCAGTACGGCGCCTCCCATAGGATTGCTCAGGGTGAGGCGAAATTCCTCCGGATCCTCCCGGACCGTATCGTTAACCAGCGGAAGGGTTAGGGTTCCGAACGTTTCCCCGTCCGGGAACACGAGGGTGCCGGCGGCCTTCTCGAAGTCTTCGCCTTCCACGGCCGTTCCGCTTCCGGCGGCATAATCCACCGAGACCGTGCCGTCATAGCCGTCCGAGCGGACCACGGTCAATTGCACGGTGCCGTCCTGCTCGTTCACGTAAGCATCGGTGCTCTCCAGCTGGAGCGTTCCGTACTGCGGCGGAAGCTCTACGTCGTTATCCAGAATCGTCACTCCGGCTGAACCCAGAGGTCCGACAACCGCTCCGCCTGTAGGGTTGTGGAGCGTGACGCCGAAGGATTCGTCGCCTTCCACCTCCTGGTCGTCGAGGATGTCGATCCCGAAGGATTTCCACGTCTCTCCTTCGTTGAAGGTCAGCGTCTGGTAGAACACGCTGTAATCCTGCCCTTCCATGGCGGAGCCGCTGCTGACGCCGATGTCGACGCTGACTTGGCCGCCGGCCCCGTCCGTGCGGTACACGTTGAAGCTCAGGAAGCTTTCGCCTTCATGGACCGTGTAGGCGCTCTTCTCCAGCTGCAGGACGCCTGCCGGGTCGGGAATCCAATAGTCGTCGTCCTCGATGGTGACTCCTGCGGCGCTGCCTGGACCGAGGACGGCTCCGCCCGTCGGCGTGCCGAGGGCCACGGTAAAATCCTCGCTGCCTTCCATATCGGTATCGTCATAGATGGGAATGGCGATGGTCTTCCGGTCTTCTCCGTCGGCGAACGTGACCGTATCGGAGACAGCACCGAAGTCGCTCCAGGCGGAGGCGGAGCCATCCAAGGCCGTATACGGCACGGTGATCTCGCCGGAGGTGCTTCCGGTGCGCACAAGATCGAGGTAGACGACGCCTTCGGATTCCACGACGCTGGCGTAGGTGGAGGCGAAGTCAATGACGCCGGAGGTGCCGGAGGCCTTCACAACCCCCTGCACCGGCGGGAGCAGGAGAGCGGCCGACAGCAGGGCGGCGGACAGCATGTTGAAACGGGTCTTTCCTGGGGAACTTGAATGGACTTGAAACAATGAAATAACCTCCCATACGTGTGAAGTGATGCATACCGGTTCTGCGAGGTTAACTTTATAGCACCGGCGGGGTCTCCTCAAGGTTCCTTCGGCTCCCTCCGGTCTGGCTTGTTCGGCGGCATCCGAGGTCCGGGACAGGTCCTATTCGTCAAACTGGCGTGGTGAATGTGGCTTCGGCTATTCGTTTAGTCCCGGTTGGAAGCGTTCTCCACTCTGACACCATCCGTCATTCCTCCGGTGCCGGAGACTTATTATGTGAGCTGCGCTACAGTTTGAGGGCACCGGAGCAGTCCATCGAGGGCGTGGCGATGACCGGGCTGAAGTAAAGCGTGAAAAGGATGGGAATGTCCCCGCGTAATCGGGGTATTCCGTCTTTCTTGGGTGGAGACGGGGGAATATCCGGGCTCCCTCTCCGGATGGGGAGGGCTGGAAGTGGTACAATGGACGGGTAAGCGGTATCCATCCGGGCGAACACCCGCCAGGGCGTTCCGAATCCAGGATAAAGGAAGTGAAACCGGAAGACAGCGTTACGTATGGCAAGGTGTTCGGGCCCGATTACCTTGAAGGAGGAGCAACCCCCATGACGATGACCCTGAAAGCCGAAATCCGCAGCAGCTTCACCCGTTCCGCAACCCGCCAGCTCCGGCTAAGCCGCAAGGTTCCGGCCGTGATCTACGGCAAAACGATGGATCCCCTGCCCATTGCACTGGATCAGAAGGAAGTGCAGCTGGCCCTGCAGCATCCCAATGCGCTCTTGGCGCTGGACATGCCGGGCTACGCGTTCCGCAGCGTGGTGGTGCACGATGTGCAGCGGGACCCTCTGGACCATACCATCCGCGCCGTGGACCTGCATTTGGTCGACCTGACCGAGCGGGTCCGGGCCCACGTTCCCCTTACGCCCCTGCCCGATCCGGAGGGGAAGATCATCCCTTATCAAATGTTTCTCCACGAGCTGCTCGTGGAGGGGCTGCCGGACCGGATCCCGGAAGCCGTTCCGCTTGACCTGGCTCCGGTCCGTCAGAGCAGGGCCGTGCTGGTGCGGGACCTGCCGGTGCCCGCAGACCTGCACGTGCTGACCCACCCCGACGAGGTGGTCGCCGCCCCGTTCGTCCCGAGAGGCGAAGCGGCGGAGGAGAAGGCGGAGTAACCGCAAGGTGGAAGAGAAGGAGCTTGCCCCGGGGGCAAGCTCCTTTTGGCGTTGGGGGGAGCAGGAGTAGGCGGGAGGTGGCCGTTTGGAGGCGGGATTGTTGGATAAAGTGCAGGATTTGGAGGGGGAGGTGACGGTAGTATGGAGCTCGAAAATAACTGCAGCCGGGAGCGGCTAGCTCCCGGCTGCGATGAACTTACTTCAGCTCCAGCACCTTGACGCCGTAGGGCGGGAGGGCCAGCCTGCCGCCGGCCAGGCGCACGCCCTCCAGCAAATCGTCGGCTTCCTGGAGCAGCCGGGCCTCTACCTCGCGGTTCGCATAATTCAGCAGGAATGCGAACCGCCGGCCGTCCTTCACCCGGACCGCGATCTCGACTTCGGGCGGCAGCTCGCACCAGCCTGCGGCAGCCGGCTCCAGACCCAAGCGCCCGATCAGGGCTTGGGCCACCTCGCGGCTGTAAGCTGCGCCGTAGTAGTAAGCCTCCCCGCTGCCGTACCGGTTGCAGGTCAAGGCCGGCATCCCGGCGTAGTAGTCAGCGGCGTACTCGGCCAGCACCTCCGCCGTATCCGCCTCCGGCCGGAGAATGTCGTTGAAGCGGTGGGCGCGGGCCGGGGTCTCCGTTCCGCTCAGGCCGTTCACCCAGCTCAGGGGCGTCGCTGCCGAATCGGCGCCGTTCAGCAGGGTGAAGTCCTCTACCGTCACCCCGCACAGGTCCGCAACGGGACCGGGGAACGGCGCCATTCGGCAGTGGCCACGCTCATCCTTGTAGCCAGTGCGTGCGCCGAAGAGCAGCTTGCCGCCGCCGGCCACATACTGCTTCAGGAGGTCGGCCGTCCTCTCCGTCATAATCGCCGGGTGGGGATAGACCAGAACCTTGTACCGGGTCAGCTCTTCAAGCGCCGTTTCCTCCCGCATATACACGAAGTCGAAGGGGATGTGCGCGAGCTGCAGAGCCTTCGTCCAGCCGTACTCGCTCTCCTCCCGCAGCGGCCCGTGCCATACGTCCAGCTCGCCGTCCCACTCGTTGGCGTAGTCCCGCACCATCGCTGCCTCCGCCGCATAGCGGGAGCCGGCGATGTCGGCCCCGAGCCGCCCCAACTCCCGGCCGACGGCCGCCGCTTCCGCAACACGGCGGTTGGGCCGGTTGTGGTAGTCGTTGATGCCGTGCCAATAGATTTCCGTGCCGAAGGTGGCCGTCCGCCAGCGGAAGTAGAGCAGCATATCCGCCCCATGGGCGACGGACTGGTAGGTCCACAGCCGCATCTGGCCCGGCTTGGGAGAGGGCTGCGCCATCCGGTTCACCCAGCCCCCGGGACCGGATTGCTGCTCCATAATGCAGAAGTTCGGCGAGATGGAGCGGACCCTGGACAGGGTGGAGGAGACGGTCCGGTCAAGCATCGGCGTATCCCGGTCCGCATCGTTCCAGATCGTGGAGAAGTTCGGATAGGAATCATAGGAGAAGAAGTCCAGCAGCTCGCCGGTCAAGGCGTGGCTGTCCAGATGACCGAACAGGCCGTTGGTCGTGATCCACTGCTTCGGAGCAAGCTCCCGGATGATCTGAGCCTGCAGCCGGGCGAAGGAAATCGTATTGTCGGAGATAAAACGCTTCTCATCCAGCGCCAGGTGGGGATTAACCGAGTCCGCCGGGGTGGGCCGGGTCAGATGGATCTGCTCCCAATCCGAATAGCCTTGGTTCCAAAAGACGGTGCCCCAAGCCTCGTTCAAGGCCGCAAGCGTGCCGTATTTGTTCTGCAGCCACATCCGGAAAGCGGCGTGGTCCGCCTCGGAGTAGAACACCTGGATCTCGCAGTTTAACTCATTGTCAATCTGCCAGCCTACTACGACCGGGTGGTCCGCGTAATGCTCGGCCATGGATCGGGTGATCCTTGCGCAATATTCCCGGTAGACGGGGCTGCTGTAATTGTAGTGCCGGCGCATGCCGTGCCGGTACAGCACCCCTTCCTTGGAGGCGTTCAGCACCTCCGGGTGGCGGTGGGTGAGCCAGGCCGGAGGAGTGGCGGTCGGGGTGCCGAGAATAACCTTTAACCCGTGCCGGTGCGCCAGAGCAATAGCGCGGTCGAACAAGCCGAAGTCATACACTCCCTCCTCCGGCTCGAACACATTCCAAGCGAACTCTCCCATTCTCACGATCGTAAACCCTAGCTCCCGCATCCGGCGGTAATCGTCCTCCCACATAGCCTCGGGCCATTGCTCGGGGTAATAGCACACCCCCAATTCAAACTGCTGTACCGCACATGCTTTACCGGTCATGTCCTTTCGCCTCCACTGCAACAGGTATAAGAATATTGCTGGATTTTTTCCTTTATGCTCTCATTCTAAACCTTTACAATAGAGTGTAAATAACATCATTTTGCGATGGGATATCAGTTTCTTGCGATAAGGGGCACGCTTGCGGAAGGGGGCGGGAAGTTGAGAATTCATCATGTGCTGCCCGAGCCGCTGTACAAGCGCTATACGGGGTTTCCCGATATGACCGGGCGGTACGCCGGCTTTCCGGAGCATAGGGAGCACCGTCCGAGAGGACAGCTGCAGCAGGGCAATCTGCATCTGGTGCTTGGAGGCCAAGGCTGGGTATTGGAAAAAGGCTCCCCCCGCAGGCTGACGGCGGGTACGGGCTTCTACTATGGCCCCGGGCTGGAGCAGGACTACGGGACCGATCCGGAGAACCCCTGGGACGTCTTCTGGGTTCATACAGCCGGGGAAGGGATGGACCGCCTGCTGAACGGGCGGGGGACCTCCTCCGTCTGGCTGTTCGAGTTCGGAGACGTCCCCAAGCTGGAGCGGCTGGCCGGCGCCATCCTGGAGCTGGCCGCGTCTTATGACAGCCGTAGCGAGGTGCAGCTGGCTTCGCGCCTGTACGAGCTGCTGGCGGAGCTGGCGCACCGTGCGGAGCCGCTGGGCCTGCCTGCGGGATTGGACAAGCGGGCCCGCATGCGGGAGGCGGCGGAGTACATCCGCACCCGGTGTCCGGAGCCGCTGACGCTGTCCGACATGGCGGGGCTCACCGGCTTGAGCCCCTACTATTTCAGCCGCATGTTCCATGAAGCTATGGGGCGCACGCCGATGCAGTGGCTTCTGGAGAGCCGGCTGGTGCTGGCCAAGCAGCTCTTGGTTACGACCGGCCGGACGGTAAAGGAGATTGCCGAGGCCGCCGGGTTTTCCCAGAGCAGCTATTTCATTGCGCGATTCCGGGAGCAGACGGGGATGACCCCGCAGGAGTACCGCCGGATTTTCAGCCAGAATCCATAGGGGAGACGAAGAATAACCGCTTCGAAATAGGCAAAAATGGTCATGACCACACTTTGCCATCTATGGAGGGATTTCCGGAATGAACCATCTGATTGTGTATGCACATCCGCATGCGGGCAGCTTCAACAATGCCATCCTGGACACGGCCGTCGGCGCGTTGAAGGCGAAGGGACATGAGGTCCATGTGCGCGATCTGTACAAGCTGGGCTTTGACCCTGTGCTGTCCGAGGCGGACACGGCGGCGCTGCGGGAGGGACAGGCTCCGTCCGACATCAAGACCGAGCAGGAGTATCTGGCCCAAGCGGATGTCATTACGTTCATCTACCCGATCTGGTGGACGGGCATGCCGGCTATTCTGAAGGGGTATGTGGACCGGACCTTCTCCTATGGCTTCGCGTACCAGTACAACAGCCAGGGAGGCATCGACAAGCTCTTCACCGGCAAGAAGGGGGTCATCATCAACACCTACGGCACCCCCGGAGACATCTACGAGTCCATCGGGATGAACGCATCCCTGCGCCAGACCGCAAGCGGAGGCATCTTCGACTTCTGCGGCGTTCAGGTGGTGGAGCATTATCTGTTCGGCGGCGTCACCACCGTGGCGACGGACGACACCCGCAAGGGCATGCTAGCCCAAGTGGAAAAAACCTTCAGCTCCTTCTAGCCGAGCTGCCTAATGGAACGAAAAGCCGCAGATCTCTTATGAGAGGTCTGCGGTTTTTTCGTTCGTGAGCATGCCCCCGTGCGGAATGGATCCGTCAGTCGGCCATGGTTAAGGCGTCTGGAAGCCTTAACTCAGAGCGCCGGGGGGAAGCGGGAGATTTAAGGCGATGGGAAGCCTTAAATGTGGAGTGTGCAGGGAAGAGGGGGCTCAAAGAGCAGATAAGGCGTCTGGTAGCCTTAACTCAGAGCGCCGGGAGGAAGCGGTCGATTTAAGGCGGCAGGTAGCCTTAAGTGAGGAGCGGTCGGAGAAAGAGGGGGCCGACGCATATGCACACACATTGAAGCACAACGAAGCCGTCGGACCCCCCGACGGCTTCGTTGCGACCCACATGCACCAGCCCAGACTGCGCCAGACCTCCAAAGCTTCTGCTCTTCTCCCGCACCCACAGCTGCTCCGGAGCCGGCTGTTACGCCTCGAGCCTGCCTACTCCTCCAGCCACAGCACGGCGGTGACGCCGCGGGGGTAGTACTTGCTGCCGACGGCCGTGCCCGCCAGAATCTGGTCGCTCCAGCTCCAGAAGGCGTTTTTCGGGTCGGTCAGCCAGGCGGCATGGGCGGCATCCGACCGCCGTCCCTGCTGCTCCCAGGGGAGGCCCAGAATCCGCCGCGCGATGAACTGGCACAGGTAAATCTTGCTGAGCCAGGAGTTGTCGCTGGTGGAGGAGAGCTTCCAGCCTCCGTCCGCGAAGAGGCAGGTGCCGGGGACCAGCACCGTGGCCAGGTGGCGCTTCAAGGCCCGGATCAGCTCCCCGTAAGGGCCGTCGGCCTCCAGCACCTCCGGCATGCCGAGCTCGTAGGGGAAGATGAGCCCCTCGATGGCCGGGATGATCCGGGAGTCGTTGCCCTCGCCCACCACGGCGGGGATGTACCCGTCTGCGGTCGCATGCGATACGATGGTGTCCGCGCAACGCCGGGCCTGCTTGGCAGCCGCTTCCGCGCCGGCCGCGTCCCCGTGCTCCCGCAGGATCCGCTCCAGCGCCAGGTAGGCGGCCCAGCATTTGCCGGCGATGTAGATGTTGTTCCGGGCCTGGCCCAAGGAGACGTCCAGGCTGTCATAGGTGGTGATCTCCGCTCCGCCCTTGCAGCGGGAGCTGTCCAGCCCCATGATGCCGTTGCGCTGCTCCGGATCGGGATGATCCCGGTTCATCATGCTGTCGAGGCAGTCCCGGAGAAGCGGAATCCGGCTCCGGAGCCATGCTCCGTCTCCGCTCTTGTGGGCATAGACGGCTGCGCACAGCACCCAGTTGACCAGCTGCTCATGGGTCATATAGGAGAAGCAGTCGTCCAGTCCCGCCTGCTCGTAGGAGGAGTAGGCCGGCCGGGACACCGCATTGCCGACACCCATGTCATGGGTGAAGCTGATTCCGCCCGGATACAGCCGGTCGTCTCCCGGGAAGCGGATCTGATCCCGGTAGCTGTAGCGTTCCGCATAGAGGTCCAGCTCGTTCTTGACCGTCCAGGGGTTCATTCGCATCTCGAAGAAGAGCTGGTCCACGGTCAGGTCGAAGGTGTTGAGCATCCGGTATTCGCCTTCGTTGACGATCCAGAAGGGACGGCCCTCCCAGTCCAGCAGCTGGGTGCTGCCGAAGTAGCTCCGGATGGCGTGGGCCAGCATGAAGGCCTGATCTTCATTCAGACCGGCCCCTGACTCCGCCAGCCGGCGGTCTGCCGCAAGCGCCGAAGCCTTCAGGACGTCGAAGCGCTCCATCGCATACTGCCCCGCTGTCTCCAGCCGGTCGAAATACCGGGTATACCAATAGGCAGCATCGATGCCCGTCGTCACGAAGCCTTCCCGGTGGAAGACGAGCGCGAACCGGTAAGTCCGGACTTCACCCGCCGGAACCTCCATCAGCAGCGCGGCCGTACCGCCCAGGCCGAACTTGTAGTTCTCCTCATGGACGGTCTTCAGAATCCGCTCCATGCTGAAATGCTGCACGGCCCGGACCCCATCATCGGTGGTGACGATGGCCGTATGGCGGCCTTGGCCGACTCCGGTCAGGCTCCCGCCTTCCTCCGGATCCAAGCGCCGCATGACGCTGTACGGGTCGCTGCCCTTGTAGCCGAAGAGGGCTCTGCGCACCCGGGTGCCCTTGGAGTTGTCCACCGTGAGCTCCGCCAGAACCGCCGGCACCAATACGTCCTTCAGCTCCTCGGCAGCTGCCGTCTCCGGGTCCGGAACGTTACGCGCCTGGGAATAGAGGCGGAAGACCAGATCTCCGGCCGTCCAGGTGTCCGTGCCGAGCCGGAAATCCCGGGCGATCTCTTCCCGGGGGAAGGTTCTCAGGATGGGGGGAGCCAGGTCGGGCTGGCCGGCTTTTTCCATATCGTAGCGCTTGCTCTCGTCCTCGCCGTTCTCATAGAAGGGCAAGGCCCGGTAGCTGCCGCCGGAGAGGTCCTCCAGCACGAGGAAGACACTCTCCTTGGGGGGCTGGGCTCTCTCCAGGTCGAAGCCGCCGCCATTCCCGGGGAATCCCAGGGTGAAGCTGGCGAAGGCGCCGATGGGGGAATGGTGGGCATTGAAGAACAGGTTCTGGGGCATGGATGGATCCGCCTTTCGAAATAGAGTATGCCCCTATCATACGGAAGAAAGAGCGGGCAGCCTATGGGCAGATCCCGCTCAAATTTGGGCAAAGCTACCCTTGCCGCATCCAACCCCGGTATAATGGGAGCATGAGAGAAGGAGGGATGCCCCATGGGCAACCATTCGCAGCCGCTGCCGGGGGACGATCACGAATACAGCCTGGCCGTCGACCACCTGCCGGATCTTCGCATGACGCTGCACGTGTTCGCACTTCACCGGAGGCAGGTACACCGGGACTGGGCCTACCCGGAGCATGAGCATCCCATGTTCGAGCTGAATATGGCGGTGGAGGGACTCCAGCGCTTCGTCGTTAACGGAGAAGCCGTGGTGATGGAGCCGGGTGACGTGGTGCTCTTGAAGCCGGAGGAAAAACACAGCTGCCGCGTGGAAGACGGCCGGGAGATGACTTACATCTGCGTCCACTTCGACGTGGACGAGCCGCTGCTCCGGCAGGCGCTCTGCAGCATTCGCGAGAGCTTCCACCAAGCGGGCAGCCCGCTGGCGGAAGCGGTCCGGCCCATCCTGGAGCGCATCGGCTCAGAGCGCATCGGCTCGGAGCGCATCGGCTCGGAGCGCATCGGCGCCCCGGCCCCGCCAGCCCCGAAGCTCCAGGCCTTGAGCCTGACCTTCGGGCTGTTCGGCGCCTTGACCGCCCTCATGGCCCATCCGCCGGAGGGGCTCCTGGGCGGGGCAGCCGGCCACGGCGGGGGAGCGGCGCGCCTGGCGGAGCAGTTGGCCGAGCGGCTGGACAAGTCGGTCCGGGACATGCGGAGCCTGCCGGACGACGACGGAAGCCTGGCTGCGGTCAGCGTCGAACGGACCGCCAAGGAGCTGGGCTACAGCCCCGCCTACTGCAACCGCGTCTTCAAGATGGTGTTCGGCATGTCTCCCCGCCGGTATCTGTCCATGCAGAAGCTGCGGGAGGCCAAGCTGCTCCTGGTGAACCGGAGGCTTACCGTCGAACAGGTAGCGGAGCGTCTGGGCTACAAGGATGTGTCCCAATTCAGCAAGCAGTTCAAGCGCTGGATGAGCATCTCCCCGTCCCAGTACAGGCAGATGCTGTAGCGGCACCCAAATGGAAAGACCATCCTGTCCGGGCTCGCGATGCCCCGGGTGGGATGGTCTTGGGTTCTACTCGTAATCGTCTGTATTCCGTTCTCTTGCTCTAATCATAACTTGTTCCTTCTTGCATGTGGAAGCTGCTTATAAATCCTTGAAACACCTAAAACAACGAAAGCCCTGCCTCTCTTCCATCCTTGCGGCTCCAATGACCGCGCCAGTGTGAATCGGGTACCTTGTTCAAAAATTCCAAAGCTCTATGATAGGCTGAAACGCATTCAGCATGTGCGATTCAAGTAGATTAAATCACTATACCACATTCAATAGTAAATGTAAAGATGCATTAACATTCATTTACAAGTAAAGTTGACGATTGCCTGCGGGCCGGCCCATTGGTATAATATCCCATAACTTGATGGAAGGGGTGTTGGGGTTGGGACTTTATCTATTCGATCAATTGGACTTCGTTCGGAGACAGACGCTGAAGGCGCTTGAGGGAATTGGCGAGGAGCAGGCCCGCCAGGTGCCGGAGGGGTTCCGCAACTCGATCCACTGGCACGCAGGTCACATCTATACGGCAGCCGAGCGGCTGGCCCTCTTCTTCGTAGGGCTGCCTCTGCAGTTCCCGGAGGATTTCCCCGCGCAGTTCGGGAACGGAACCTCGCCGCTTACGCCGCCCGAAGGGGCCGTCTCCCCCACCTTGGAGGAGCTAAAGGTTATGCTGGCCGGCCAGCCCGCCCGGGTCCGCGCCGCTCTCGAGCACCGGCTCCAGGAATCGATCGCACAGCCGTACACCACCTCTACCGGGATGACGCTTCACAAGCCGGAGGAGTTCCTGTCCTTCAGCCTGTATCATGAAGGCATGCACTTCAGCGTCATCAACCAATATAAGAGACTGCTAGTTTAGCGGAACGCCCGCAACAGCCGGACAAGGACATTTCCTTGCTCCGGTTTTTTTGTTTCTGTTTCCCGTTCGGCCTGTACGATCTTCGCCCATCCGGCCGGCAGCACGATTCCATGAAGTCAAGATTGTATCCGATCTGATCAAAATAGCGGTAAAAATAACGGTATCGGGACTTTTATAATAAGAGCATGACAAGATCCTAAGAAGAGGTGAACCCCATGAAAATGGCCGAAACCGGAGCCGGACAACCAGAAACACTGGCCGCTCGTGCAACCAAGAACCCATCGGCCCCGCGTCCGGGCAACCTGCAGCGCAAGGAAAACTGGGCCGGCATCCTGTTCGTCAGCCCCATGCTGATCGGAGTCACCATCCTGACCCTGCTCCCGATCATCGGCATGCTGATTCTGACCTTCTCCGACTGGAACTTCATCATGGGTTTCAAGGGCTTCAAGTGGTCCGGAATGGACAACCTGAGCACGCTGATCCATGACGACAGCTTCTGGAAGGCATTCAAGAACAACGGTATCTATCTCCTGACCGTACCGGTCTACCTGACGCTCTCTATGGCCCTGGCCATCATTATCAACAAGCACGTCTTCATGAAGAGCGCCATGAAGGTCGTCTTCTTCCTGCCTTACATCTCCAGCGTCGTGGCTGTGGCCACTGTCTGGCAGGTACTGTTCCATCCGTCGAGAGGCCCGGTGAACCAGTTCCTTCGCGCCATCGGCATCGACCACCCGCCTCAATGGATCGCGGATCCGTCCTGGTCCATGCCGTCGCTGATGATGGTATCGGTGTGGATCTCCATCGGCTTCAATATGATCGTATATCTGGCCGGCTTGCAATCCATTCCGGTTGATCTGTACGAAGCCGCGGATATCGATGGGGCCAACGGGTGGACCAAGTTCCGCCGGATCACATTGCCGTTATTGTCCCCGACAACATTTTTCCTCCTGATTACGGGGATTATGTATTCCTTCAAGGCCTTCGACCTGATCAAGGTTCTGACGAACGGAGGCCCGGCCGAATCGACCAGCGTGCTGGTGGTGTACATCTACGAATCGGCCTTTACGAATCTGAAGCTGGGCTACGCTTCCGCGATGTCCTCGGTGCTGTTCTTGTGCGTACTCGCCATCACCGTGATCCAATGGATCGGACAGAAGAAGTGGGTCAACTACTAAGGGGGGAGACACCGTGGAATTACGGAACAGATGGATAAAAGGACTGACCACCGTGGTTATGGTCGCTTTCGGGATTCTCTTCCTGCTGCCGTTCCTGTGGATGCTGTCCGCATCCTTCAAGGTAGAGGGCGAGGTGTTCGCCTACCCGATCCAATGGATCCCGAAGCACTGGAACGCCGTGGAGAACTACAAGGAAGTGTGGTTTGGCAAGCATCCGTTCTACCTGTATTATTGGAATAATATCAAGGTCACCGTGATAACTACCGTTATCTCCTGCGTGGTTTCGGCCCTCGCGGCCTACGGCTTCAGCAAGATCCGGTTCGGGGCATCGAGTTACCTGTTCATTATCGTGCTGGCGACCTACATGGTGCCTCAGCAGGCGATTCTCGTCTCCCAGTTCATCCTGTACCGGCAGATCGGGCTGTTCGACAGTCATACGGGCATTATCCTTCTGAATAGCTTCAGCGTATTGGGCACCTTCATGATCCGCCAGTTCTTCATGAGCGTCAGCAACGAGTTCATCGAGTCGGGCAAAATCGACGGAGCCGGCCACCTGCGGATCTTCTGGTCCATCGCCTTCCCGCTGGTCCGTCCCGCCGTCGCCACCTATGCGATCCTCCGTTTCATCTGGACGTGGAACGACTATATGAACCCGCTGATCTTCCTGCGTACCGACAAGCTGTTCACCCTGCAGGTGGCCATGCAGAAGTTCACCTCCATCAACGGGGAATTCTACTCGCTCATCATGGCTGCTTCGGTCTCGGCCATCCTGCCGCTTCTGATCATCTTCATCATCGGGCAGAAGAGCGTCATCGAGGGGATTGCCATGGGCGGGGTCAAAGGGTAACACCTCCGCTCCGGCTTCGCCGCGAGATGTCAAAAAAATTGCAAAAGCAGTCAATATCCGCGTATGGCGCTTTCATCGAACTTGTTACAATGACTCTTGTAAGATAACCATAGAACATACGGAGGGGTTAGGATGAATAAAAAAGGCTGGTCCGTTTTGTTAAGCGCTACCATGGGTCTCGGTCTCTTGGCCGGCTGCGGCGGCGGGGATAAGGATGCAACAAGCACAACGGGCGCTTCTTCCAGTCCGGGTGCGGCGACCTCGAGCGTCAAGCCGAAGGATCCGGTGACCATCAAGTTCCATACCCACGGCACCGAAGCTCAATATAACTGGAAGCAGACGCTGGAAGAATTCAATAAGGCCAACCCCGACATCAAGGTGGAGCTGGTCACCCTGAGCGAGAAGGGCGATACCGCGGAAGCCACCAAGAAGCTGGACCTGGCCGCCGCCTCCGGCGAACAGATGGACGTTCTGATGTTCAGCGACCCTGCCAGCTACGCTCAGCGCGTGGGCCTCGGCATGGTGGAACCCATCGACTCCTTCATCACCAAGGATGGCTACAAGGTTCCCGAAGAATATAAAGTCGACACCGTCCTGAACGGCAAATATTACGCGCTGCCCGGCAAGTTCAACCCGTGGTACGTGCTTCTGAACAAGGACCATCTGAAGGAAGCCGGCCTGACCGTGCCGACGGATTGGACCTGGGATGAGTTCGCCGACTATGCCAAGAAGCTGACCAAGGGCGATGGCGCCACCAAGCGCTACGGCACCTACTTCCATGGCCCGCAGGGCGGCGGCTGGATGGAATTCCTGAAGCTGAACCTGGCAAGCCAGGAGGACAACGTCGACTTCATCAAGGCTGACGGCACTTCCAACCTGGATAACCCGATGTTCAAGAAGACCCTGGAGCTGCGCGCCAAGATGGAGAAGGAAGACAAGTCCTCCGTGCCGTACTCCGAGATGCTGTCCCAGAAGCTGCACTACCGCACCCAATTCTTCAACCAGTCCGCCAGCATGATCCTGATCGGCAGCTGGATGAACAGCGAGCTGGGCGGCACCGACCAGAACGACCTGACCTTCAACGTAGCCGTCGCTCCGTATCCGAAGAACACCAAGTCCGACAAGGGCGGGTTCACGCCGGTAACAACCGACTTCATGGCAGTGGCCGCCACTTCCAAGCATAAGCAGGAAGCCTACCGCTTCATCCGCTGGTACACCACCGAGGGTCTGGCCAAGTTCGGCCGCAACATTCCGTCCTGGAACAAGGTGAAGGCAGACGATCTGGGCAAGATCACCACCGCCATCCTGTCCGGCACCAAGCATCCGGAGAAGGTTGACAAGGCTTCCCTGGACGCCGTACTGACCGCTTCCAAGTCTTCCAAGATCATTCCTCCGGTTGTATACCAAGCTGAGGTGTTCAAGGTGATCAACTCCGAATACGAGCTGTTCATCCTCGACAAGCAGAACCTGGATACGACGCTGAAGAACATGCAGGAGAAGGTCAACAAGATTATCGCATCCAACAAGAAGTAAATTGGTATAATGGTATTAAAAAAAGAGGGCTGGGGAGCTTCGCGCTCCCCCCCTCTTTTCGTCGCAAGGGGGCAGGACTCGCTTATGAAGACTACGCTGCTGCAACGGTTCCGGTCCTATTCCTTCCGCTACAAGCTGATGGTGGCCTCCATCGTCTGCGTGCTGATCCCGACCGTCGTGACCATGTCCTTGTCCAGCTACATGTCCCGGGATGCGGTCAAGGAGCAGGCCGTGGAGAACGGGCGGCAGTCTCTGCAGCTGGTGGACGGTTATGTGACCGGCCTCTTCCGGAGCATGCTGTATGTGGCCAATTACATTCACTTGGACACGGACATCAAGGTTATCCTGAAGGACCGGTCCAACGGCAGCCTGTACAAGGGAGCGGAGCAGGGCTACCGGGACTTCTACGACCGCAAGAGCATCGCGACGAAGATCGACAACCTGTCCATTGCCGGCGAGAAATTCAATGTGACGATTTTGCTCCCCAACGGGGAATTCTATGCCAATTATGCCGCTTCGGAGTTCAACCCCTCCGAGCTCTTCCATGCCTCGTGGTTCGGCCCGCTGCAGCAGATCCGCAGCCTGGAGACCTTATGGGTGGGGACGGAGCCGACCGTGTTCCGTTCGGACCGCAGCACCCATCCCTTCCAGATCAGCATCGCCCGGACCATCCGCTCCGATGACAACCAGATCATCGGCTACACGGTGGTGACAGCTTACGAGAGCACGGTGAAGGAGCTCTTGGAGAAGCTGACCGCGGGGCAGGAGATCATGCTCGTCGACCGGGACGGGACGATCCTCTCCCATAAGGATTCGAACCGTATCGGGACCCGGTTCCCCCTGGCCGTCGCCGAGGGCGGGAACGGCATCGTGGAGCTGAACGGAGAGAAGGTTCTGGTCTCCGTGGAGGCGCTCGACATCGCCGCTTCCGGCTGGAAGCTGGTCATGGTGACGCCCTACAAGGAAGCGGTGGCCAAGATCAACCGGATCTTCGACCGGGTGTTCATCATCCAGATGCTGGCCTTCGCTGTGTTCCTGCTCCTGCTCGTCTATCTGATCCGGACCTTCACCAATCCGCTGATGCGGCTGGCCCGGCTCTCGAAGACGGTCCAGCGGGGCAATCTGGAGGTCCGCTCCCGGATCCGGGGGCAGGACGAGATTGGACAGCTGGGCCAATCCTTCGATCAGATGCTGGATTACATCGGCAAGATGATCGAGGACATCACCTTGGAGCAGGCGGGCAAGCGCAAGGCGGAGCTGGCCATGCTCCAGGCCCAGATCAATCCGCACTTTCTGTTCAACGTGCTGAATTCCATCCGGATGAAGGTGCTCCGCAAGGGGGACCCGGAGAGCGCGGAGATGATCAGCTCGCTGTCCAAGCTCCTCCGGATGACCATCGACCGGGACAAGGCAGAGATTACGCTCCATGACGAGATCGAGGTGGTCATGGATTACATGAAGCTCATGAACATGCGCCAGAAGGACAAGGTGGCCCTGGAGCTGGATGTGGCGTCGGAGACGCTTCTGGAGAAGGTCCCCCGGTTCTTCCTGCAGCCGGTCATCGAGAACGCCATGATCCATGGCCTGCAGCAGATTCCGGGCACCATCTTCCTGAAGGCCCGGGCCACAGAGCAGTACCTGACCATCACGGTGACGGATGACGGGGAGGGCATGATCCGGGATGTGCTGGAGCGTCTGCGTCTGTCCATCCGGTCCGGGGTAACGGGCGGAGCGGAGGGAGAGCCCCGCAAGGGTTTCTCCGGCATCGGCCTGCCGAATGTGTTCGAACGATTGAAGATGACCTTCGGGGAAGCCTGCCAGATGAACGTGGACAGCTCCCCCGGGGAAGGCACCACCGTCACCATGATTATTCCGCGCAAAAGGAGGACCGAGCCCCATGTATAAGGTGATGCTGGTCGACGACGATTACCCGGTCCTGGAATATTTGTCCGAGTCTATTCCGTGGGAGGAACTGGGGCTTCAGCTTCAGGGAATCTACGAGAACGGGGCGGTGGCCCATGAGGCGGCCCTCCGGGAAGTCCCGGACATTCTGGTGACGGACATCGGCATGCCGAAGATGAACGGGCTGGAGCTGATCCGGCTCGTGAAGCAGCTGAATCCGATTCTGCGGACCGTCATCCTCTCCTGTCACAGCGATTTTCAATATGCCCAGCAGGCCGTCCGGCTGAACGTCCAGGAGTATATTCTGAAGGAGACGCTGGATCCCGGCGATCTGGAACGGCTCCTGGAGAAGTTCAAGACGGCGCTGGATCAGGAGCGAAGCCTGAATGTGGAGGCGCGGCGGCTGGAGCATCTTGTTCTGCAGAACAAGGGAGCCATGAAGGAGCGCTTCATCCGGGGGACCGTCCACCAGCCGATGCTCGACCCGGAGGCATGGAAGACGGAGGCCCGCACGTTCGGGCTGGACACGGGGGAGATGCTGTATCTGCCGGTGATCGGCTATCTGGATCAATACCGGTCCGCCAAGCGGCGGTTCGTCTCGGACGACATGCTCCACTTCGCTCTGGGGAATGTGGTGGAGGAAGTTCTCCGGGATGAAGAGCCGGAGACCATCCATTTTCCGTATGGCGTGAAGCTCTCCTTCTTCATCCGGACCTTCCCGGATACCTTGAAGGTGAACCGTTATGATGAGACGGCGGCTCTCATGTACCGGATCCGGGATGCCGTAGGGGCGTCGATCCGTGTGTCCATGTCGTTCCTGATCGGCCATATCTGCCGGTCTCCGGAGGAGCTGAAGCAGGAGCTGTCCTCGCTCTTGGCCGGCTCGAGCCAGCGCTTCTACCTGAAGCCGGGCTCCGTCGTCAAGAAGGAGCCGGGGATGGCGGTCAACCGGGAGGATCCCTTCGCGGTCTACAACCAGGCGGGTGAAGAGTTCCGCGATATGATCGTCGACAACCGGGCCGGCAGTCTGGTATCGACGGTGAACCGCTGGATGACCCATATGGAGGAGAAGCGGTACCCGCCGGAGCAGGTGAAGGACTGGACCTTGAAGCTCCTGCTCGATCTGAAGCTGAAGCTGCAGTCCATGCAGTACTTCCGGGCTTCGTATACGGTGGACATTCTGCACAAGGAGATCGTGGAGATCGATACGCTTCATGAGCTGAAGAGCTGGCTGATCGAGCATTTCGAATCTGCGGTTACGGCGGTGGGCGAGCTGTCCGGCCAGACGAGCCGGGTAGAGGTGTTGGACGCCAAGCAGTATATCGCGGGGCACCTCGACAAGAGGATCAGTCTGGAGGAGGTGGCCGAGTTCCTGCACTTGAACCCGAGCTATTTCAGCCGGCTGTTCAAGAAGGAGACGGGCGAGACCTTCATCGAGTACGTGACCAAGATGAAGATGGAGAAGGCCAAGGAGTATCTGGACCAGACGGGCCACTCCGTCGGCAGAATCTGCGAGCTCCTGGGGTACGACAACCAGAGCTACTTCATCAAGACGTTCAAGTCCATAACCGGTGTGACGCCGGTGGAATACCGAGGCAAATAAGGCGTGGGGGCGGAAGCGCCCCACGGAAGGAGCGGATACGGATGAGTGAGATTACGAAGAACGCCGTCACGCCGGCGGCACCGGCTTGGTGCGAGCAGGCATGGAAGGATATTGCGGGGAAGGTGGATCGGACCAGCCGGAGGATCGGAGCCCGGTTCCCTCACGCTTCCCAGGCTGGCCAATACGTGCTGGAGGAGCCCCATTGGTGGACGGCCGGGTTCTGGCCGGGGCTGCTGTGGCTCCTGTACCGGGAATCCAAGGACGAGCGGCTCCGGAGCATCGCCGAGGAATGCGAGGCCCAGCTGGATGGGGTCATCTCCGCTTACTATAGGCTGGACCACGACATCGGGTTCATGTGGACCCTGACCAGCGTGGCCCGGTTCAAGCTGACGGGCGAAGAGGAATCGAAGCGCCGGGCGCTCTTGGCGGCCAACCTCCTGATGGGACGGTTCAATCCCCAGGGCAACTTCATCCGGGCATGGAATCCGTGGAATGAGCACCAGGACAACCGGGGCTGGGCCATCATCGACTGCATGATGAACCTGCCGCTTCTGTACTGGGCGTCCGAGACGACGGCGGATCCCCGCTACAAGCATGTAGCCATCCGCCATGCGGATATGGTGCTGGCGAATTTCCTTCGTCCGGACGGCTCCGTCTACCACATCGTCACCTTCGATCCGGAGACGGGGGAGCGGACGGGCGCCTTGGGCGGCCAAGGCTATGCGGAGCATTCGGCCTGGTCCCGCGGCACCTCCTGGGCCATCTACGGCATGGCGCTCAGCTACCGCTATACCGGCAAGCAGGAGTATCTGGACGCGGCCAAGCGGACCGCTCATTTCTTCCTGAGCCAGCTGCCGGAGGACCATGTGCCGGTATGGGATTTCCGGCTGCCGGAGGGCGTGCCGCAGTATCGGGACTCCTCGGCAGGGGCCTGCGCCGCATGCGGCCTGCTCCTGATCGCGGAGCAGGTGGATCCGGTGGAGGGCAAGTTCTACCGCGCCGCCGCGGAGCGGATCCTGCACGCGTTGTACTCGCAGTACGGTGCTTGGGACGACGAGGCGGAGGAGGGCCTGGTGCTCCACGGCACCAGCCATTATCCGGAGCGCAGAAACATGGATGTGCCGCTGATCTACGGCGACTATTATTTTGTGGAAGGCATCTCGAGACTTCGGGGCAGCCGGGAGCTGTTCTGGTAATACGGGTTAACAGTGTACGTAATAAAGAAGTCGACCAATCCGATTGGTCGACTTCTTTATTATTTATTGAGCGGTCAAGATCTGCGGGCCATCGGCGGTGATGGCGATCGTATGCTCATATTGTGCGGCGAGCTTGCGATCCAGGGTCCGTGCGGTCCAGCCGTCCGCATCGATGGTCATGTAGTAGGTGCCTTCGGTGATCATGGGCTCGATTGTGAACACCATGCCTTCTTTGATGCGGGGGCCTTTGCCGGGCTTGCCGACATGCATATAGCTCGGATCCTCGTGCAGGTCCCGGCCGATACCATGCGCGAGAAGGTCGCGCACGACGCCGAAGCCGTTCGATTCGGCATGCCGCTGGATGGCGCTAGTCACGTCACCGAGCCGATGGCCGGGCTGCGCCTGCTCAATGCCGAGCTCAAGGCATTCCTTCGTGATGCGCATCAGCTTCTCGGCCGTCGGCGAGATCCTCCCGACCGCATAGGTCCAGGCCGAATCGCCGAGCCAGCCGTCTAGCTCTGCGACCGTGTCGATCGTTACAATATCGCCTTCCTCAAGCGGCTTATCGCTGGGGAAGCCGTGCGCGATCACGTCATTGACGGAGGCGCAGGTCGCATATTGATAGCCCTTGTAGCCCTTCGTAAAGGGCTTGGCGCCGTGTTTCAAGATGGTCTCTTCGAAGATGCGCTCAATTTCATTGGTCGTGATGCCCGGCTGGATGAGTGGTGCGATCACGCGATGGCATTCGGCCACCACTTGGCATGCCTTGCGGATGGCTTCGATTTCATGTTTGTTTTTTAAGATGATCATGTCGTATCAGGGCTCCTTTGTAATGGCTTGCATCGCAAGCCGGGCGATTCGGTCGACGTTCAGCTCGGAAGTGCCCGCATAGTAGTTCAATCCACAGCAGCCGACCAGTACGGCGAGCAGATGGTCAACGCTGTCATCATTGCGCTGGGTGATCGATTGGAGGGGAACGTACAGTCGTTCCAGGAATCGTTTCTTAGCGGGGAGCCGATCCTTCTCAGGCAAGGTGGTATAATGTTCCGATGCCATCTTGTAAACGAGATACGCGCGGGCGTCGGATTGCCATAGCCGTAGCAGGGCCATGCAATACATAGCAACCTTGCTGTCATCCAAGCTTCCGCCGCGGATGGTTGCCCATTCTTCCAGAGCCAGCTCGCATCGTTCGAAGCCGCTATCCAACACATCTTGTATCAATAGAAGCCGGTTGGGGTAATAATGGTACACGGTACCGTACCCGAGCCCGGCCTCCCGGGCTACATCGCGAATATCAAAGCTCCCGCCCGTACGGAAGTAAGCACGCGCGGTGGCGTCTAGGATTTGTTCCCTGCGCTGCGTGCGGATGAGTTCGTTTTGTTCTTTGGTACGGGGGCACATCGATGAGTGACCTCCTTATTTAGACCTGCAAATTTGTCAATATAAACTGATATTATCGCATGTGGCAGGGTTATGCAAGTTTATGTTTTTCTTGAAAATGAGAGTTTCGCCTTATAATGGGGGAGCTTGCACGGTATAATCAAGAGTCATAAGCATATTCGCCAGGAGGGGAAGAATGAATAACAGCGTCATAAGGGAGATGGAGATGGTTCCGATTCCCGAAGGAGAAGAGGATTTAAGAGATGACCGGAAGAAAAGCAGCTGGAAAGAGCAGATTGCTCCCTTCCTGCTGGCCCGGTATCCCGTTACTCAAGGACGGTATGGAGAGTTGATGAACCAAGTGACGGAGCCGGGAGGAGAACGAAAGCCGGCCGTACAGGTATCCTGGCTGGATGCAGTGGCCTTCTGCAACCTTCTGTCGCGGCGGGCAGGCCTGAAGGAATGTTATGCAGTGGTCGGAGAAGGATCGGAGACGGAGGTCCGGTGGGACCGCGATGCGGACGGCTTCCGGCTGCCTACCGAGGCGGAGTGGCAGTATGCCTGCAAAGCGGGGAAGACCGGCTATTATTACGGGGAGCTGGACCGAATCGCCTGGTATGAAGGGAATTCCGGAGGTGAGGCTCATGTTGTAGGAGAGAAGGAGCCGAACGCTTGGGGACTTTATGATATGTTGGGCAACGTCTGGGAATGGTGCTGGGATATCTATGATGCGGAGGTGTACGGCACCTATCGGGTCTTCCGGGGCGGCAGCTGGGCGGAGGAGGCTCGCGGTTGCGGATCGACCTGCCGCCGGCGCAGTCATCCGACGTTTCGCATCGACGATCTGGGATTCCGTGTGGCCCGGTCTGTCATAGAGAGGTAAAAGGATCCATATGAGGGAGGAATGTGTGGATGGAAGCGGTCAAGGAGGAAGTACAAGCTCTGTATCGCAGGCTCTTGGACGCCTGGAACCGGCGCGATGCTCGGGGGATGTCCGATTGCTTCTCGGAGGATGGGGAGAGTATCGGCTATGACGGAAGCCAGTCGCTGGGACGGCAAGAGATCTATATGCATCTGAAGCCGATCTTCGAGCATCATCCCACCGCACGGTTCGTCTGCAAAGTGAAGGAGGTGGTCCATTTGGGGGATTACGCAGCCATTCTCAGGGCCATCGCGGGAATGATTCCGCCCGGAGGGAAGGACCTGAATCCGAAGGTGAACACCCACCACACCCTAGTGACCGTAAGGGGCCAAGACGGATGGGAAATTCGGCTGTTCCAGAATACACCGGCCCAATTCCATGGCCGTCCGGAACGGGTCGAACAGATGACGGACGAGCTCCGGGAAGAGTTGATCTGAACAAATGACGAGGCGGGGCTGCCTGAATCCGCGGCGGCCCGTTTCCTAGAATATAAGCTGCAGCCAACCCAACAGGGACATCCATAACAGGATGCTTAACAGCGCTCCGTTCAACAATCCAACCGCCATATTTCCTCCATTCGTCATAGAAGAGGCACCTCCATCGACTGCAATTTCCTTATCCTTATATTACCTCCTCGATGTTATATCGGAATTTGGCAAGCATTTGCTTTTTGTTAGGTTTGCTAATGATGGCTTATCCATTCGATGGTTGGAAAAAAAGGTACAACGATATCGGCTCAGCCGGTGGTTTTTGAGGATCTGGATTTCTCTGCCAACTCCTATAGTTTATGGGGGATGAAGCTTTAGTTTTTGAATTGGAAGCGCATTCTTTACCGGTATAATAAAAATTACAACAAGAAGGCGGTTCACGAAATGAGAAACCCAAAAGGGAGGATACGATAGAATGACTTCTTCAACCAAACGGACAGCGATCCGGATGTTGGTTCCCGCTCTTGCATGGGGTGTCGTGATGACAGGCTGCAGCAGCTCCAAGGATTCTTCCGGCGACGCCACTCCGGCAGCGGGCAGCTCCGCACCGGCAGCCACCGCGGCCGCAACGGCCGATACCCAGAAGCCGGTCACACTGTCCGTCTTCATCGACAGCCCGTACCAGCAGCCCACGCCGGACAATAAGATCTACAAGATGATCAAGGAGAAGACCGGAGTCAGCCTGAAGATGGAATTCCTGGTGGGCGATCTGCAGCAGAAGCTCGGTGTCATGATCGCCGGCGGCGACTATCCGGACCTCATGTCCGGCAACGACAAGCTGATCACGGCGAACGCCTTTATTCCTCTGGAGGACCTGATTGAGAAGCATGCTCCGAACTTGAAGAAGCACTATGCGCAGGTCTGGGAGAAGATTAAGGATCCCGCCAGCGGTCACCTCTACGTCCTCCCGAACTACAACGTCTTCCAAGGGGAATTCTACGAAACCACCTATGAAGGTCCCGGCTTCTTCCTGCAGAAGGACGTTCTGAAGGAGATGGGTTGGCCGACGCCCAAGACGCTGGACGAATATTTCGATATCATCGCGAAGTACAAGGAGAAGCATCCGGATAAGATCGGCTTCACCACCCTGAACTTCGACTGGAGGGTGTTCCCTCTCCAGAACCCGCCGGAGCACTTGGCCGGACATCCGAACGACGGCGGCGTCATCGTCGATAACGCCAAGGCGCAGATCTTCGCCGACAAGGATGTCGCGAAGAACTACTATAAGAAGCTGAACGAGATCAATGAGAAGGGTCTCTTCGATAAGGAATCCCTGGTTCAGAACTATGACCAATACCTGGCCAAGATTGCCAGCGGCCGCGTCATCGGCATGTTCGACCAACACTGGAACTTCGGTGAAGGCGAGCGCTCCCTGATCTCCCAAGGCAAGATCGGCAGCACCTATGTGGGCTTCCCGCTTATGTACCCCGGCGCCCAGGAGCACTACCGCGACCGTCCGGTCGTGAACATCAACCGCGGATACGGCATCTCCGTCAAAGCCAAGGATCCGGTACGGATCATTAAATTCCTGGACGCTCTCATGACGGAGGATTGGCAGAAGACGCTGCAGTGGGGTATTCAGGGCGAAGACTATATGGTGAAGGACGGCAAGTACTACCGGACTCCGGAGCAGCGCGCCAAGGGCGACGACAACACCTGGAAGCTGGCCAACAAAGCGGAAGCGTTCTTCGGCGGCCTGCCGAAGATGCAGGGTACGTATGCAGACGGCAACGCGACGGATCCCAACACGCAGCCGCAGGAATTCTTCGACAGCCTGAAGCCGCTGGATCAAGAGGTCTTGAAGGCTTATAACAAGAAGACTTGGGCCGAATTCTTCAAGACGCCCCCGGAGAACCCGGTCTATTATCCGGCATGGTCCATCGACCTGATCGACGGTTCCCCTGCGAAGGTGGCCCAGACCAAGCTGAACGACCTGATGGTGAAATATTTGCCGAAGACCATTCTGGCCAAACCGGCTGACTTCGACAAGGTATGGAAAGAGTACACGGATGAGATCGGGAAGGTGAACGTGAAGGCCTACGAAGACCGCATCAACGATCAGCTCAAGTGGCGGATCGACAACTGGAGCCCGAAGAAGTAAATAGTCCGTAAAAAACGTGGAGCGGAGGAGACTCAGGTCTTCTCCGCTTCTCCACTTCAGACGAAGGCATTCCGGTTCGGGAGGGAAAATCGATGGCGGAAACCATACTGAATCAAGAAACCGGAACGAAGACAAGAACCAAGCGGAGAATCGATCCGGAGATCGGGGTCGAGCTCAGCTGGAAAACCATCAAAAGCCAAAAGCAATTGATCTTCATGTCGGTTCCGATCCTGCTGTACATCATTCTGTTCTTTTATGTCCCGATATGGGGATGGCTCATGGCCTTCCAGAATTACAAGCCGGCCTTGGATTTCTGGAAGCAAAAATGGGTGGGGCTCCAGCAGTTCCGGTTCCTGTTCGAGGATGACACCTTCATCCAAACCATCCGCAATACAATCGGGATGAGCCTGATCAACCTGGTCCTTGGTTTTTCGACGGCCATCATCCTGGCGCTGCTGTTAAATGAGATCAGGGTCAGCTTCCTGAAGCGCACCATCCAGACGGTATCCTATCTGCCTCACTTTCTCTCCTGGGTCATTGCGGCGGGAATCGTAGCCACCTCCTTGTCCGTTGACGACGGGATCGTGAATATTCTCTTGATGAAGCTGGGCTTGATTCACGAGCCCATCATGTGGCTTAGCGAAGGCAAGTACTTCTGGGGAATCGTGGGTGCGTCCAACGTATGGAAGGAGGTCGGCTGGAACACCATCATCTATCTGGCGGCCATTACGTCCATCGATCCGTCCTTGTACGAGGCAGCCTCCATGGACGGGGCCAACCGGTACCAGAAGATGCGGTATGTGACCCTTCCGGGGATCAAAGCGACCTTCATCATTCTCTTGATCATCAATATCGGCCATATTCTGGATGCAGGCTTCGAGGTGCAGTACCTGCTCGGCAACGGCCTGGTGGTGGACTGGTCCCAGACCATCGACATCTTCGTCCTGAAGTACGGGATCGCGTTAGGCAACTATTCGCTGGCCACCGCAGCCGGCATGTTCAAGACAGTAGTCAGCGTGATACTCGTTGTGATCGCCAACTCTATCGCGAAGCGCCTCGGCGAAGAGCGGTTACTATAAGGGGGGAATGAAGATGGCATCCACAGCTGTGCGCAAGAGCCAAGTAGAGCCGGCCGTATTCCATACCCTGAACGGGCTCTTCATGCTTGCGCTGTTCATCGTGACCTTGTACCCGTTCCTTCATACGCTGACCATTTCCTTGAACGAAGGCAACGACGCGCTCCGTGGAGGGGTTTACCTGTGGCCCCGGGCATGGACGCTGCAGAACTACAAGGCGGTCTTCATCTCAGGCACCATCTACCATGCGGCCTGGATCTCGGTGGCCCGAACGGTCACGACCACGGTCCTGGGCGTATTCCTGACCACCATGCTGGCATATACGCTGGCGCAGCCCCAATACATTTTCCGCAAAAAAATCGGTCTGATCTTCGTGCTGACCATGTATTTCAACGCCGGTCTGATTCCGAACTACTTCCTGATCAAGAGTCTGGGTCTTATCAACAGCTTCTGGGTGTATGTGCTGCCGGGTATGGTCAGTGCCTTCAACCTGATCGTGATCCGGACCTATATCAAGTCCCTTCCCGGCGGACTGGTTGAATCGGCGAAGATGGACGGAGCGGGAGATTTCAGGATTTTCATGCAGATCATTCTTCCGCTGTGCAAGCCGGTATTGGCCACCATCGCCTTGTTCATCGCCGTCGGCTCTTGGAACGCTTGGTTCGATACGTTCCTGTATGCATCCTCGGATCTGAAGCTCAGCACCCTGCAATATGAGATGATGAAGCTGCTGGGCTCGACCCAGAGCACGAATAGCGATCCGTCGCTAATGGCCGGCGTCAATACCAATCAATCCAAGGCGATGGTCACGCCCGCTTCGGTTCGTGCGGCGATTACCATTGTGACGGCCGTCCCGATTCTGTTCGTCTATCCGTTCCTTCAGAAGTATTTTGTGGTCGGATTGAACCTGGGCAGCGTCAAGGAATAAGCCGGCAGGATGAATGGAAAACCGTTTCAGCTGGGGCTGGGGCGGTTTTTCGATTCGTGTTTTGCTCATGTAAGCGCTATAATTGACATATCAAGCAAAATGGAGGGGTGGCACATTTGCTGAAGGCGCTGATTGCAGACGATGAACCGATCGTGCTCGAGGGTCTCCGATGGATGATCGATTGGAAGAGACTGGGGTTTGAGCTGGTTGGAGAGGCCTGTGACGGGGAAGAGGCCCTGAAGCTGATGGAGGAATGCCGCCCGGATCTGATCATGACGGACATTCGCATGCCGGTCATTGACGGTCTTGCTCTTATTCGGCAGGCTTCGGAACGGTACCCGCGGACCAAGTGCATTATCTTGAGCGGTTATGCCGACTTCGAATATGCCCGGCAAGCCGCCCGATACGGGGCATCGAATTATATCACGAAGCCGCTGGATGAAGAGGAGCTGGAGAAGGCGGTGGAAGCCGCAGCCGAGGCGATCCGCTGCGAATCGGCGGAGCTTCGGAGCCGGAAAGTGGCCGAAGCGCATATCCGGGAGGAGACGGTGACCCGGCTCTTGCTGGGGGATACACGGGAAGAGTGGGTCCGCTCCGCCCGTCTTCACTTGAACCTGGGTGAGCATACGCGGGTCCGGTGTCTGCAGCTGCTCCCCGGGAAGGACGGAGTGCTTCAGACGGCCGGCTGGTGTCCGGACGGAGCCGGAAGTCTGGAGCCGGGTCTTATGGTCCTTCCCTTCCGGATCACCCGGGAGCACCAAGGGGTGATACTGGCTTCAGGCTCTGCAGGTCCGTCTCTGTCCGCGGAGCTGGTGAGCCGGGTGGCCGCAGCGCTTCGGCCCCCTGGTCAAGAGCCGCCGTACTACTCGGTCAGCACCGAGCACCGGGGACCCTACGGCTTGCACCGGTCGTACCAAGAAGCCGTTACGGCGGGGATCTGCAAGCTCCCCACGAAGGAGGAGGGGGTATATCTCTACCAGGATAAGCTCTTGAAGAATGCGGCCCTTCCTCCGGAGGAGCTCAAAGCTTCGATCCTGCAGGCGATTGCGGGCGGCAATCCGGAAGGCGTCCGGCATTTCTCCAAAGCCTGCTTTGCCGCCATATCGGGCAACCAAGGCGCAGAGGGGTGGTCTGGAGCTTACCTGTCAACGGTCAAGCTGGAGGCTCTGAAGGTGCTGTTGGAGCATGGCGCTGATGTAGAGGAGTGGACGAAGCGCTGGTTCGCTGCGGCTCCTTATCAAGATCCCGGAGTAAACCAGTGCCGTTGGATCAAGGAGCTGGTGGCGGCAGCCGAATGGGTGGCGGCGGGCAAAGGGGCTCGAACGGATACGACCGTTCAAGCGGCCTTGGACTATATCAAGCTCCACTATCAGGAAAAGATGCAGCTGCAGCACATAGCGGACCGCCTGCATTTGAACCCGGCCTATCTGGGCCAGCGGTTCAAGAAGCAGCTCGGGGTTCCGTTTCATGAGTACCTGCATTCCGTTCGGATCGAGGAGGCGAAGAAGCTGCTGCGGCGGACGGACCTGAAGATTGCGGATATTGCAGCCCGAGTCGGCTATCCCGATACGGACTCCTTCACAAGCAAATTCAAAGCGATTACCGGGATGCTGCCTTCGGTCTACAAGAAGGATTGATGCCGGCAGGAGTGAAGCCTATGAAGATCAGATGGAAGCCAACCGGTATCGTGAACGACATTCCCTTAAAATATAAGTTCATCCTGATCAACCTGCTGTGCGTCCTACCCCTCATGTTCATCAACGCCCTGTTCTACGTTCAGAACAGCAGGAGCACCGAATCGAGGGAGCGGGAGAATCTGCAAATTTCCCTGGAGCGGGCGGCCTACGAGCTGAGCCAGATGGTGGACGTCTGCGTGACGATCGGCAGCACGGTGTCGGCTGACCGAACGTTCAACGAGCGCATCGAAACGGTCTATCCGGATTACTCCACGTACTATGATATGTATGACGGCTACTTGCGCGACAAACTCCGCCAGTATCCCAATATGTACCCCTACATCTCCTGGATCGGGGTGTATACGACGAATTCCTCCATCGAGAACGGGGGCGATTACTTTATCCTGAAGGATAGCGACAAGGACAGCGAGTGGTACAAGAAGATCCAGAGCAACAAGGAAAAGGTGCTTGTGACCTCCTATCTGGATATCAATCCGATGAATCCGGAGCAGAAGATGGTCTATGTCAGCATCATACGGAAGCTGGATACGTTTCCCGACCTGATGGCCCATACCAAGTACTTGCGGGTGGACCTGAAGCTGAACAAGCTGCAGGAGCTGTTCCATCAGGAGCGGAACTATCTGCGGTTCATCCTCTTGGATGAACAGAAGCGCATTGTCCTGGATTCGAGACAATCCTACTTCAACGAGGATAATCTACTGTCCACCCCCCCTTCGGGTACGGAGGCGGATCACTACGGAATGGGCTCCGCATTCGTCAGCCATCTGAAGGGAGCCAGCTATATGTCGGATTGGCAGCTGATCGGTATCCCCGCAACCAACCGGATCGAGCAGGAGCGCCGTTCCGTCCTTCGCTTCACCATCGCGCTGACGCTCATGAGCACGGTGGTTCCTTCGGTGCTGATCTATATCATTCTGCACTCCTACAACCTACGGGTCCGGCGGCTCTCCAAGCATATGCAGCTGGTCAAGAACGAGCGGTTCGAGCGGGTGGAGATGTATGAGGGAAAGGATGAAATCGGAGGCTTGATCCGAACCTTCAACCTGATGACGGAGAAGATCCGTAACCTGATCCACGATGTATATAAGCTGGACCTGCAGAAGAAGGATCTGGAGCTGGAGCAGGTACGGGCGGAGCTCAATTATCTGCAGAGCCAGGTGGATCCCCATTTCCTGTTCAATACGCTGAACGCCATTCTGATCGTGTGCAAGAAGCATAAGTACGAGCATGTGATGGATATTATCCGGAATCTGTCTCTTATCCTTCGGCGGCTGTTGGGCAGGAAGGATGACTTCATCTCGATCGAGGAGGAGCTGTCCTTCGTGGAGATGTATCTGCAGATAGAGAAGTTCCGGTTCCAGGACCGGTTTCACTACGAGATGGATATCGATCCTCGGGTGCTGTCCTGCCGGATTCCTAAGATGTGCATCCAGTCCCTGGTGGAGAATTCCTGCAAGCACGGCCTGCAGATGGTCAAGGGAGAGCGCAAAATCCGCATTGCCATCGGAATGGACGACCGGAGTCTGGTCATGCAGGTGGAGGATAACGGCATCGGGATGGACAGCGACAAGCTGAAGTGGATTCAGGAGCATCTCCATGCCGATGAAGAGACGGGAAAGAACATCGGCTTACGGAACGTTTACAAGCGGCTCAATTTGTACTACAAGGACCGCTCGTATTTCACGATCGACAGCAAAGAGAAGGAGTGCACCCGGGTCACCATCCGCATACCGTTAACCCTATTGTTCCCCCAAGAGGAGCTGGAAGCAAATGTATAAGGTGCTGTTCGCCGATGACGAGCCGATTGCCCTGGAAGGAATCGCCCTGCTGACGGACTGGGAGAAGCTGGGCTTCGAGATTTGCGGACTTTGCAGCAACGGTGAGGAGGCTTTGGCTGCGGCCGGATCCTCCCAGCCCGACCTGATCATAACGGATATCCGGATGCCGGGTCTCGACGGACTCCAGCTGATCAGCCGGATCAAGCAGGAGCTGGACCCTGCATACGACCCGATGTTCGTCATCATGAGCGGGTACGGTGACTTCGAATATGCCCGGTCCGCCCTGCGCTACGGGGTGAATCACTATCTGCTGAAGCCCGTGCTGGATACGGATTGGGAGCCCGTCATGGAGGAGATCCAAGAGAGGCTCCAGTCCAAGTGGAAGAAGCGGGAATGCCGGCTCTGGATGCAGAGCCGGGTGCTGGAGACGGCTCTGACCCGAACGATCCGCGGGGATGCGGCGGAGCTGGATGAGGAGGTGGCCGGCCGGCTGGAACGGTTGGATCAAGAATCCGAGGGATGGAGATACATCCACATCGAACGGGGAATGAGTGAGGTGGCGGAAGCCGTCAAACGGATGAAGCTTCCTTATCCTCGGGTGATGGTGCTGGACTGGGCTCCCGGCCATACTGGCCTGGTGGCGGAGATCTCCCTGGATGTGATGGGGATCGCCCGGAGCCTCTACCAGGAGCTGGCCGAACCGGAGGCCAGTGTGACGGTCGGACCGCCGGTCCGGTCGCTCCGGGAGCTGTCCGTTTCCTATTCGGGGGCGGTGGAGGCGGCCATTCATCATTTTTTCCATGCCGGGCATGGACCTGTGGAGTATGGCAGCGGCGTCACGACCGGACTGAGCTATGACTTGAAGGCGATGAAGACGGTGGAGCAGCTGCTGAGCGCGGCGGAGAAGCTGGAGGAGGAAGAGACAGGAGCCCTAATCGGGCGCTTAATACGGCTGTTTCGGGAGGAGAACACCGCACCGGAGGTCATTCAGACGCTGGGCGTCCATATGGTGCTGAGCACGATCGAGACCCTGCGGGAGCTGGGTGCCGAGTCAGAGCTGTGGACGAAATACCGGGACCTCCTCCGCACAGTGCCCAAATCCATATCGGAGCTGGAGCAATCGCTCCGGTCTTATATGGCCGAGTACATGAACCGGCTCCGCCGTCACAAGGAATCGGCATGCGGGCAGCCGCTGCAGGCCGTGGAACGGTATATCCGCGACAACTATCGGAAGCCCATGACCATCAAGGAAATCGGGGCGCGCTTTTTTCTGAATCCGGTCTACCTGGGGAGCGCCTTCTCGAATAAGTACGGCATCGGGATCATCGAGTATATCCATGATTTGCGCATTCAGGAGGCGAAGAGGCTGCTTCGGGAAACGGACCAAACCGTAAGCTCCATTGCCGAGGCGGTGGGGTATGTCCAATACAATCACTTCCTGATGGAGTTCGGGAAGCGGGTGGCCGAGAAGCCAAGCGCCTACAGAAAAAAAACAAGAGAACAGGCTTAAAGGGCCTGTTGATGAAGGGAGAGCTACATATGCTTCGAGTCGTAACCGTAGAAAACGGAATCGTGCAGGGACTGCCGGCAGCCGACCCCCGGATTACCAGCTTCAAGGGGGTCCCGTTCGCCGCACCGCCGGTAGGCGAGAACCGCTGGCGTGCGCCGCAGCCTGCGAAGGATTGGGAGGGCGTCTACAAAGCGTACGAATTCGCGCCGGTCTCGATGCAGGTGAGGCAGGAGATCGATGAGAAGAACATCTACACCCGGGAATGGGCGGTCGAGCCGGATATCGCCATGAGCGAGGACTGTCTATATCTGAACGTATGGACGCCGGCCAACCGGTCCGATGAGAAATTGCCGGTCTACGTCTGGTATTTCGGCGGGGGGCTGCAGGTCGGCCATACGGCTGAAATGGAATTTGACGGCGAACGGATCGCCCGTAGAGGCATTGTGGTGGTGACGGTGAATTATCGTCTGAATGTCTTCGGCTTTATGTGCCACCCCGAAATCACGGCGGAGGCACCGGAAGCGCCCGCCAACTTCGGCCACCTCGATCAGCAGGCTGCCACCCGATGGGTCAAGCGCAATATCGCGGCCTTCGGCGGCGACCCGGACCGCATCACCATCGGTGGGCAGTCCGCCGGCGGCTTAAGCGTCATGAGCCAGCTTACCTCCCCACAGAACAAGGGACTGTTCCAGGGGGCGATCATCCAGAGCGGAATGTTTACCGGGCTTTATCCGCGAACGCCGACACTTCGGCATATAGACCTGGAGGAAGCCGAGCAAGCCGGTGTCCGGTTCTTGGAATACCTGGGTGTAACGACGCTTGCGGAAGCCCGTCAGCTGGATGCGGTCTATCTTCGCGACAAGGCGGTGGAATACAGGGCCTTCTGGGGATCCGTCACCGATCGGTGCTTTAACGTAGGCAATCCGTTCGACTTGTTTCTTCAGGGCAAACGGTGGATGGTGCCGGTGATGGCGGGTCATACCTCCTCCGAGTTTATGACTGTCCCGGACGTGGATACGCTTGACGGCTTCAAGCGTATGGCGGCGGATCTATTCGGTGACGATGCCGAGACGTTCCTGACGCTATGCGGTGCAGCGTCGGCCGGCATGGAGGAGATCAGGAGGAACGCTTCGGTCAACGGCATCGAATATTCGATTCGTCTTGCGGCACAAGCCCAAGACCTTGCCGGTACGGACACTCCCATCTACTACTATCAGTTTGACGCGGAGATACCCGGCTGGGACAATCCCGGCACATTCCACTCGGTCGACCTCTGGTTTTTCTTCGAGACCCTTGCCAAATGCTGGAGACCGTTCGTCGGCAAGCACTACGATTTGGCCAGGCAAATGTGCCAGTACTGGGCCAACTTCATCCGCACCGGGGACCCGAACGGATTGGATGTAACCGGAATGGAGCTCCCGCAGTGGGAGCCCTATACCCCTGAAGCCCCGTATGGCATGCGGTTCGCCGACCAGGCCGATTTTTGCAGAGAACAGCCGAGTGAGCTGATGAGCTTCCTGGTCAAGCATAAACACATGAAGATCCGGGAGGGACTCGAATGAACAAACAAGGCTATAATCCGTATCTCCCTTCCTGGGAATACATACCCGATGGGGAACCCCATGTTTACGGGGACCGCGTGTATGTGTACGGCTCCCATGACCGCTTCAACGGGCATGTGTTCTGCCTGAACGATTACGTATGCTGGTCGGCTCCCGTCGATAACTTGGCGGATTGGCGCTATGAAGGCGTGATCTACCGGAAAACGGACGATCCTCTGAATCCGGACGGCCGGATGTGTCTCTATGCGCCGGACGTAACCCAGGGTCCCGATGGCCGGTATTATCTGTATTATGTATTGGATAAGGTCTCCGTCGTGTCCGTTGCGGTCTGTGATACGCCGGCCGGTACCTATGCATTCTACGGTTACGTGCAATACCCGGACGGCGTGCGGCTGGGCGAACGGGAAGGCGACCAGCCCCAGTTCGACCCGGGGGTCCTGACGGAAGGGGAGAGGACCTACCTGTATACCGGCTTCTGTCCCGCGGGTGACAAGACCCGTAAAGGTCCCATGGCGACGGTGCTCGGTCCGGATATGCTTACCATCATGGAAGAACCCGTCTTCATCGCACCGAGCGAGCCGTACAGCCGGGGGAGCGGGTACGAGGGGCATGAATTTTTCGAGGCGTCCTCCATCCGGAAGAAGGGCGATACCTACTACTTTGTCTACTCCTCGATCGTCTATCACGAGCTGTGCTATGCCACCAGCCGGCATCCCACGCAGGGCTTCGTGTACCAGGGCGTCATCGTCAGCAACAACGATCTCCATATCGACACCTACAAACCATCGAACAAGCCGATGTACTACGGCGGGAACAATCATGGCGGCATGGCGGAGATCGGGGGGAGATGGTACATCTTCTATCACCGGCATACAAACGGCACAAGCTACAGCCGGCAGGGCTGCATCGAACCGATTGAGTTCCTGGCGGACGGAACGATTCCGCAGGTGGAGATCACGTCCTGCGGACCTCATGGCGGGCCGCTGGCCGGACAGGGGGAATACCCCGCGTATATCGCCTGCAATCTGATCGGTCCGGAGGAGGCATTGTATACCGGCACATATGGGGCCTGGATGGACGGCCGGTTCCCGAAGATTACCCAGGACGGCAAGGATGGCGACGAGGAGATCGGGTATATCGCCAATATGAGGGACTCTGCAACGGCCGGGTTCAAATATTTCGACTGCCGGGGGATCCGCCGGGTCGGAATCAAGGTTCGAGGCTACTGTCGTGGACATTTCGCTGTGAAGACGGCTTGGGACGGACCGGTTCTTGGCACCATACCGGTAGACTTCACCAACGTGTGGACGGAATATGGGGCAGACATGGTCATCCCCGACGGCAAGCAAGCCTTATACTTCACCTACGAAGGAACGGGGAATGCCAGTCTGGCTTCCTTTAGTCTGGAGTAAGGAATATCGATGCTGAATGGGAGGAAGGCAGCCCACCCCGGTTCTTGACGGACCGGGGTATTCATGTTAGGTTGGGGTTATCGGTAACCCTACCATACTGATACCAGGACGAGGATAGAAGGAGGAGCTGCAACATGTTCAAACGGACCCATTGGGAATACCACGTTTCCGCGGACCGGAATGCTATGGGAGAGCTGGGGCTGCAGGGCTGGGAGCTGGTATCCGTGACGAAGTCGGACGATGGGCGGGAGACGTTCTATTATAAGAGGCCGGTGCCCAGCGTCAGCGAGAGGATTACTCTGGAGCAGCGGGAACGGGTTCTGCGGAAGGGGGAGCAAGCATGAAGAAGGGCGGAATTCTGCATCCGCAGCTGAGCCGTGTTCTGGCGGAGACCGGTCATACGGACCTGATCGCCGTCAGTGATAGAGGCTTCCCGGTGCCCGAGGGAATCGAACGGGTCGATCTGGGGCTTGTATCGGGGATTCCGACGGTGGCGGACGTCCTGCAAGCAATCGATGCGGAATTTATCATCGATACGGTGATTCTGACCCATGAGATGGAGGAAGCAAGTCCGGAACGGTACAGGGAGCTGACCGAGGGCTATCCGCATATACACTTCAAGCGGGTCCCCCATCAGGAGTTCAAACAGATGTGTCTGGAAGCCCGCGCCGTCGTGAAGACGGGGGATGCGGTGCCTTATGCGAACATCATCATCGTATCCGGGTAGGGGAAAAGGAAAGTGCGGCATCGGATGCCGCACTTTTTTGCTGTATGCGTCTTGCTTTTACTTGCTCCAATGCTCCGGGCGGGTGAGAGAGGAGGGGAGCTTGGTAGAGGCGTCGCCCCGGGCGGCGTTCAGCTGGGCCTGGGTCAGGAACAGGCTGTCCGTCAGCCGGGCCCCGCGCAGGTCGGTGTCCCGCAGGTCCGCTCCGATCAGATCGGCCATCCGGAGATCGGCGTCCCGCAGGTCCGCCGCGATCAGATAGGCGCCCCTCAGGTTGGCGAACCGAAGATCCGCCCCCCGCAGCTTGGCTCCGATCAGATCGGCTCCCCGGCCCACATTCTTCCGGGGCTTGGGGGGATTGGCGGCCCGGCGGCGGGCGTCCTGACGGACCAGCTCGCTGGCCTCCAGGAGCAGCTCGCTGACCCGGGCCCGGTGGGCGGGCACGTCCAGCGCCAGCAGCTCGTCGGGGCCGAGGCTCGCGTAACGGTCCGTCTCCTCCAGCGCAGAGCGAAGGCTGCCGTGGAGGGACTGGGCGGGAGTGAAGGTCAGCGCCTCGGCTAAGTAGCGGAGCAGCTCGTGAAGCTGGCGCATGACCGGGAAGACCTCGAACATCTTCTTCGCAGTCTCCGGGGCTTGACGCCAATCCCGGCCGCCGAAGGTAAGCTGCGAGACCCGCTGTCCGGCACCGAAGCAGTCATAAACCGTGCAGCCCCGGAACCCGATATCCCGGAGCTTGGTGTGCACGCCGCAGCGGAAGTCCGGCTGCAGGTTATGGCAGGGGTCCCCGCCACGCTTATCCTTGGCGAAGTCCGACGAGGCTGCGAAGGGCAAAGCCACGCAGCATAAGCCGAAGCAGCGCGTGCAATCCGTGATCAGATCTGCGGGACGAAATCCCTCTTCCGCTTCCCGGTTGTTGGGGTGTTGTTCGTGTGACATGGAATTCTCCTTCATCGTGGACATGAGCCTCGTAAGAAACCCGTTCTATCGCTTCATGGTTCTTAGTATAGCAGAATTCCACTTGTTTGGAGAGATCGTCCAGACTCCTCCGGAGCCATTCCCGCTCCTGTGTTGTTGGTATGATGTTGGCTTACCTGCGCATGTGCCCGGTTAGTCCGTATCGATGATGACCATCTGATGGTTCAGCAGGACCGGCAGGGTATAGGTGATGGCGCCTCCCGCCTGCTTGTAGGGGAGCTCGGTGCCCTGGGGGGCCAGATAGACCCGCTTGGCCTGCGCGGGCAGCCGCAGCGTCACTTCCACATCATGGACCGGCAGCAGATCCTCGATGACCTCCACGCGGCCCTTCTTCACCGGGGATGCGAAGAGAAGATGGTGCACATACCGGTTCTCCGCCTGCTGGAGCTGCAGGGTGGTGATGCCCTGGGCCGGGAGATTCGTCGACACCGTCGGTTCGGGCAGCAGCCGCCGGAGCGCGAACAGTACGGCCTCCTTCAGGATCAAGTGCCCGTGGTCGGCGTACTCCGCGAACAGATTCCAGGCGAGATAGAAGCCGTTGGCGCTTTCGACCATCCCCGGCCCGCCGTCCTTCAGGCTGCTGGGGGTATGCTGGTGGGAGCAGAAGTGGAACACGTCGCGGTTGAAGTAAGGGTCCTCCCGGCGGCCCCATGCCGTTCCTCCGGCTAGAGCGATGCGCTGCCCCTGGGAGTAGATGACCATGGAGGCGGCCTTCAAGGCTCCGGGCTCGAAGCCGGGGTGGAAGTAGTCCGGCTTGAAGGGATTTACCCCTTCATAGCTCACGCCCAGGTCGAGGGCAAAAGCGTCCGCCGCCTCGTTCAAGCCCGAGCGTCCCGTGGCCAATACCTTCCCGCCATGGCGGAGGAAGGCCTCAATCTTACCCTTCAGCTCCGGGTACAGCAGGACGTTGTCCGGCAGCACCAGCACCTTGTACGGGCTGAAGTCCGCCTGCGTATCCAGCACGTCGAACAACACATGGCCCTCCGTCAGGATCCGCACGGCTCCGGCATCCGAGTCCGCGCTGCGGCTGTCGTCTGCGGATACCCGGCCTCCCAGCTGCTCCTGGACGGATTCCATCGACAGAAGCCCCACATCGGCCACGCTCTTGACGTTCCGGCACCAGGCCTCCTTGGCCTCCACCTCGCTGTAGGCTGCGCCGATCAGGCTGTAGGTGGCCGGGTCCATGAGTCCGTTCGGATGGAGCTGGTCGCCTATGGAGCAGCGGGCTCCGTGGGCCAGGGACAGGGCCGCCTCGAACCGGAGAGCGTTCGGATGCTTGAAGCCCCCGAATTCGCCCCAGGAGGTATGGAACTTGCCGGTCATGCCGAGGAATTCCATGCCTAGGGTCTGGGCATAGCGGGCCGAGAGCGGGAAGTGGTCGTAGCCCCATCCGCCGGTCGGGAGAGACTCCAGCTCCAGGTGGCTGTTCATGCGGGCCAGGTCCCGGCGCCCTTTACGGATATGGCCGCTGTTGTGGAAGACGGGCAGGCCCGGCTTCACGCTGTCGATGGTCTCCCGGACGCGGCGGGTATAATTGGCGTAGGTGCGCTCCGCCTGCTCGATGACGGCGGCGGTGTCGCGGGGATCCATGCCGGCCTGGCGCAGCGAGGCCACACAGTACTGGCAATAGCATTTGCGCACGCCGACGATATCGAGGAAGATGCCGTCGGCGTCATACCGCTCGCATACCTCCCGGATTTGGTCCAGCAGGATGTCCAGGTAGGGGGTATTGAAGCAGAATTCGTGGTAGCCCGCGGTCATGAAATCTTTCACCCACCGGGTCGCATCCTGGGGGTCGCGGATAAGCCACTCCGGGTGGCGGCGCGCCAGCTTCTCGTCAAGTCCGGCGGACAGGTAGACCGGCGTCTTGACGCCGATCTCGTGGGCGGCTTCGATCATGGCGCCCAGGAGGTCAAAGGTGAGATTCGGGTGCTGCTCGTTGGCCGTGCTGGGGTGGTACGCCCACCCGTGATGGCACTTGGAGAACACGGTGATGGAGTCGACATGGCCCTCCCGGAGCATGCTCTGGAACTGCTCCTTCGAGTAACGGGCTCCGATATCCGGGATGGCCTCGGAGGTATGAAAGTCCAAATGGACTTGACGGAAACGCATGGCGGAACGCTCCTTTTTTAAGGGGATAATGTTAAAGGGTGGATCCGGTTTCCCTGTTAGGATAATGCTTTATCGCCGGCGGGCATAGTGCTAATATAGACTTGTCATAGCACAAAATCGACTATATGAAGGGTGGCTAATGCCATCAACGAGGAGATGTCCGCCATGATCTGCATCCAGCTACGGATTCCGCCCCTGCCCCAGCTTCTGACGGTGGGGCATAGCGTATGGCAGCCGGGCAACCAGCATTTCAAGCGGACCTTCGGGGTCTACGATCTGATCCTGGTGAAACGGGGTGCCCTGTACATGACGGAGGAGGGGGAGCCTCATGCCGTCGGCCCGGGCGAGCTGCTGCTGCTGGAGCCGGGTCTGGCTCATTGGGGCCATGAGCCCTGCCGGGAGGATACGGAGCTGTATTGGCTGCATTTTGTCCATGGGGAGGCGGGGGAACGGATCGAGGACGACCGGATCCCTTGGTCCGCGCTCATCGAGAAGGGCCGGGACCAGGACCAGACGCCCTCCGCGCTGCAGCATCTGTATCTGCCGAAGCGGGGCAAGGCGGATCTGCAGGCGCTGGGGCCGGTTCTGCACGAGATGAACGAGCTCCATAACCGGTTGAACGCAGGCAGCGCCATCCGGCTCCACCGGCTGTTCGCGGAGCTGCTCACCCTCCTGCAGGAGGGGATCGCGGGCTTGGCGCCGGCATCCCAGTCGGAGCGCATCAGCGCCTTGGCGGCGGACTATCTGGGCAGCCGCTGGAGGGAGCCCTTCGACTCCAAGGGCATGCAGGAAGAGCTGCATTTCCACATCGATTATGTGGCGCGGTGCATGAAGAAGCACCTGGGGATGACGCCTCTGCAATATGTGCTGCATCTGCGGCTGGAGGAGGCGCGGAAGCTGCTGACCCACACGGTGCTCACGATCCCCGAGATCGCGGAGCAGGTGGGCATCCCGGAGACCAACTACTTCGTCCGCCTCTTCAGCAAAAAGCTGGGGATGCCCCCTGGCGCCTACCGGAAGATGCGCCGTCCGGAAGGGTAAGCGGCCGGGCGCGGTGAAAATGTGCACTTACTTAATTTGAGTTGCAGCTAAAATATTAGTACAATAAAGGGACAAAACGAAGGGAGAGATTAGAATGGCCGAAACGGCACCCCAGATGGAAATCGGAATCAGCACGTTTTTGGAGGCGACACCGGACCCGAATACCGGGGCGGCGGTGGACCACGCCGAGCGGCTGCGCCATGCGGTGGAGGAGATGGTTCTGGCGGACCAGGTCGGCTTGGACGTCTACGGGATCGGGGAGCATCACCGGGCCGACTATGCGGGCTCCGCTCCGGCCGTCGTTTTGGCCGCTGCGGCTGCCATGACCAAGCGGATCCGCCTGACCAGCGCCGTCACCGTCTTGTCCTCCGACGATCCGGTGCGCGTATTCCAGGACTTCGCCACCCTTGACGGACTATCAGGCGGGCGTGCCGAGATCATGGCAGGACGAGGCTCGTTCATCGAGTCCTTCCCGTTGTTCGGATACAGTCTGGACGATTATGACGAGCTGTTCGAGGAAAAGCTGGAGCTGCTCTTGGCTCTTCGCGCCGACGAGAAAGTGACCTGGCCCGGCGGTCACCGGCCGGCCATCCGCAATCTGGGCGTCTACCCCCGCCCGGTGCAGAACCCGCTGCCCGTCTGGATCGCCAGCGGCGGCAATCCCGAATCCGTGATCCGGGCGGGAACCATGGGGCTGCCGATCGCTCTGGCCATCATCGGGGGCATGCCGGAGAACTTCGCGCCGCTGGTCAAGCTCTACCGGACGGCAGCCGAGAAAGCCGGACACGACCCGGCCAAGATGCAGATCGCGACTCACTCCCACGGCTTCGTGGGGGAGACGACCGACGCGGCTGCCGATCTGTTCTTCCCGCCGACCCAAGCCCAGATGAACGTCATCGGCAGAGAGCGGGGGTGGGGCCCCTACACAAGGGCCACATATGACACAGCCCGCAGCCTGAGGGGCGCTCTATATGTGGGGGACCCGGAATACGTGGCGGAGAAGATCCTGCTTCTCCGCAAAAACCTGGGTATCACCCGGTTTTTCCTGCATGTCAACGTGGGCACCATGCCCCATCGGGATGTCCTGCGGGCCATCGAACTTCTGGGCACCCGTGTAGCTCCCATCGTTCGCAAGGAGCTGGAGCGGACCGGAGGGTGATGGATGATTGGGGCAGTCTTGTGCGCCTTAGGGGGCATAGGACACTGCCCCACTCCGAGTGCGGATATCGAAAAGTTGTGCAACAGCGCCCCACGCCCGCCATAGCCCTGGAAGCCGGACGTTCGCAATTTGGCTATCGTCATGCAGATGCAGTTGCTATATAATGGTGAGGTTGCCCGGTTGCTTCCAATGGGAACCGGCTGGTTTTCAGACTGTGCTTACTCGTGTAAGTCCGATAACGTTACAGAGCGGAGTGGATGACCCATGAATTTCATCGAACGCAAGTTTGTGGAGCTGCATAACCATGAGCCGGAGCTGACCACGCCTTCCGACATGGACGCCTTCTGGGAGGAGGTGCTGCACGAGACCCGTACGAAGCCCTTGAACGCCGTTCGTACCCCGGAAGAAACCCCCATGCTGGGTACGGAGACGTACCGGGTGGTGTACGAAGGTATCGACGGCACTCCGGTACATGGCTACTATTCGGTACCGACGGTGTTCGGCAAGGAGAACTATCCTTGCATCGTGTTTTTCCATGGGTATACGGGCAGCAAGGGCCTGCCGGAGCACTTCGCGACCTACCTGATGTCCGGCTATGCCGTGTTCTCCATCGACATTCGGGGACAAGCCGGCGATACGGGGGACCTGTCACCGCTGCAGGACGGCACCACCAAAGGGTGGGTGACCAAGGGGATCACCGATCCGCGGACCTGCTACTACAAGTCCATCGTCACCGATGCGCTGCGCGCCGTGGATTGGGCCGCCGGCCAGCCCGAGGTGGACCCGAAGCGGGTCGGAGTATCCGGAGGCAGCCAAGGCGGCGGCCTGTCGCTTGCCGTAAGCGCGCTTGGCGACCGTCATGCCTTCGCCATAGCAGACATTCCCAACATGTGCTACATGGACTGGAGCATCTTCAATACCACCGGCTCCATTACCGAAGCGGCTCAGTATATCACCAAATATTCGGAGCGGCTCGATACGGTGCTGAAGACGCTGAGCTACTTCGACAACATGAATCTGGCCCATCGCATCCGCATTCCGGTGCTGGTCAGCGTGGGCTTCAAGGACAGCGTCTGTCCGCCGGAGGCTGTGTTCGCGGCCTACAACCGGATCACGTCGCCCAAGCAGATCGAGATGTATCCCTTCAATGGACACACTCCGGGTGACAAGCATATCCGCAAGGTGCTGGAGTTCATCCGAAGCCAAGTCCAATAAGTCCAGCGCCATCGTCTTGCATCCTGTCTCCGATCCGGGGACCGGGGGCTTATTTGTTTCCGGGACAATTGGGGAAGACTACCGAAAGCTTGATCAATCCGGGACGAAGGGAGGGACAAGAAAATGGAAGACATCCGGAATAGCGGCGAAGGGGCGGAGGCCGAGAACGAAGCCGGCTTGACGGAGGACCTGACCGGGGAGCCGGACGAGGGGGATGCCGAGGAGGAGGACGTGGTCCACATCGAATGGGCCGGTTTTATTTAAGCCTGACGACGACGCATAGCAGCCGGCAAAAAAAGCCGTTCCTCATCCGCATATCCCATGCGGAGGGAACGGCTTTTTGTCGGCGGCGATCCTTCGGCCGCCGATACCCGTCAGACGGACGGGTACACGTAGGTTTGGATGGCGTGGGCGGGAATAACGCTGTCGGCCAACGCCTCTTGGCTGCGCAGGGCGAAACGGATGGCCTCGTCCGTCCGGTTCAAGACGACGACGGCCACGCTGCCGTCGGTGTTCTTGAAGGCCGTCACCTCCAGGCGGTCGGTGTACTTGGTGCTGGCGACCCGCTTGGCGCCGGGCCGGATGAATTTGCTGAAGTGGCCGATGTAATAGTAGGAGCTCTCGTAGATCACCTGGCCGGTAACCGTATCCGCGATGATCGGGGCGTCGCAGTAATTGCCCACATGGTTCGGGCCGCCCTTCTCGTCGAGCACCAGGTTCCAGTCCGTCCAGCCGGACATGGAATGGTTCAGGTTGCCCATGATGTCGTGGCCGTACCGTTCCCCGGTCTTCCAGCTGCCCAGCTGCACGCCGCCCTCCTGGCAACCTTCGGTGAAGATCAGCTTCTTGTCCGGATACTTGGCCTGGACGGCGGACAGCGCCTCGAAGTGATCCCCGGAGTACCAGTGGAAGCCGATGCCCCAGATGTACTTGGACGCATCCTTGTCGTCGAAGGCCACCTTGGCGCGGTCATAGACCCGCTCCTTGTTGTGGTCCCAGATCATGACCTTCACGTCCGACATTCCAGCCTTCTCCAGAGCCGGTCCCAGGTGCTCCCGGACGAAATCCTTCTCCTCCTCCGCCGTATACACGCACGAATCCCAGCGCTGAACGGCCTTGGCCTCGTTCTGGACGGTCAGTCCCCAGATGCCGACGCCTTCCTGCGCGTAGGCTTGGATGTACTTGACGTAGTACTCCGCCCAGGTCTGGCGGTATTCCGGCTTCAAGCTGCCGCCGTGGTTCATCTCTCCGTTGGTCTTCATCCAGGCCGGAGGGCTCCAAGGGGAGGCAAAAAGCTTCATCCGGCCTCCGGCAATCTCGGAAGCTTGGCGGATCATGGGGATCAAGGCCTTCTTATCCCTCGTGATATCGAACCCGGACAACGTGGGGTCCTCCTCCTCGACGTAGGCATAGTTGCCCAGCGAGAAATCGCAGCTGTTGATGTGGGTCCTGCAGAAGGTATAGCCGATTCCCTCCTCCGGATCGAAGTAAGCCTTCAGAATCTCCTGCTGCCGGTCTCTGCTCATCTTGGCCAGCGTGACCGCCGCGGCCTCCGTGAAGGCTCCGCCAAAGCCTTCGATCTCTTGATATTCCACGTCTTCATATACGTTGATGAGCGAGCTCTCCTGCTCCCAGCTGCTCGGGTCCGACACGAAGGCCACGGGGGCCTTCTCCGTCAGCCGGTCTCCATTATCCCGCGCCGTCTGATACACGCGGATCTTCCGTTGTGTCATCTCGTATCCACTCCCTGCCGTTGATACTTGTATTATAGGAGCGCCCCTGCTAAAGTAGTAGCGACAAAGTGGCTAGCGATATGCACGATCTGGCTGGAACTTGGGAGCGGACAACGGAGGCGGGGATGGGAATGGAGCGCGGCGTGCAGGTGCATTTGTGCAATTATTCCAACCATACGAGCGAATATTACCAATCCTTCGAGGGCGGAACGGAGATGTACATCTTCCGGCTTCAGTCGGAAGGCGTATGCACGATCTCCGTGGAAGATGAGAGCCGGGAGGTGGGGCCGGGGGATCTGACGCTCCTTCCGCCCGGCACGAGCTATACCCTGAAGACGGGAGTCCGCACGGTGGACGGAGTGGAGCTTCAGGGTGCCAGCGGAGACTACTATGTGTTCTGCGAGGGTCCGTGGGTGGATGCCTGGTGGGGACGGCGAGAGCGGCCCATGACCTCCTGGATCATCGGCGATGGAAGGCTTCTGGGCATCTGGAACCAGCTGATCCTGGAGAAGCGGGGACTGAACGGGGACAACCCGGAGCTGGCCGAGGTGCTGCTGCAGGCGCTGTGCCTGATGATAGACCGGGCTCTGGAGGAAATGAAGCCGTCGGCGGAGCGGAAAACCTCCTACCTGGCCGTACGCATGAAGCATTTCATCGAAGAGAGGGCTTTAACACCCCTGAAGCTGGAGGAGGTGGCCCGCCACGCGGACCTGAGCATCTCCCGGACGGTGCATCTGTTCAAGGAGCATTACGGCCTGTCCGTGATGCAATACGTGACGAAGATCCGCCTCGCCATGGCGGAGGAGCTGCTGCGGGTCAGCCCCATGACTCTGGAGCAGGTGGCGGCAGCCTCGGGCTTCGGCACGTATCCGTACTTCCACCGGGTGTTCCGGGCCCGCCATGGCCTCTCTCCAGGCGCCTACCGCCGTAATCCCTACAACTATACCCGTGAGGGTAGCCCTAACCCCCCGGTGTCCGGACAAGACAAGACCGCTCAATCGCTCAGGAGCAGCAGAGCCGAATAGACGGCGGCACCGGCGACGAACGCGGTAATATTGCTCTTCTCCTGATGGGGAAGCTCCTCCTTCATGACGTTCACCAGGATGGCCCCGGACAGGAACGCGAAGAGAAGGGCAAAGGCGGATTCCGGTATGGGCAGCCACTTGCCGATGGCCCACCCGCACACGACCGCGGCGGAGAGAAACCATCGGCCGACCCGGTCGTACTTCCGGCGGTGGTGGTTGTAGAGGGCATGATCCACCACGAGGAAGTGCAGGCCCATGGCGAAGGCGTACAGGAGCAGATTCCAGACCGTATTGGTCTGGATCCGGTTGACGAGCAGATAACCGATGATACCGTTGTACAGGGTGAAAGAGAGCGTATGCAGCCAGAATTCCTTCCCGCTGCTCTCCGTCCGATCGGGGTTTCGCGAAGCGGCGGTTGCGATCCGTTCTACGGCGAAGTAGAGGATGAAGCCGGCCATGGCCGTCACGTAGGCGTAATGCTCCAGGGCTTGAAGCCACGCCACACGGGCCTTCTCCTCCAGCACGGTCTGATGCTCCCCGAGCTCCGGAAGCAGGTGCACGAAGACGTAGGCCACCGCCAGCCCGCCGGAGCCGGAGAGCATCCACCCTTGATGCATCAGCTTGCCAAGCGCCTTGATCTTAGGGCCCAGATGGGTCAGAGCGATGGCCAGCGCAAGGGCCAATGAGATCCACATCATTCCGCGTATCCCTCCCGAACGGAATCCGATCCCCTAACTGTTTCCATCCTTAAAGCCTCTTATACATCAAGGGCAGAGAAGAGGTTTACAGAGGGAATAACACGTGTTACCATACATTCAGAGGTGCATATGACCATGGCCAAAAAACGCGCGACCAGCTTTGACGTCGCCAAGCGTGCAGGAGTATCCCGCAGCCTGGTGTCGGCGGTCATCAACAATACCCCGGGCATCGGGGTCAGCGAGGAGACCCGGGAAGCCGTCCTTGCCGCCATCCGAGAGCTGAATTACCACGTGGACGCCCAGGCCCGGGCCATGAAAACCGGGGTAAGCCGGTGTCTGGCCGCTTACGGGAGCACCCGGCATCCGCTGTTCGCCCAGCTGCTGGAGGGCATGCAGGCGGAATGCGAGGCCGCCGGCTACCAGATTCTGATCAGCGCTCCTACGGCGGGCGAGGAGGGGAGGAGGAAGCTGCTCTCCCTCTACCACGAGCGGAGAATCGACGGCATCATCACCTTCGACGACACCAGCTTCGCGGATGAGGAATGGGCCGCGGAAGCGGGGCGGGCGGACGTGCCGTACGTCTCCGTCGAGGGCTATGCCGAGTCCGAGTCGGTGGATTCGGTTCTGACGGATTACTATGGAAGCGTGCGGATGGCGCTCGATTATATCCGGCGAACCGCCGGCACGGACACGGAAGCCCCGCTCTACGTGGAGATGTACGCCGGGACCAGCCTCGGCAACTGGGCCGAGCGCAAGCGGCGGGAAGCATACGCGGATTGGTGCCGGGAGCAGGGGCTGGAGCCGCGGACGGTGCAGCTGGCCGCACGGGATGATCCGCTTATGGCGGATTTCCTGAAGGAGCTGGGAGAAGGGGGCGCTTACCCGGTGCTGCTCTTCAACTGGTCGGATTGCGTGCCGTCCTTCTACAGAGCCGCTTGGGCCGCTCAGCTGCGGATCGGGCGGGAACTCCGGGTGATGGCTGCCGACAACACGATCCGGGGAAACCGACTGATCGTGCCCTCCTTAAGCTGCGTGGAGATTCCTTACGCACAGATGGGGGCGGAGGCGGTACGCCGGGTGCTGGCCCGCATCGCTGGCGGCGAAGGCTCTGTCCGCGTGCCGGAGAAGGCATGGCTGGATGCGGTGCTGCTGCCGGGCGACAGCCTGTAGCTGCACGATCCCGTTGGGCCCGCGCTGGCGGGCCTAACGAAGAGGCGCTTTCCCCTCCGCTTAAGAAGCGGCATGGGGAGCGTGCTTTTTTCGCGAATATAACACGTGTTATTAATCATGCATACATATTGAGGAGGCTGTTGCGATGTTCTGGACCGAGGAGAAGCTGGAGCAGCGGGTAAGGGAGCTGGGCGATTACCGCTATAGGGAGGTTACGGCGCTTAAGGAGTGGGAGCTCAGGCAGGATGAGAGCGGAGAGAACGGCATGGCGCCGCCGGAAGGGCCGTACGAGGGTATCCTGCAAGCGGGGGAGCGCTGGAAGGGCCGCGACCTGTACGTATGGCTGAAGAAGCGGGTGACCGTTCCCGCGGAATGGAAGGGGGCCCGGATTCTCGGCGTATTCGACTTCGGGATGACCTACGGCGGTACCAACGGGGGCTTCGAATCCTTGCTGTATCTGGATGGTGCGCCTTATCAGGGCGTGGACGCGAACCACAAGGAGGTGTTCCTGCCCGAGGATGCAGCAGGGCGGGAGTTGGAATTCATCTTCCGCATGTGGTCCGGCCTGCATCCGAGCGGACGGGTCCAGGAGATGGAGCATCAGTTCAAGCGGGCGGATCTGGCGGTGCTGGACGAGGCTGCGGACAACTTGTACTATACGGGCCGGGCGGCTCTGGATACGGTCAAGGTGCTGGCGGAGGGTCAGCCCGAGAAGCAGCAGCTCCTGTCGGAGCTGAACCAAGCCTTCAACCTGCTGGACTGGTCCCGGCCGGGCAGCGCGGCTTTTTATTCCTCCGTACGGGAGGCGGACGCTTGGCTGACCGCGCGGATGGCGGACTGGGAGAAGAAGACCCCGGTTACGGTCCGCTGCATCGGACATACCCATATCGACGTAGCCTGGCTCTGGCGGCTGACCCATACCCGGGAGAAGGCGGCCCGCTCGTTCTCCACGGTGCTCCGGCTTATGGAGCAATACCCGGACTATGTGTTCCTGCAGTCTCAACCCCAGCTCTATGAATATATCAAAAACGATTATCCGGAAATCTACAGCCGGATCCGGGAGCGGGTGCGGGAGGGCCGCTGGGAGGCGGGCGGCGCCATGTGGCTGGAGGCCGACTGCAACCTGACCAGCGGAGAATCGCTGGTCCGGCAGATCCTGTATGGCACGGGATTTTTCCGGGAGGAGTTCGGCGCGGAGTGCCGGTACCTGTGGCTGCCGGACGTCTTCGGCTACAGCTGGGCGCTTCCCCAGATCCTGAAGAAGTCCGGCATCGACACCTTCATGACGACCAAGATCAGCTGGAACCAATACAACCGGATGCCTCATGACACCTTCGTCTGGCGGGGCATCGACGGCAGCGAGGTGCTGACCCACTTCATCACCACCCCCGAGCGGACCGACGCCAACGTATGGTGGTATACCTACAACGGGCTGGTGGAGCCCTTCGCCGTGAAGGGAATCTGGGAGCAGTACCGCGACAAGAGCGTGAACCGGGAGCTCCTCCTGTCCTACGGCTACGGAGACGGGGGCGGAGGGGTGAACCGGGACATGCTGGAGCTGCGTCGCAGGCTGGACGCCATGCCGGGGCTGCCGAACGTGAAGACGGGCCGGGTCGACGAGTATTTCGAGCGGCTGCAGACGACGTTCCGCGAGACCGGCGAATACGTCCATACCTGGGACGGGGAGCTGTATCTCGAGTACCATCGGGGCACCTATACGAGCCAGGCCTACAACAAGCGGATGAACCGGAAGCTGGAGCTGCTCTACCGGGAGGCGGAGTGGCTGCAGTCTATGGCGGCCGTACGGAAGGGAACGCTGGATGGGTATCCGGCGGACCGGCTGAAGGAAGGGTGGAAGATCATCCTTCGCAACCAGTTCCACGATATCATCCCGGGCTCCTCGATCCATCAGGTATACGAGGACTCCCGGCTGGAGTATGCGGAGGCGGAGGCGCTGGGACGGTCGGCTCTGGAGGAGGCAGCCGCAGAGCTGGCGCCGGACCGTTCGGAGTCCGGTGCGGAAGGATCCGTGGCGTACACCGTGTTCAACAGCGCAGCCTTCGACCGGACGGAGCCGGTTCATATCCCGGCGGGCGCCCCCGGGGAAGCCGGCTATTGGGCCCGGTCCGACGGAACGCCTCTTCAAGCGGACCGGCTTGCGGACGGCTGGCTGGTTCGGGTGGAGGAGGTGCCGGCCATGGGCAGCGAGGTGATCCGGTTCCGGCCGGGCATTCCGGCAGAGGAAGGAGTCGGAGCTGCCGGTGCGGCTTCTGCTGCGGAGCCCCATTCGGGTACGGGGTATGGTGCCGGCAGCGGCCAGGAGGAACCGTTTGTGTGGACGGCATCGGGCGTCATCACTCCCCATTACGTGCTGGAGTGGAATGAATCCGGGCAGCTGACCCGGATCTACGACCGGGCAGCGGAGAAGGAAGTGCTGGCTCCGGGGCTGCGGGGGAATGTGCTTCAGGTATTCGAGGATAAGCCCAAGATGTACAATGCCTGGGACATCGATTTGTTCTACCTGGAGAAGATGCGGGAGGTGACGGAGCTGGTGTCCGTGGAGCGGGAGCAGGCCGGACGGCTGCAGGCATCCGTGGTGTTCCGGTGGCGGTACATGGATTCCACCATCCGGCAGAGGCTCAAGGTATATTCCGGCAGCCGTCGGATCGACTTCGAGACGGAGGCCGATTGGCACGAGCAGCAGCAGCTTCTGAAGGCCTCCTTCCCTGTGGCGGTCCGCTCAACGGAGGCCACGTACGACATCCAGTTCGGCAACGTGAAGCGTCCGACCCACTGGAACACGAGCTGGGATTACGCCCGGTTCGAGACGGTGGGCCACCAGTGGGCGGATCTGTCCGAACGGGGATACGGCGTAAGCCTGCTGAATGACTGCAAGTACGGCTACGACATCAAGGACAACGTTCTGCGCCTGTCCCTGATCAAGTCGGCCATCGAGCCGGACCCGCAGGCGGACCAGGGACACCATGCCTTTACGTACGCCCTGCTTCCCCACACCGGGGACTGGGTGGAGGGCGGAACCGCCCGGGAGGCCTGGTCGCTTAATGCTCCCTTGTCCGTCTGCCGGGGAGAGGCCGCTGTCGACGGGGGCTCCTTCCTCCGCATGGATGCAGACCATATCGCCATTGATGCGGTCAAACGGGCGGAGGACGGCTCCGGGCTCATCGTCCGGATGCATGAATTCACCGGCCGGAGCGGCCCGGTTACGCTCAGCGCCATGGACGGGATCGTCTCCTGGCAGGAATGCGACCTGATGGAGCGGCCCTTGGGCGTTGCGCAGGAAGGCTCCAAGATCCGGATCACAGTCCTGCCGTATGAGATCCGAACCTTCCTGCTGAGGTTGCGAAACTAATATTCATATTGTGCTATTAGGGTGAAAATAATCTGATGGAATCCCCAATAATGGTGCTGTATAGTGGTCATATAATTATACGAACCATGAAAGGGGCGATGGTTGTGATCCGTGTGAATCCGTATTGGGAGAACCTGCAGATGCTTCATGAGAACCGCGAAGCACCTCGTTCTTCTTATATTCCGTACCGGGAGGAGGCGCAGGCCGAGTCGGGCAAAAGGGGGCGTTCCCCCTACTTCCGCACGCTGAACGGCAGCTGGAAGTTCCAGTATGTTTCCAGTGTGAAGACGGTTCCGGAGGGCTTCTACCTGGAGACCTCCGATGTGAGCGGCTGGGATGATCTGATCGTACCCTCCTGCTGGCAGACCAGCGGCTACGACCAGCTGCATTACACCAACGTCAACTACCCGATTCCCTGCGATCCGCCGTTCGTCCCTGACGCCAATCCCGCCGGACTGTACGTCCGGGATTTTCAGCTGCCGGAGGGCGGGGAGGACAAGGAGCAGTTCCTGGTTTTTGAAGGGGTGAACGCCTGCTTCTATCTATGGGTCAACGGGGAGTATACCGGATACAGCCAGGGCAGCCGCCTTCCGTCCGAGTTCAACGTGACGACGAAGCTCCGGTCCGGCATGAATCGGGTGGCTGTCATGGTGCTGAAATGGTGCGACGGCACGTATATCGAGGATCAGGATCTGTGGCGGCACTCGGGGATCTACCGGGATGTGTATCTGCTGTCGCGGGACCGCATCCGCATCCGGGATGTCTTCAACCGCCAGGAGCTGGCTCCGGATTACAAGAGCGCCCGTCTGCGGTGCGAGATCGACACCACCGGCCCGCTTGCCGTCCGCGCGGAGCTTAGGGATGCCGCTGGAGTGACGGTGGCTGCAACGCAGGGAACCGTCGACGGGAACGGCACGCTGGAGCTTCAAGTGGCCGATCCGGTGCTGTGGAATGCCGAGGCTCCGTATCTGTACCGGCTGTACCTGTGGGCCGGGGAGGAGGTGCTCGCCTTCCGCACGGGGTTCAAGGAGGTCCGTATCGCGGACGGCGTGTTTACGGTGAACGGCCGGGCGGTGAAGCTGAAGGGCGTGAACCGTCACGATTCCCATCCGGTGCTGGGACAGACCATTCCGGTGAACCATATGCGCCGGGATCTAGAGCTCATGAAGCTTCATAACGTGAATACGATCCGGACCTCTCATTACCCCAACGATCCGCGTTTTCTCGATCTATGCGACGAGTACGGCTTCTATGTGGTGGACGAAGCGGACTTGGAATGCCACGGGGTCCGCAGCGCGGAGGAGCCGGCGGAGGAGGCCTTCCATATGCTGACCAACGATCCCGACTGGCAGGCCGCTTTCGTGGACCGTGCGGTGCGGATGGTGGAGCGGGATAAGAACCATGCCTGCGTCGTCATGTGGTCCATGGGCAACGAGTCCGGCTATGGTTCGAATCACATCGCCATGGCGCGTTGGACCAAGGAGCGGGATCCTTCCCGGCCGGTCCACTACGAGGGGGCTGCCGCGCATTACAAGGGCAGCTCGGACACGGACTGTCTGGATGTGGAGAGCCGGATGTACGCCTCCGTCCAATATCTGGAGGAATATGGGCAGGATCCGAGCCGCACCAAGCCTCTTTTCCAATGCGAGTACAGCCATGCGATGGGCAACGGACCGGGGGATCTGAAGGATTACTGGGACGTCATCTACCGGTATCCGCTCTTGATGGGAGGCTGTGTCTGGGAATGGTGCGATCACGGCATCCTGACGTCTACAGCGGATGGCACGCCTTATTTCGCTTATGGCGGGGACTTCGGCGACATGCCCCACGACGGCAACTTCTGCATCGACGGTCTGGTCAGCCCGGACCGGGTGCCTCACACCGGCCTTCTGGAGCTGAAGCAGGTCATCGCGCCGGTTACGGTGGAAGCGGAGGATCTGGCGGCTGGGCGGCTTAGGGTGATGAACCGGTATGATTTCTCGGACTTGTCGGGACTGACGGCGCTGTGGAGAGTGGAACAGGACGGCGTGACGGTGGCCCAAGGCCAGCTGGAAGGCTTGGCGGCCGGGCCGCAGCAGGCGGTGTCGGTAACCGTGCCGTACCGGCTGCCGGAGGGAGCGTCCGGTACGTATGACCTGACGGTCTCGGTGCGTACCAAGCTGGCTACCCGGTGGGCCGACGCCGGCTATGAGATCAGCTTCGCCCAGTTCGAGCTGGCAGCCGCGCCTAAGGCCGATCCTGCTGCACGGACGGCCGTTGGGGAGCTGAAGCCGGCGGAGAACGGGCATCTGCTGCGGATGCAGGGCTTCGACTTCGAATATGCCTTCGATCTGTATGACGGGGTCTTCACCCGGATCTCGAAGCACGGCGTGGAGATGCTGGAAGCGCCCATCACGTTCAACCTCTGGCGGGCGCCGACGGATAACGACCGGAATATCCGCAAGCTGTGGGAGCAAGAGGGGCTCGACCGGGCCGGCATGAAGGTCTACCGCACGGAATGGACGCAGAGCGGGGACGGTGCGGTGGAGGTCACCGTGGAGTTTTCGCTGGCGGGTTATATGAGGAAGCCCTATGTCCGTGGAACGGCGCGATGGACCGTCCGCCCGGACGGGGAGATCCTGGTGGAGACGCAATCCTCCGTCCGTGAGGATCTGCCGTTCCTCCCCCGGTTCGGTCTGCAGCTGGTCATGCCGGCGGGCAACGAGGAGGTGGAGTACTTCGGCTTCGGACCTCATGAGAGCTATGCGGATAAGCGGCAGAGCGTTCGCCGCGGCTTGTATCTGACGACCGTGGACGGCATGTTCGAGAACTACATCATGCCTCAGGAGAACGGCTCCCGCTTCGGTACCGAGTGGGCCATCGTATCCAATGAGCTGGGGATGGGCCTGAAGGTAACGGCGCCGGAGCACTTCTCCTTCAACGCCTCGCATTACACGGCGGCAGACCTGACCGCTGCCCAGCACACCTACGAGCTCGTGAAGCGCAAGATGACCATCGTCCAGCTGGATTACAAGATAAGCGGCGTCGGTTCCAATTCCTGCGGACCGCAGCTGCTGGAGAAGTACCAATTAAATGAGAAAACCATCCGGTTCGGCTTCTCGATCCGGCCGGTATTCAAGGAAGACGAATAGGGCAATTGTCCCGCGATAATATGGTATAGACGAAAGAGGAACGAGTTCACGCAGTTTTATAGGCTAAAAATGAGACAGCGGCAGACCAAGACTTGAAACAGAGTCTTAGACTGCCGTTGTGTTTTTATGATAATGGCATTAGAGTCCGCATTCACGAGCTTCAACCTGCCTGTAACGCTGTTTACGTCTAATACTATAGTATCTCATTGCGGCCGGGACACCCTTAATTTCAAGAACTCCGTCATAGATCAACTCCCTCAGCCGGTATTCAAAATAAGAAGCCCCGATATATTGCTCGCAATAACCAATCGCCTCTCCAATTAAACGGGCTGATTTCAGGAAGCCGTTATCGCCTGCTGATGGCTTAAGGTTGTCCAGCTTCTCCAGCAGATAATGATCATAATATTCTGCAGGCACCTCAAGCACCGTGCTATCCTGCCAAATACGTAATATTCCTGTTTGTTCCGTAAGGATCTGCCATTCCCGTTCCAGCCTCGTGATATCAGATGGGCACAATTTGCCTTTGCCGTCGAGCCGAACGATTGCTTCCTGTAGTTTTTCCGAAGGGATTTCACCCGAGTACCTATAGGTAATGAAGGCATCAGGCCGGTTGTATAGCTTCTCGCAGATTGCGCAAGCGTCGTTTACTGATATAGAGTTACGCTTGTTTCGCAGAAGGTAAAGCGCATGTCTCATCCCTGCCTGCTCGCATGCGTTGCCGCTGGTCCAAACCATGACTTCTGCCTGCTCTGGAATTTGCTCAAGCTGGTCTAATAGCCCGATGTATTCCTCTTCGAATTCATCGTATGCTTCGAATGCTTCCGTGATATGGTTGCGGAACCAATTGCAGCGTGCCATACGTCCTTCCGGCGAGTCTAGGCCGTTGATCGGACCAATGGCATAATTCTCCCGCAACGTTATCAGCTTGTGCGTTTCCGTGCAGCCAAGTCCTCGTAGGGCCTGTTTCATGCCGCCCGCAAAGGAATCGCCGATGACGATATGAACGTGAGTGCAGGTCGGTACAGGCGTCCATTCCGCTCTTTTTTCCTGAAGTCCCATCAGCTCGTCATATAGCTCAATAAGTTTGGAAGCCGCCGCTTCAAGCGGTTCTTCTTGCTCCTTAATCAACTGGATTTCCGCCAAAATAAACCTCAGATAAGGCTTCAATTCCTCTACGCCCAAGCGATCGGTTACCTTTTTTATGGCTAGAAAGTCTTTCATTCCATTTTCCTTCCTTTCCGTGCATGGCACAGGTATAGGACTGGTATCGACACGACATTGGTATCGTACCGGCACTGCTCCGGCTTCGGCACGGGCGTCGACCCGGCGGGGCACTGTTCCCAGCCTTCCGCCTTACTTCTGCTCCTGCAGATGCTTGGCGATCCGCTTGCCGTGGTCCCGTCCGGTCTCGATGAAGATCTCGTTGGCGTCACGCCCCGCGGCGACGACACCAGCCAGATACAGTCCGGGCACGTTGGTCTCCATGGTGTCCGGGTTGAACTCCGGCAGCTCCCACTCGCCGTGGATGCGGACGCCGCTGTCGGACAGGAACTTGCGGCTGGAGCGGAAGCCGGTCAAGGCCAGCACGAAGTCGTTGTCCAGCGTCTGCGCCCCTTCCGGCGAACGGACCGTCACGCTCCGCAAGCTGATGGCCTCCACCCGGGAGCGGAACAGCATGCGGATGCGGCCCTTGCTGACGGCGCTCTCGAACAGCGGACGCACCCAGGGCTTAATGTTCGGCGAGTAATCCTCTCCCCGGTATACGACGGTCACCTCGGCCCCCACCTTGAGCAGGTCCATGGCCGCGTCCACCGCTGAGTTGTTGCCGCCGATGATGCAGACCCTCATGCCGGTGTAGGGATGGGCCTCCCGGTAGAAGTGGGTCACGTTCGGCAGATCCTCTCCGGGGATGCCCAGCAGGTTCGGGTGGTCAAAATACCCCGTTGCCACCACTACACCCCGGCATCGGGTTGTGACGGCTTCGCCGAAGCGGTTGACGTTGTCCACCCGGAACAAGCCGTCGGCTTCCTTAACCGCCGCGGTCACCGTCTCGTAGGGGCGGATGCGGACGCCGGCGCGCTGCGCCACGTTCCGGTAATAGTTCAGCGCCTCCAGACGCGTCGGCTTTTCGTTGGGCGTCGTGAAGGGATAGCCGCCGATCTCCAGCAGCTCGGGCGTGCTGAAGAACGACATGTAGACCGGATACTGGGAGATGCTGTGCACGACGACATTCTTCTCGATGATCAGGGGCCGGAAGCCTGCTCGCTGCAGCTCGATGGCGGCGGACAGACCGCAAGGCCCCGCACCGATGATGACGATATCCTCCATTCCGGTTCACCTCCGTTCGTTTATAAGGTACAGGATATCACAGATTTGTGGTGGAAACATCAAGTCCGCTCCGGGCCGATTCCGCCATTATTGAGGAAGAAGAACCCTGAAAGGGAATGTACAGTATTGGTCTAGTGGATCGGTGTGGAGCAATATGGACGATTTGGCAAAAAATCTCCTGTCAGGCAGGTTACGGGAACTGCATGTGGAATACATTCCATGTTGGGTTGAAAGCGGTATCTGCGGCCGGGTGCCCATTCGGGGCTCATAGGGCCGGGACCGCACATAAGGAACACGGAGGGACAACCAGGATGGCCGATACAGAAGGTAGGGGCGGCATAGATATGCTGCTGCAGGCGGAGGGGGTCACGCGCGTCTTCGGCAGGGGGAGCGGGGCTGTGGCCGTGCTGAAGGGCATTGAGCTTGCCATCCCCCAGGGAAGCTTAACCGCCCTGAAGGGGCGCTCCGGCTCGGGGAAGACGACGCTCTTGAATCTCTTGGGCGCGCTGGATCAGCCGACCGAGGGCCGGATCCGGTTCGCCGGAAGGGAGCTCTCGTCTCTTCCCGAGAAGGCGCGCAGCGAATGCAGGCGCACGGAGATGGGACTGATCTTCCAATCCTTCGCGCTGATCCCCCTGATGTCCGCATATGAGAATGTGGACTTCGGGCTCCGGATCGCCGGGATTCCCGCCCCGCAGCGGAAGGAACGGGCGCTGACGGCGCTGGAATATGTGGGGCTCGTTCCCCGCATGGGTCACCGGCCCTTCGAGATGTCCGGGGGCGAGCAGCAGCGGACGGCCATTGCCCGGGCCATCGCGCACCGGCCCCGGCTGCTGCTGGCCGATGAGCCGACGGCGGAGCTCGACAGCAAGACCGGCCTTCACATCATCAAGGTGCTGCGCGATCTGGTGAAGGACGAAGGCATGACCGTGGTGTTGACCACCCACGATCCCGCCATCATGGAGATTGTCGATCAGGTGTATGAATTGGAGGATGGTCGAATTGTCGGATAATCGGAAGGACCGGAGCAGCCGGCGGACCTGGGCCGCCGCCTTGGCATTGACGGCGGCGGTGGCGCTGTCCGGCTGTACGCTTTTGCCTAAGGAGGAGGAGGCGTTGAAGCCTCCGCTCGTCAAGCCGGTGGAGGAGCAGTACAACACCGTGAAGGTAACGGCCGGCACCGTGGCCAAGGAGCTCCGGGGAAGCGCGACCTATGAGTCGACGAAGACGGAGTATGCCCAGTTTGCGGAGCAGGGCGGACGGCTCCTGGAGCTGAAGGTGAAGCCGGGCGATCAAGTGAAGAAGGGCGATGTGCTGGTGCAGCTGGACGTGGAGGGCCTGGACCTGAAGCTGAAGGAGCAGGAGCTGGCTCTGGAGAAGGCCAAGCTGGCCCTGAAGAAGGCCTGGAGCGACCCGGCCAAGGACCCGGACAATCTGCGGATTGCCGAGCTGGCGGCTGAGCTGGAGCAGCTGAAGCTCGACCACCTGCGCCGGACCTTCACCTCGAAGCAGCTTACGGCTGCGATGGACGGCCAAGTGATCTACGCGTCGGATCTGAAGCCGGGGGATACGGTGGCCGCCTATCAGACGCTGGTGACGCTGGCGGATCCGACCCGGCTCCGGCTGATGATGCGGGTCGATAATACCAATGACATCGGCGAGGCCGTCGTCGGGATGGAAGCGAAGATCAAGTCGGACAAGGCAGAGCTGTCTGCTGCGATCGTCCAGACGCCGTCCACCGCTCCGGTCACCACGGACAAGGCCCTTGCCGAGAAGAACGCGAAGACGCTGTACCTGGAGCTGGCCTCCCTGCCCCCCGAAGCCAAGATCGGCGGAAGCGTCCAGGTGACGATCCCGACCCAGAAGAAGGACAACGTCCTGAAGATCCCCCGCAGCGGGCTGCGGAACTATATGGGCCGGACCTTCGTGCAGGTTCTGGACGGCAAATCGCTCCGGGAGGTTGACGTGGAAGCCGGTCTTCAGTCGCCGACCGAGATCGAGATCGTCAAAGGGCTGAAGGAAGGGCAGGACATTGTGCTGAACTAGCTTCCCGTTAGGGCGCAAATGGGACACGCGCGCGTGTTCCTGCGTTCGGGAGGCCATCGGGGAGGGCCGTGAAGCCATGGCATTAGCTAGGATGTTGATTCGCAAAATGGTGCAGAACAAATGGCTGGAGCTCAGCCTCTTGATGGGTCTTGTTCTGACGGTGGCACTGGCCGCCGGAATGCCCGTCTATACGGAAGCCATGCTTACCCGGATGCTGGTGAAGGATCTGGAGCGGATGGAGGCCGGCGGCCTGGGTCATCCTGGGGTCTACCAGATCAAGGCCCAGATGCCCGGGCAGAGGGACGAACAGCGGCCGGATGCTCTGGCCGAATTCGAGAGCTATCTGAAGCAGGAGGCGGAGCCGGGCTTCACCCTGCCGGTGAAGCTGGCCGTCACCGAGAGAGAGACGTGGTCCTTCGAATTCAAGCCGGTGGAGGGCAACCGGGCGGACGCCGGGGCCAACCGGTTGGCCAGCTTTACGTCCATGCCGGGGCTGGCGGACCATATCCGTCTCTTGGACGGACGTCTGCCCTCGGGCGAGGCGTCGGACGGCGTGTGGGAGGTGCTCGTGACGGAGAAGGGACTCAGCACCTTGGGCGGCGTCATCGGGTCCGTCTTCGAGATCAAGGACAAGGACTTGGACTGGACGGTCCGGTTCAAGGCCGTCGGCGTGTTCACGAAGAAGTCCGACGATGACCTGTTTTTCCGGGACCCCTCTCTGGGCACGTGGGGCAAAACCTTCTTCATCGACGATAAGCTCTTCGAACGGGAATTTCTGCAGAGCCGTCCCATTCCCTTGGGCGCTCAGATCTATTATTACCTTCTGGACTACACGAAGCTGGAGGTCCGGAACCTGGACCGCTTGCTGGACACAGACCGCCAGATCCGGGAGAAGACCGCTGCCGTGTCCAATTCCTACTCCGGGGACGTGAACGCCTCCATCATCAAGACTGTCGAAAAATACCCCGAGCGCGCCTCCAATCTGCGCACGCTGGTCTGGTCCTTGAACACGCCCGTGCTGGTCATGCTGGGCATCTATATGTTCATGGTGTCCCATCTGATCTCCGAGCGCCAGAAGACGGAGATCGCCGTCCTTCGGAGCCGGGGGGCGTCCCGGCTTCAGATTATGGCCTCCTCCGCTGCGGAGGGGTTGATTTTGTGCGGATTGGCCTTTGCGGCGGGGCCCTATCTGGGGCTTCTGCTCACCCGGATGCTGGGCGCCTCCAACGGGTTCCTGGAATTCGTAAGCCGGGCCAGCCTGACGGCCAGGTTGAACGGGGAGGCTTACCGCTATGCCGGTCTTGCGGCGGGGGCGTCGCTCATCATTCTCTTGATCCCCGTATTCCTGGCCACCCGGGTCAGCATCGTCGGACGCAAGACGGCCATGGCGCGGGCCGGCGGAGCACCGGTGTGGCACCGGTTCTATCTGGATGTGGCGGTGACGGGGGTGGCCCTGTACGGCCTGCGGTTATATCACAACCGGCTCAAGACGCTGAAGAGCTTCGGCCTGAACAAGGACATGCTGCAGATCGACCCCCTGCAATTCGTGGTTCCCGCCCTGTTCATCCTGGGAGCGGGGCTGCTGCTGCTGCGGCTGTATCCTTATCTGATCCGGCTCATCTATTGGGCGGGGCGCAGGTGGTGGCCTCCCTCGCTCTATGCAACCCTGATCCAGCTGGGCCGGTCGGGAAGCCAATACCAGTTTCTCATGGTGTTCCTGATCATGACGGTGGCGACGGGGGTGTTCAGCGCCAGTGCGGCGAGAACCATCAACAGCAACGTGGAGGACCGGACCCGGTACATGAACGGGGCGGAGCTTGTCCTGGACGTACCTTGGCAAAATGACGCCCCGCCGGAGGGCGGCGGGGGACCGGAGAGGGGAGGAGCCCCGGCGGAGACGGCGCCGAAGCCGTCCCGCGTTCATTATCTGGAGCCTCCCTTCGGGCCTTATGCCGGACTGCCGGGGGTGGAGAAGGCGGCACGGGTGTTCGTGAAGAAGAATGCGTTCTTCCAGGCCGGCAAAGACCGGGGACAAGTCACTCTCATGGGCATCCAGACCGATGAATTCTCAGAGGCCGCCTGGTTCCGGAACGGGCTTACCGAGTACCCGATGCAGGATTACCTGAATGTGATGGCGGAGGATCCGCGGGCGGTGCTGGTCTCCCGTTCCGTAGCGGAACAGAAGGGGGTCAAGCTGGGGGATCCCATCTGGATCGGCTGGGACGGTGTGGACTCCAGGGCTTTCGTCGTGTACGGGATTCTGGATTACTTCCCGTCCTTCAATCCGCTGCCCGCATCCTTCGACAGCAAGGCGAAGGATAACAAGCCCATGCTCATCGTCGGCCATCTGCGCCACATCCAGACCCACCTGGCGCTGGAGCCCTACAGCATCTGGCTGAAGCTGTCGCCGGGGGCATCCGTGAAGAAAATCTACGAAGCGATGACGGAGCAGAAGCTGGAGGTCGCCAAGGTGGCGAGCACCAGAGACGACCTGATCCGGGCCAGGAACGACCCCTTCCTGATGGCGGTGAACGGGGTGATGACCATGGGCTTCCTGATCTCCGTTCTGGTCAGCTTCGTCGGTTTCCTGCTGTACTGGATCCTGACCTTAAGCGGCAGAGCGCTGCAGACGGGGATTCTTCGGGCTATCGGCATGCGGCTGTCCCAGCTGATCGGCATGCTGGGGGCGGAGCAGCTCCTGACCTCAGGGGCGGCGGTGGCCATCGGCGTGCTGACGGGCCATGCGGCCAGCCGGCTCTATGTGCCCTTGTTCGAATCGGCCTTCGATCCCGGGAAGCTGGTGCCTCCGTTCCAGGTGGTGTTTGACCCGGCGGACACGGTCCGGCTCTATGTGCTGGTCGGCGTGATGATCACCCTGGGCTTGTGCATCCTCGGCTGGATGCTGTCCCGGATCCGGATTCATCAAGCGCTGAAGCTGGGGGAGGATTGACATGATACACTGCGAAGGCTTGGTCAAAATCTACAAGGCCGCCGATCTGGAGGTCTTCGCCCTGCAGGGTCTGGATCTTCAGGTGGAGGCGGGAGAGCTGATGGCCATCATCGGCAACAGCGGCAGCGGCAAGTCCACTCTCCTGAACATGCTGGGAGGCTTGGACCGTCCTACGGCCGGTGTCCTCCAGGTGAATGGGCTGGACCTGCTCCGGGCCGGCGAGCGGGATCTGATCCGCTACAAGCGCGAGACCGTCGGCTTCGTCTGGCAGAATAACGCCAGGAATCTGATTCCTTATCTGACCGCGCTGGAAAACGTGGAGCTTCCGATCCTGCTCACCGGCAGAAGCAAGCGCCAGCGGGCCCTGTATCTGCTGGAAGCCGTCGGGCTGGCCCACCGGGCCGGCAACAAGCTGAACCAGCTGTCCGGCGGGGAGCAGCAGCGGGTGGCTATTGCCATCGCGCTGGCCAACAGCCCCAAGCTGCTGTTGGCTGACGAGCCTACGGGCTCTGTGGATACGCGGATGGCGGAGCAGATCCTGGATCTGTTCCGGGAGTTGAACCGGAACGCAGGCATCACCATCGTGATCGTCACCCACGATCCGCAGCTGGCCAAGAAGGTGGACCGGGTCGTCGCCATCCGGGACGGGAAGACCTCCTCGGAGATGATCCGGAAGAAATCCTATGCGGAGGAGCTGGCGGAGCTGGAGATGGGGCTGGCGGAAGCGGAGACCGAAACCCATGTGGAATATGCGGTGCTGGACAAGGCGGGCCGGCTTCAGGTGCCTGCGGGATACCTGGAGAGCATCGGGGCGAAGAACGCCAACAAGGTGAAGCTGGAGGTTGCGGACGGGAGAATCATCATCATGCCGCCGGAGAGCGCGGAAGGGAAGGGATAGCAATGGGGTGGGCGGAGTTCGAATTTCATAGTGTACCGGAAACGTATAAGGAAGGGCTGGAGCGGCTCGATGAGGAGCTGGTCCGGCTCTGGACGGAGCGCAGGAGGCTGTCGGACGGGAGGGTGTATACGCCGCCGCGGGAAATGCTGGAGACCTGGTCCGAGCGATATGGCGTCGAACTGGCCCAGCTCCAATGGTGGATCCGGGCGGTCCAGCTGGAGGAGCGGCCGGTTATGCACGAGTCGCCGGGGGAGCTCGTGGGCGTGCTGCCCATCATGATGCGGACGGAAGCGCACGGCTTCGAGTACCGGATGACCCACGCGATGCAGCATACGGATTCCAGCGTCGTTCATGTGGAGGTCCGGCAGCTGGAGGGGCCGCCGGCCGGTCTTCTGCGCATCAGCCTGATGCTGGAGGTGGAGGGTAACCGGGAGTACCGGATCTTCCGGAACGGCCATCGGGGAGGCGGAGGCCAGGCTTCCCTGCAATACCGGGTGACGCCGCCGCTTCCGGAATCCTTGGAGGGGATCCGGTTCCGGCTGATCCCCTTCGCCAATCCCATGGAGGATCGGCGGCTGGAGATCCACCTGGACCGGGAGGTTCGGTTCGGCGAATAAGGGAAGAGGCGACGGGGTGCCGAACGAAGTTAATGAACAAGTGAAAGGGATTTGTTGAATAATCAACAAATCCGCTTTTTTTATCCATTGAAAGCATCGGAATTCGATCTATAATGTTAGACAGATGTCGGTTAATCATAAGATGTTGATTTATAGTCATCCATAAATCCATGAGATTCGGGAGGTTCAATATGATTCCAGCTCAAGCGCGTGCTATATTTAATCCGGAAGGTCCGTTCAAACTCACGACGATCGAACGCAGGGATCTTCAACCGCATGATGTCTTCATTGAGATTAAGTATGCGGGAATCTGCCACTCTGACATCCATACCGCCCGCGGGGAGTGGGGACCCGTCCAATATCCTCTGGTTCCGGGGCATGAGATTGCCGGAATTGTCACGCAGGTCGGTTCGGAGGTGACCAAGTTCGCAGTGGGTGACCGGGTCGGAGTAGGCTGTATGGTTGACTCCTGCGGGGAATGCTGCAACTGCCATAATGGAGAAGAGCAGTACTGCCTTAACGGGATGACGGGCACCTATGGAGCCATCGACAGATATGGGCAGTACACCCAGGGCGGCTATTCCACTCACATCGTCGTAACCGAGGACTTTGTGGTTCGGATTCCTGACGGTCTGGAGCTGGACGCGGCAGCTCCGCTATTGTGTGCCGGTATCACCACGTACTCGCCGCTGCGCCATTGGGGGGCCGGACCCGGCAAGAAGATTGCCGTTATCGGTCTGGGCGGATTGGGACACATGGCGGTGAAGCTGGCCCATGCCATGGGGGCGGAGGTTACCGTGTTATCCCAATCCCTGAAGAAGCGGGAGGACGGTTTGCGGCTTGGCGCAGACCGCTACTATGCCACAAGCGATCCGGAGACCTTTGCGAAATTGGCCGGCTCGTTCGATCTCATCGTCAATACGGTCAGTGCGAAGATCGATATCAGTGCCTATCTCTCGCTGCTGGCGCTGGATGGTACCATGGTCAACGTAGGTGCACCGGCGGAGCCGTTGTCGGTTAATGTGTTCTCCCTGATCGGCCATCGCCGGTCATTCGCCGGATCGATGATCGGCGGTATTCGCGAAACGCAGGAGATGCTTGATTTTTGCGCGGAGCACCGCATTGCTCCTGAGATTGAAGTCATAGATGCCAAGCAGATTGATGAAGCGTGGGAGCGTGTGCTGGCCTCCGATGTCCGTTACCGGTTCGTGATCGACATCAGCACGATGGGGAATGAATAGCATTTGGTGAGGAAGGGGAGGGGGCATTCAGGGCCCCCTTCTTTTTGTTGGAACCGTGCAGGGATAAGGCGAGCATTAGTGGAAGCAACTTAATTGAGGGGGGGATACGATGACGAACAGCGAGAAAGCACGGAAGCTCTATGCAGAGTTAAGCACCGACATCAAGGAAAGCCTGTTGATACCTACTGTGATTCTGGAAAACGGCCGCGTGCCCAAATATGTTCCCTACGCAGTAGGCATATTGGTTCGTCAGTATGCGGAGCGGCATTATGAAGACGACTGGATTCCCGTCACACCAGATCTGTTTCGGATCAACAGCAAAGATCGGGAAGGCCGGAAGGATCTCCAGCGGATTCTCGATCTTCTAGAAAGGAACCAGGTGATAGAGACGTTGAAAACGGGAACGGACACATATGTCCGCATTGTAGAAGACGAGGTATTCGAGCCGAGCAGCTACTTGAGAAATGACAATGACGCCAGCTGCAGCTCGCTCACGGATCCGTAATGATGTAACCTGCACCGGGGGCAATTTCCATGAAGCCTGCCATGTGACGAGACTGATAGACTAGGGGACGGTTGGCAGCGGCCAGCAGAATGCTCTGTTTGCCGGCGGCGCCTTTGCCAGGCAAGGCGAAGGCACTGCAGAAGGCGAACTCCTCCTGGAGAGTGGAGGACACTGCGTTTACCACCGGGTCATGTTCACTGCGGCCCATCAGGTTCAGAATGACCGAGCCCTGCGGGTCCAGCTTCGACCGGACGAGTCCGAAAAATTCCAGCGACAGCAGCTGCCGCGGAGTGCCCGAGCTGGTGAACGCATCGAGAAGGATGCAATCGAAGCGCTCCTGCCGGGTCCGCTCCAGAATCCGGCGGCCGTCACCGATGACCACGTTGTTCCCGCTGTAGCCGAAATACTGCCGAGACACCCGGTCCACCTCCGGATCCAGCTCCGCTACCGTGACGGAGCCGGGCTGGCCCTCGTAATGACGGGCCAGGGAGCCGATGCCGTGTCCTACGATGAAGATCTCCCGGAGCGGACCATGGTTGTGCTCGATCAGATGGATCATGGCCCTCGGATATTCAAACAGGATCCGATCCGGACGGGTAAGATCCATCACCCCCTGTACGGCTTCATCCGAAAATTGGAGCACGCGGAAGCGGCCTCTTTCACCTTCATGTTCATCGGTGTCGTACACGGTGAGTTCCTCATGGTACGGTGTTCGGCAGTGGTACAGCATGTTCAAGCGAAGCTCCCCTTACGTGCCGATGCCCGGCAAGATTTGATCGTCAGCCGTCATCGGCCGCTGTAGAACAGTATAAAACGAAACGGCATCTTTTTCACGACAGGCGTATGAAGCTGAGGCATTACCGAAAAGAATCGCAAATAAATCTAAAACCGGCCCCATACTCCTGGTGCAAACGATGATCTATAATGATCGTAACTTCCACTATATAACGGAAGGAACCATAATCCGAACGGAATGAACCAAGGAGGGGCTTCTATGAGAGGAGTATCCACGAACGCCATTGTCGAAATCAACCAGACCGCCAGCCGTTTCCAATCCAGTGTTGTCATGAGGGTCGGGAACAGGTTTATCGACATGAAAAGTATGCTTGGTCTCAGCATGACTTTGCTTTATGAAGACGCTCACTTTCTGGAGGTGCACGGTCCAGACGAAGCGGATGCCAAGAAGGCGATGACAGAGGTTCTGGCGAAACACGGTGTGAAGGTAGAGATTAAGTAAGATTCCTCCCGACAGGTTGAAACAACACTTTCCTGCGCGGAGCAGCCTCGTCTCGTAAAAAGTAAAACAAAAGATACCTTTCCTCGGTAAAATGGAGGTACCACCCAACCATTTCCAAAGGAGAGGTTTCTTTTGTACATTTCTGAAAGTGGCCAACGGCGGCTCGGATTACACCGGATCCCCTGTACATCGACAACATCGTGTATACGCCGTAAACGATACATGCCCCGTCCCCTTCACCAACAGGGGGCGGGGCATTCACATTCCGCGCTACGCCTTGAACAAGCCGGAGGCCCGCACATCGGCGAAGAACTTCTCGAACTGCGGGATGTCGAGCTGCTGCTCGGCATCGGAGAGGGCCGTCGGCGGGTTCGGGTGCACCTCCACCATGATGCCGTCGGCGCCTGCCGCCAGAGCGGCCTTGGCGCAGGGGACGAGGATGTCCTTGCGCCCGGTGGAATGGCTCACGTCCACCAGGACCGGCAGGTGGCTCTCCTGCTTCAGGATCGGCACCGCCGAGATGTCCAGCGTGTTGCGAGTCCACTTCTCATAGGTGCGGATGCCCCGCTCGATCAGCATGACCTGCGAATTGCCGCGGGAGACGATGTACTCCGCCGCCAGCAGGAATTCCTCCATGGTGGCGGCCAGGCCCCGCTTCAGCAGCACCGGCGTATCCACTTCGCCCGCGGCCTTCAACAGCTCGAAGTTCTGCATGTTTCTTGCGCCGATCTGGATGATGTCGATATACTCCGTGGCCGGGCCGATATCGGCGGGATTCACGATCTCGCTGATGGTGATGAGCCCGAACTCGTCCGCCACCTCCTTCATCATCTTGAGCCCTTCCATCCCCAGGCCTTGGAAGTCATAAGGGGAGGAGCGGGGCTTGAAGGCGCCTCCCCGCATGACGCGGACGCCGGACCGGACCAGGGCAGCCGCTACGGTCCGCATCTGCTCCCAATTCTCCACCGAGCAGGGGCCGGCCACCAGCATCGACGAGCCTCCGCCGATGACGGCGTCCCGGACGGTGATGACCGTATCCTCGGCCTGCTTCTTCCGGCTGACCAGCAGATCCTTCTTGTGGTTCATCTTCTGCAGGTCCAGCGAAGCCTTGAAGATCTGCTTGAACAGGTGCCGAACCGCCGCATCGTCGAACGGACCCTTGTTCATCGCCACGAGCCGCTCCAGCATGTCATGCTCCCGGACAGGGTCAAACTTCGGAATGCCCTGCTTCTGCTTCAACGCTCCGATTTCTTGGGCCACCTGCCCGCGCTCCGAGATGAGCTCCAGGAGCTGTCCGTTCAGCGCGTCAAGCTTGCCCCGCAATTCCTCCAACTGACGGTTTTCCATCCTCCATCATTCCTCCTTGGTCCTAATCTTCCCAGATACAGCAAAAAAGGCCTCCCATCCCCAAAAGAAGGGACAGGAAGCCGTGGTACCACCCTCGTTCGAAAGGTGCGGCCGGAATTTCCGGATGTCCGCAGCACTTTCCTCGAATCATGATAACGGTATGAAACCGGCAGCCTCTAATGGGAGCATCAGCTCCGTTCAAGGCCCCACTTCGGAGTGAACTTCATCGGTTCGGTCCCTTAGGTCTGCTCTCAGTCTCCGGCAAACCTTCCCTGTCGGTCCCGCAGGTCCGATTACTCTCTCCTGCATGGTGTTTCGCGATATGGTTCCTATTTTTTGCCGATTATACGCTTCCCCTTCCGCAAAAAGCAAGAAGACGCTGGAACGCGTTCTGGCGTCTATGATGTGTCGAAATAAAGCGCTGAAGTCTATGAAATTGTTGAAAAGTTGTCAATTTCGCATTGACAGTTGCTAGATATCGTTGTAGTATTCAATGGTACCTACTACATATTGATTGGAACAGGTGCCTACCCCGGTATTGGACACAACCAGCCGGCGCAGGCTTAATAGGGAAGCCGGTGCAAAGCCGGTGCGGTCCCGCCACTGTAATGGAAGAATCCGCCACACGTATCCACTGGTCGTTCCGGCCGGGAAGGAGCGGCGGGTGATGACGCCAGAGCCAGGAGACCTGCCTGTTTCCATGGATGACACCTTCCCTACGGGAGATAGGGGCGTGTTCGATAGCGGCTTACCCGTTCCGGCCTGTATGGGCTGGGAATGGACGGACCCTGCTCTTCGTGCGTCTCTAGGACTCCCCATGGGAGCCGGGAGGCGCTTTTTTGGCCCCCAATGACCTGTTGAAAGGATTGAAGAGCCTTGCTCATCGCCTATGATTCCCGAACCGGCCATGTCGGTAAATTCGTAAAGAAGCTGAATCTGCCTGCCGTCCGCATCGATGAAGCCCTGGAGGTCGACGCCCCGTTCGTGCTGGTGACCTATACGACGGGGATGGGACAGGCTCCAGGGAAGGTGCTCCACTTCCTGCAGAAGAACCGGAACTACCTCCGGGGTGTGGCGGCCAGCGGCAACCGTAACTGGGGCGAGCACTTTGCCGGCAGTGCGGACCGGGTGTCCGAGCTCTTCGGCGTACCGGTGCTGTGCAAGTTCGAGCTGTCGGGTACGGAGCGGGATGTGGAGAGATTTCTGACGGAGGTGCGTGCGGTTGCGTCATATTGAACTGAACAACATGCTGATGATGAAGGATGCCGATGGCTTCTTCCGTTTGGATAAGGACCTAGAGGCGGTCGACGCCTTCATGGAGGAGACGGCGGGCCGGACGATGTCCTTCCCCGATACGGATGCGAAGGTCCGGTATATGATCGATCATCACTACTATGAGGACGTGTACGCCCTGTACAGTGCCGAGGAGGTAGCCAGCGTCTATGACCTTGCCCATGGCTACGGCTTCCGGTTCGCCTCCTATATGGCGGCGTCCAAGTTCTATACGGATTACGCCATGAAGAGCGACGACGGGAAGCTCTATCTGGAGCATTACCCTGACCGCGCCGCCATTACCGCCCTCTATCTGGGCCGTGGAGATGCGCAGCTGGCGCGGACCCTGGCTGCCTCCATCATGGAGCAGCGGCTGCAGCCGGCCACGCCCACCTTCCTGAATGCGGGGAAGAAGCGCCGGGGCGAGATGGTATCATGCTTCCTGCTCGAGATGGACGATTCCTTGAATTCCATCAATTACGTGCTGTCCACCTGCATGCAGCTGTCCAAGATCGGCGGCGGCGTGGCCGTCAACCTGTCCAAGCTACGCGGCAGGGGCGAGCCCATCAAGGGCGTCGAGGGGGCGGCCAAGGGCATCATGCCCGTGCTGAAGCTGATGGAGGATGCCTTCTCCTACGCGGACCAGATGGGACAGCGCAAGGGCTCCGGAGCGGCCTATTACAACATCTTCGGCTGGGATGTGCTGGAGTTCCTGGACAGCAAGAAGATCAACGCGGACGAGAAGTCGCGGTTGAAGACTCTGTCCATCGGCCTGATCGTGCCGGAGCAGTTCTACAAGCTGGCGGAGAAGAACGAGCCGCTGCATGTTTTTGCCCCGTACAGTGTGTGGAAGGCCTATGGCCAGCATCTGGACGACATGGATATCGACGAGATGTACGAGACCCTCTTGGCGGATCCCCGCGTCCGCAAGAAGGCGGTGATGGGCGCCCGGGAGATGCTGGTGAAGATCGCCGCCATTCAGCTGGAATCCGGCTATCCGTACATGATGAACCGGACCAATGCCAACCGGGGCCACGCCCTGAAGCGGCTGGGCAGCGTGAAGATGTCGAACCTGTGCACGGAGATCTTCCAGCTGCAGGAGACGTCGGAGATCGGCAACTACGGCGAGCCCGACCATATCCGGCGGGACATCAGCTGCAATCTGGCATCGCTGAACATCGTCCACGTCATGGAGAGCGGCAAGGTGCGGGAGTCCGTGCATGAAGGCATGCTGGCGCTGACGGCGGTCAGCGATATGACCCGGGTTCAGAATGCGCCGGGCGTGGTGAAGGCCAACCGGGAGCTGCACTCCGTCGGCCTGGGAGCCATGAACCTCCACGGCTACCTGACCAAGAACAAGATCGCGTATGAGAGCGAAGAGGCGAAGGATTTTGCCAAGACGTTCTTCATGATGATGAATTACTACTCGCTGGAGAAAAGTATGGAGATCGCCCGGGACCGGGGCGTCGTATTCGAGGGCTTCGAACGGTCCGACTATGCGAACGGCACCTACTTCGACCGGTATCTGGCCACGGATTACCGGCCGGCCTCGGCCAAGGTGCAGGAGCTGTTCCAAGGCATCCAGGTGCCGTCTCCGGAAGACTGGGCCCGTCTCAAGGAGCAGGTGGTCCGCCACGGGTTGTACCATGCGTACCGCCTGGCCATCGCGCCGACGCAGAGCATCTCGTACATCCAGAACTCCACCTCCAGCGTCATGCCCATCGTATCGCCCATCGAGACCCGGACTTACGCCAACTCGACGACCTATTATCCGATGCCGTATCTCAGCCGGGACAACTATTTCTATTACAAGTCGGCCTACCAGATGGATCAGTTCAAGGTGCTGGATCTGATCGCCGCCATCCAGGAGCATATCGACCAGGGCGTGTCCACGGTGCTTCATGTCAACAGCGACGTGACCACCCGGCAGCTGGCCCGATATTATATCTACGCCGCACGCATGGGGCTGAAGTCCCTCTACTATACCAGGACCAACCTGTTGACCTTGGAGGAATGCATCAGCTGCTCGGTGTAATGTAGGCCGAAGCAAGAGCGATTGGAGGAGAAGATCCGCATGGAAGCCATCAAAGCGGTAAATTGGAACCGGCCGGATGACGATTTCACCATCGAATTCTGGCATCAGAATATCATGCAGTTCTGGACGGATGACGAGATTCCCCTGTCCGACGACAAGATGTCGTGGCTGGCTCTGTCCGATGCGGAGCGGGAGCTCTACATGAAGGTGCTGGGCGGATTGACGCTGCTTGACACCGTGCAGGGCGGAGCCGGCATGCCGAAGATTCTGGAGTATACGGAGGGGCTTCAGCGCAAGGCCGTGCTGGGCTTCATGGGGATGATGGAGCAGATTCACGCCAAGTCCTACAGCAGCATCTTCACGACGCTGGCGACGAAGGAAGAGATCGACAAGGTGTTCGCTTGGGTGGAGGGACAGGAGAACCTGCAGTACAAGGCGGAGACCATCTCCCGGTATTACTACGGCATCAAGACCCGCAAGGATCTGTACCTGGCCATGGGAGCGTCGGTGCTTCTGGAGAGCTATCTGTTCTACAGCGGCTTCTTCTATCCGCTCTATCTGGCGGGGCAGGGGAAGATGACGAGCAGCGGGGAGATCATCGACCTGATTCTGCGGGATGAGAGCATCCATGGGCTCTACGTGGGAACGCTGGCCCAGGAGCTCTTCTCGCAGCTGACGGAGGCGGAGCAGACGGAGGCGCAGGAGGAGCTGCACAGCCTGTTCGCCCGGCTCCATGCCAACGAGGAGGCCTATACGGAGCTGCTCTACGCGGGCGTGGGCCTGGCGGACGAGGTGAAGGCCTTCCTCCGCTACAATGCGAACAAGGCCTGGATGAACTTGGGGCTGGACCCCCTGTTCCCGGACGAAGAGATCCACCCCGTAGTGCAGAATGGCCTTCGGACGGACACCAAGCAGCACGACTTCTTCTCCAAAAAAGGCAATGGCTACGTGCGTGCCATCCATGTGGAGCAGCTGACCGACGAGGATTTTGTGTTCGGGGACTAACGGTGAGCGAGCGAAGGCTCGGAGGCGGGGGCGGATACGGACTCCTGGGAGGAGCCGGAGGCGTGTTCGGAGGGAAAGCCGACGAATTCGTAGCCGACGCCCCACACGGTCTTGATGCAGGTCTTCAGGCTGCCCAGCTTGCTGCGGATGTTCTTGATATGGATGGTCAGCGACCCGGGGTCGAACAGCTGCCCGTCCTTCGCCAACAGACCGGCGAAGCGGGAGCGCTCCAGAACCTGGTTCTGATGCTCGGCAAGCTTCATGAAGATGCAGAATTCCTTCACGGTGAGCAGGAGGTCCCGGTCATCTGAGAACACCTGGAAGGACTGCCGGTTGAAGCGTAGCGGTCCAACCGCAAGCACATGGGATTGCTCGGCCGGATTCCATTCCATAGGGTTTGTTTCCATTTCGTTCCATTCCTTTCGTGAGAAAAGGGTCCTGCCGGGTTTGAACCGGCGGGACCTTTTTTTGAGTTCATTTTAGGCCGTTCGGACTGAAGCGGCCAGCGCGTCTTCAGGCACCCTACTGGACGATGACGGTGATGCTGACGGTTTTGCCCGCATACTTGGCCCGTATGGTTGCGGTGCCCTTGTATTCGGCGGTAATGAGGCCGTCCTTGACATCCGCCACGCTGACCTTCGAGCTGGACCATTCGGCGGGGACGTTCACGATCGCCTCCGAGCCGTCCGCATAGGTGGCGGTCAGGGTAACGTTCTTGCTTTCACCGGCCTTCATGACGATCCGGTGGGTGTTCGTTTGCAGATATTTCAGCTTGTTCACCTCTACGGGAAGCGAGGCCGATTTGCCGCCGAATTTGGCGGTGATCGTCGACTTGCCGGTGTCTGCGCCGGTGATGGTGCCCCCGATTACATCGGCGGCCTTCACGCTGGAGGAGCTCCATTCCGCGTCGTCCGTCACGTCGCGGGAGGTTCCATCGGAAAAGTAAGCCGTGACGGTGATCGAAGCGGATTGTCCGGTCTTCAGCAGTACGCTCTTCTGGCTAAGGACAAGCTTCGAGGGACTGTCCGATTCGACGGCGACGGTGACGGTTTTGCCCCCATACTTGGCCGTGATGGTGGCCTTGCCTTGCGCGTAGGTTGTCACCAGGCCGGAGGCCACATCGGCAACGGCCGGCGCAGAGCTGGTCCAGACGGCCTTGGCCGTTACGTCCTGCGTGTTCCCGGCTTGATCCACCATGGTCAAGACAAGCTGGCTGGAGTCATCCTTCTTCAGCACCAGCTTCCGCTTGTCCACCGTCAGCGTCTTGGCCAGCTCCACCTCAACGGAGAGGGTGGCTGTGTAATCGCCGTAGGCGGCGGTTACCGTAGCTTTGCCGGAGGCGACGGCCGTAACCAGACCGTCCTCTGCGAGAGCGACCTCGGCGTTGGAGGAGGTCCATTCGGCATCCTCAGTCACATCCTGGACCGAGCCGTCCTTGAAGGTGGCGGTAGCCTGTACCTGGGAGAACTGTCCGTCCTGGAGGATGACGGTCTTGGTGCTGACGGCCAGCTTGGTAAGCTCGCCGACGCTGACGGGGATGCTGACCGTCCTGCCGCCATAGTTGACCGTAACGGTGGTAGCCCCCCGGGAGACAGCGGTCACTTTGCCTTTCTCCACCTTGGCGACGGCGGCATCCTTGGAGAACCATTCGGCCAGGCTCGTTACATCCACGGACTCGGTGCCGTCCGCATAGACGGCAGAGAGATGCACGTCCGCCGTGTCGCCTGGCTGCAGCACCAGCTTCGATACGTCGGGGGTTAAGGATTTGACGGTGTCCACCTTGACGGAGACGGTTGCGGTACGCTCGCCGTACTTGGCGGTGATGACGGCTTCACCCGCTTGATAGGCCCGGACCAATCCCCCCTTCACATAGACGCTGTCCGAGTCGGAGCTGGTCCATTCCGCAGCGGCGCCCACATCCTCCGTGGAGCCGTCGGCATAGACTGCCGTCAGGGCAATCTGCTGCGAGGCGCCCTTGCGGAGGCTGAGCGACGCCGGATTGACAGTCAGCTTGCGGGCTACGGCCACGTCGACGATCAGGCTGGCGGTCTTGCCGCCATAGGCTGCCGTGATCGTCGTCTGTCCCGTTGCCGCCGCGGTGACGCTGCCATGGTCGGCATAGGCCACGCTCTCATTCCCGGAGCTCCACACCGCCTTCGAGGTGACGTTCTCGCTGGTGCCGTCGGCGTAGTAGGCGGTCAGCTTCACGGAGCCTGTGCCGTTCTTGTGCAGGAACAGGTCGGTTTCACTCAGCTCCAGCCTCTTGACGAGACTGACCCCGACGGACATGGACACGGATTCCGTGCCGTAAACCGCCGTCACGGTGGCTTGGCCGGGAGCCTTGCCAGTGACGGTTCCCTTGTCCAGGCTTACGATTTCCTTATGATCTGTAGACCATTGAGCCAAGGAGGTTACATCCTCCGTAGATCCGTCCGCATACGTGACGGTCAGCTTGAAGGCCTTCGATTCCTCCGTCCGCAGAGTCATCGCTTCCGGAGTAACGGCAAGCTTGCGTACGGTGTCCACGGAGACGTCGAAGCTGATGCTCTTGCCTCCGAAGGAGGCGGTAAGCACGGTGGTTCCCGCCGAAAGACCGTAGATCTTGCCCTTGGCGGCATAAGCTACGGATTCGTCCTCCGAGCTCCACTCCACCTTGTCCGTAATCTTCTCCGTGGTGCCATCCAGATACAGGGCTGTGATCTCCACTGCCTGGGAGGCTCCCTTGCGGAGCTGGTAGGAGACCGTCCCGGATGTAAGCTGGCGGGGAACCCCTACATCCACCGAGACCGAAGCAGTTCTGGAGCCGTACCGGGCGGTCAAGGCAGCTTGCCCCGTGCTGTACCCGTAGATCAGGCCATCCGCCGCGTAGGCGACGGAGTCGCGGTCGGAGGTCCAATTGACGCGGTCCGTCACATCCTCCGAGGTTCCGTCCGCATAGGTGGCTTTCACCGTGACGGCCCGGGTGTCTCCTTCCTTCAGGAAGACGTTGCTGTCACTGACGGTCAGTAGCTTGGCAACCTCCACCTCCACGTTGACGGAGGCGGATTTGGTGCCGTAATGTGCGGTGATGGCGGCGGTGCCGGAGCCGTAGGCCGTGACCTGGCCCTTCAAGGCGTCGGCCACTTGTTCATTGTCCGATTCCCATTCCGCCTTGTCCGCCACATCCACCAAGGTACCGTCCTCGAACAGCGCCATCAGCTTCAGCTTGGCGTTGCCGCCGGTCCGCAGGCTGATTTCGGTGGAGTCCAGATAGAGCCTCCGGACGATGTCGACTTGTACCGGGACGGATACCGTCAGTCCGCCGTATTCCGCCGTTACGTTGGCTTCGCCGGACTCCAGTCCCGTTACCGCACCGTTCAAGACGGATGCGACGGAGTCATTGTCCGTGCTCCACTCAGCCTTCTCATCCACGATTTCGGTGGTGTTGTCCGAATAGGTGGCGGTCAGGTGAATCTGTTCGGCTTCCCCGATGCGCAGGTCCACCTTGCTCTTGTTCTTCGTGAGGCTCCGGACCTTCTTCGTGACGGTCACCTGAACGGCGACCGTCTTGCCGGAGTATGTCGCGGTCACGATGGCGGCGCCTTCCGCCTTGGCCATGACCGTACCATTATACGCTGAAGCGACGGCGGGATCGCCGGAGCTCCAGTCGGTCTTGACGGTGACGTCGGCGGTGGCCCCGCTCTCATAGACGGCGGTGGCCGTCAAGCTCTTGGATGAGCCGACCGCCAGGTTCACGGCATTGGTGGAGAGCACCAGCTTGCTTACGGCATCCTGGGCGTGGACAGTGCGCGCGCCCCATCCGGCTGCTCCGGAGAAGAGCAGAACGAGACACAGCAGCATAAGACCGGTCTGGCGCAATCGTCTTGCTGGTTGGTTCATGGTAATCAGATCCCTCCCATTGATCGGGACAGCCGTGGCCGGCTGCCCGTACCTATGGGAGTTATCGGAGGGGAGGAGTTGGGAAATTATATAAGTTAGCTGAAAGTCTCCTAACCGGAAGCCGCCTAACCTCCAGATTACCACATTTTCCTTAACAGGAGCTTAATGGAAGATAAATAATAGGTGTATAGAAGGGAGCAGGGGAATTTCGTGAAGGAGGTTGACAGAGGGAGCAGAATGAATATAATTAAGTTGTGTACGATTCAATTGTACACGATCTAATTATCAGGAACGAGTAATCCGGTCTGAACCGGACTCGCCAATAGAATTCTTAGAGGAGGAAACGACATGAGCGTACATCAATTTACCGTCCGCAACATCCGTGGACAAGAGGTGGATCTCGGCAGCTACAAAGGAAAGGTGCTTCTGATCATCAATACAGCCAGCAAGTGCGGATTCACCAACCAGTATGCGGACCTACAGAAGCTGTATGAGAAGTATAAGGACCGGGGCCTGGTGCTGTTGGGCTTCCCGTGCAACCAATTCGGCGATCAGGAGCCGGGCACCAACGACGAGGTCCACACCTTCTGCCAGCTGAACTACGGCGTCAGCTTCCCGCTGTTCGAGAAGGTAGAGGTACGCGGAGAAGACAAGCATCCGCTGTTCGCCTACTTGTCCGGGCAGGCCCCGTTCGAGGGATTCGACCTGACGACCTCCGGCGGCAAGATGATGCATACCTACCTGTCGGAGAAGCTGCCTGAGTTCCTAATCGGCAACGACATCAAGTGGAACTTCACCAAGTTCCTGGTGGACGGCGAGGGCCATGTGGTGAAGCGCTTCGAATCGCCGGTGGATCCGCTGGACATCGAACCGGCGATCGAAGCGCTGCTGGGGTAAGAGGAGGAACGTCAGGCTTGAATCCGGAGAGCGGAGGCGGCGTAGGGCTTGAAGAGTCCGTACATGCGGTCTTCGTCCCGCGGCTGGGGGTGCAGCCACAGCTCCATCGTATCCTCCTCCAGGATGACGGGGGTCCGCGGATGATAGGCTGCTAGCGGCTCCGCCGAAGGCGTGGTCATGATGGTGCAGCTGCGGTACTCGGTTCCGGCGGGGCTGACCCAGACATCATAGAGACCGGCCAATCCGAAGAACCGCCGCTCGTTCAAGGTGATCCGGATCTGCTTCTCCTTCCGCCTGCCCAAGGGCACCCGGTAGTAGAAGCCGTCGCAGGGGATGATGCAGCGCTGCTTGGCGAAGATTTGCCGGTAGGCATGGTGGTCGCGGATGCTCTCGCTTCGGGCATGGATGGAATCCTTGGCCCAGAAGGGGAAGATGCCCCAATAATACCGGTCCAGCACCCGGCTTCCCTGCTTGCCCAGAATAATGGGGATGTGCTCCGTCGGCTTCAGCATCCCGCCGTTGGCGCCGGAGAGTCCCTCCAGCACCTGATCGATTCGGAAATGGTCGGACAGCTCTCTGGCGTCCGCTTGTAAGGATATCCATTCGCACATGGTTACACCGCTCCTTTGGCTCCAGTATTTTCATCCCGCGGGAAATTCATGCATGAAGCCGTCGGGAGGCGAATATACTGGAGCTACAGGAATTAAAGGGGAGTAGCTGGTACAGCAAAGTCGTCAATACGGGGAAACCCCGGCTTTGCTGGCAACGGAAGCGTTGTTGGCGAGACCTTTACCGTCACCGGTAAGGGTCTCTTCGCATGTCAGAGGAGCCTTCGCCGTCGGCGGAGGCTCCTATTCATGTTGAAGGAGGAAATCGGCATGGACTTCATCGTATCCTTACTCTCAATCATCGCCATCGATCTGGTGCTGGCGGGCGACAACGCCATCGTGATCGGGATGGCCTCCCGCAACCTGCCCGTCCACCAGCAGAAGCGGGCGATCCTCTTGGGCACGGCAGGTGCTATCGTTATCCGGGCCTTGTCCACACTAGTGGTGGTCTGGCTGCTGGGCCTGGCCGGTTTGAAGCTGCTGGGAGGCTGCTTGCTGGTCTGGATCGCTTACAAGCTTCTGGCGGATAAGGACGGGGGCCATGGCCAGGTGAACGCCGGCATGAGCCTGATGAAGGCCGTCGGCACCATCGTCGTGGCGGACACGGTCATGGGGCTGGATAATGTCCTGGCCGTCGCCGGGGCGGCCCATGGGGATTTTGTGCTGGTGGTGGTCGGACTCTTGATCAGCATTCCCATCATGGTCTTCGGCAGCACCCTGGTGATCCGGATGATGGCCCGTTATCCGTGGCTCATCTATCTGGGGGCGGGGGTTCTGGCTTGGACAGCCGGGAAGATGATCACCGGGGAATCCTTCGTGTACGAGGTTCTGAGCGGCGCGCCTGCTCTGAAGTGGGTCATCGACGCGGCCGTCATCGCTGGGGTTCTCTATGCCGGCTACCGGAGCAGCAGGCGCCGGTCCGGCGTGCATGGGGCACAGCTTGTGCAGGCTGACGAGCAGGAGACCCAGTCCGCGACGGCATGAAGAGGAATATCATACTGGCTGGCCGAGCAGGCCTTGTCCGGGAGGACGAGGCTTGTTTCTTTTGGCATAAGAGGGCTGTTCTCATTGCGGAGTCGGGAGGGGGCTAGTAAACTGAAGAGAGGGCGTCTTCAGATAGAGGGAGAGGGCTGCGCAGCATCGTCAGGCAGACCGCCAAAAAAACGGCACTCCCTCACGCAAGGCGCAAGAGGAGTGCCGTTCGTTCGCATCGCTCAGGTGGATGAAGGGGTTTCCTCTTCCTCGTCGGATTCGTCCATGCGGTTGATCCGCAGGAACCAAGGCATCAGCTGGGTGAAGATCGAGAAGGAGAGGAAGAAGTTCAGGACGCAGACCATCAGGAGACCGTGATAGTTATCGTACGTAATGCCGGTGGAATATCCCATCCACTTGATGACGATCGAGGATTCCACATATAAGAGAATGATGCTGGCAAAAAAGGATAAAGCGATGCGCACCATAGCCGGGCACCTCCGCGTAATTGAGAGCTTTTCAATAATCATAATAAACATTCACAGTTTGGTCAATATTTCGGAAGCCTATCTGATCGATAAAACTTTTTCATCGAACCGCCGTTAAGATTTGATTTCAAGTTCGGGAACGGAGGCATTATTCTTGCAGCAAGCCATTAAGGAATTGAAGAGGCTATTTGGCTACGATTCGTTCAAAAAAGGCCAGGACCGCCTGGTCGCCAGCATCCTGGAAGGCCGCGACGTGTTGGGGGTCATGCCCACCGGCGCAGGCAAGTCCGTCTGCTACCAGCTTCCGGCGGCCATGCTGCCGGGGGTGTCCCTGGTCGTATCCCCGCTGATCTCCCTGATGAAGGACCAGGTGGATGCGCTGAATCAAGCGGGGATTCCCGCAGCACTGATCAACAGCACTCTGTCGTCGAAGGAGCTGAACGACACCTTCCGCCGCATTGCGGCAGGAGAGTTCAAGATCGTCTATGTGGCGCCCGAGCGCCTGGAGTCCGAGCGCTTCTACCGCCTCGTGCAGGAGCTGCACATTCCGCTGGTGGCGGTGGACGAGGCCCACTGCGTCTCCCAATGGGGCCACGACTTCCGGCCCAGCTACCTGGCGGTCGGCCGGCTGCTCGAGTGGATCGAGCCCCGTCCGGTGCTGGCCGCCTTCACGGCCACGGCCACGGACGTGGTGAAGGAGGACATCGTCTCGCAGCTGCGGCTGAACCATCCTGTCCGGGTCACGACCGGCTACGCCCGGGACAACCTAAGCTTCCACGTGGTGAAGGGTGCGGACAAACAGGAGTACATCGCCCGCTACATCCGTTCCCGTCCGAAGGACTCGGGGATTATCTACGCCTCCACCCGCAAGGACGTGGAGGAGCTGGAGCGTTATCTGAACCGGCTCGGCGTCTCCGCCGGTCGGTATCATGCGGGCTTGAGCGACGAGGAGCGGAGCAAGAGCCAGGAGCTTTTCCTCTATGATGTGATCAAGGTGATGGTGGCGACCAATGCCTTCGGCATGGGCATCGACAAGTCCAACGTGCGCTACGTCATCCACTACAGTCTGCCGAAGAACCTGGAGTCCTATTACCAGGAGGCAGGCCGTGCCGGACGGGACGGGGAGCCGGGAGAGTGCGTGCTCTTGTTCGCCGCCCAGGACATCATGACCCAGAAGTTCCTGATTGAACAGGGAGAAGGGGATCCGGCCCGCAAGAAGCAGGACTACAGCAATCTGAACGACATGGTGGATTACTGCCATACGACGGATTGCCTGCAGCGCTACATCGTTCAATATTTCGGCGATCCCTCCAAGGAGCCTTGCGGGCGCTGCGGCAGCTGCACGGACGAGCGGGAGCTCCACGACATTACGCTGGAGGCCCAGAAGATCTTCTCCTGCGTGGTCCGGATGCGCCAGCGCTTCGGCATCACCATGACGGCCAAGGTGCTGAAGGGCTCCGCCGACGCCAAGGTGAAGCAGTTCGGCTTCGACCAGCTGCCGACCTACGGCGTGATGAAGATGGCTAAGGAGAAGGACATCTCCGGGCTCATCAACGTGCTGGTGGCAGACGGCTATCTGATGCTCTCGGACAGCCAGTATCCGGTGCTGTCCGTGACGCAGAAGGCCAAGGCCGTGCTGGAGGGGACGGAGCGGGTGTTCCACCGTGCGGTGGTGATGAAGGATCAAGGGAGCGGGCAGGAGACGGAGGGGGCGGCCGACGAGGCGCTCTTCGAGCGGTTGCGGCAGGTCCGCAGAGACCTGGCGTTGAAGGAGCGGGTGCCGCCGTTCACCATTTTCCACGATGCGACGCTTCGGGATATGTGTGTCCGGCAGCCGAGGAACGAGGAGGAGATGCTGTCGGTCAAGGGCGTGGGCCAGCATAAGTTCGCCCGGTACGGCGAACACTTCCTCCGGGAGATCCGGTCGTTTACGGGACGGGACTGATTCGTTTTTTTATAGAATTCATTAGAATTTTGCATGTATGGGAGCTTCCCCCTGCTGGATAATGGGATTAGGCACATGAGAGGCCATTTCCTAAAGACAGATTGAGGGGGCAGGGTATGAAACGGAAGCTGGTGGGTACTTTTTTGCTGTTGTCCCTGTTGGTCGGACTGACCTGCGGGATTGCTTACGAATTTATTGCGCGGATCGACCGGACCCATTCGGAGCTGATGGACACACGCGTGATTGTGACGCAGGAAGCGGCCATGCTGCTGGCGCTGTCGGAGCGTCAAAGCAGCCTCCTGTTCCATTATTTGGCGGAGCCGAACGCGGAGAAGGAGAAGGCGCTGAAGGAGGCCAATGGGCTTCAGGGGCAGGCGGTGTCCCGGCTTGAGGGACTGCTGGATGAGAGCCGGAAGGACAAGCTCCGGGCCATGGGCGAGGCCAACGTCACTTTCCTCCGCCTGATCGGCAAGGTCCAGGACTATGTCCATGGAGGCAAGCCGGACCTGGCCCGCTCCGAAGCGCTGCTGTGGTCGGCTCCCTTGACGGAGACCATGGTGAAACATGCGCAGGAGCTGCGCAATGAGGAGCTGGCGGCCATGGAAGCGGACCGGGCGTCCAATGACGAGGAGGTCAACGGGGTCAAAAAGCTCTTCGTCGCCGTAGCTGTGGCGGCCGTGCTGATCGCCATCGCCAGCGGCCTGCTGTTATCCCGCGCCATCGTCGGCCCTCTGCGGGAGATGGTCCGTCTGGCGGGCCGGATCGCGGCCTGCGATCTGACGGGAGGGGACATTCCGGCGCGGAGCCGGGATGAGATCGGCCAACTGGCGGAGGCGCTGAACGGCATGAAGCGGAATCTTCGGAGCATCATCCGTCAGCTCGAAGACAGCGCCGGCCTGGTGGCGGCGTCCGCCGAGACGCTGAGCGTCAGCTCCGAGCAGGTGAGCCGCTCCTCGGAGACCATCACCCAGATGTCCCAGACCATCATGCTGGGCACCGAAACCCAAGCGGCCAATGTGGAGACCTCGGCCGGGGCTCTTCAAGAGATGTCCCGGATGATGGAGGCTGTCGTCCGCAATGCCCAATCCGCCCTTGCCCAGACCGGGGAGGCGCTGGCAGCGTCGCAGGAGGGGGACGAAGCGGCGCGGACGGCGGAGGAGCAGATGAACGCCATCTACGCCAAGATGAATGCCATCGCCGAATCGGTCCGGCAGCTGGCCGCACGAGCTGGGGATATCCTTGAGGCCAATGGCCTGATCGGACAGATCGCCCGGCAGACGAACATCCTGTCGATCAACGCCTCCATCGAGGCGTCCCGGGCCGGCTCGGAAGGGCGAGGCTTCTCCGTGGTAGCGGCGGAGATCCGCCAGCTGGCCGGACAGACCGGCGCGGCGGCGGAAGAGGTGGACCGGCTGATGGAGCGCATGCGGGAGGAGATGACCCGAGTGGAGCTCTCCACGGCAGCCGGACAGGCGGAAGCGGCGGAGGGGATCCGCGTGGTCCGCTCGGCCGGGGAGGCCCTGCAGCGCATCCACCGGTCATCGGAGACCTCCGATGCGCTGGTGCAGGAGGCGGCCGGCCGGACCACAGAGGCGGCGGCGCTGTCCGCATCTGCCCTGGACGCGGTGAGCGCCATCCGTGAGCTGGCCTGGTCGGCGGCCGATTCGGCACGCGAGGTGTCCGCCAGCACCCAGGAGCAGTATGCCGGCATGGAGGAGATCACCTCCTCCGCGGTGCTTCTGCTCCAGATGGCCGGCGAGCTCCGGGACACCATCAGCCGGTTCCGGGTGGAGCAGGAGACGTAACGGGCGGGCGCTTCGGAGCGCATCAAAAAACAAGCGGCAGCAGGGGCGTTGATACGCCTCCGCTGCCGCTTTATTTGTCCTTGACGTCGTCTGGGGTCAGACCGTCCAGCATCGCCTCCACAGCTTCGCTTAACGAATTGGTGGCGGCGATATCCTGCTGGTCATCCGGCTTGTTCACCCGGCCCATGGGATTGCTCGCCCGCTTCGAATACTCCTTGTTGCTTTCGGTGGTTTCCATCCGTTCGCCTCCTTGGCCTGCAGATGGGAATAGGATGCCTGATCGGCCCCCTTTCCATACACGCTGCAGACGGGGAAGGCGTAGAATCCTATTTGGCTCCGGGCGCGTTCCGGATGTAGGCCTCCAGCACCTTATCCAGCCGGTTCAGCTGATAGCCGTACTCGAAGATGGCTGAGCCGACAAGGATCAGGCCCATCCGGTTCTCCGGCTCCTTGCGGTACTGGTCCATGACCCGGTTCATGAAGCCGCCGCCGGCTTCCAGCGTGCCGCTGTCCGGGGGGACGGCCTCCTTCAGCTTGCCCTCGTACCGGAGCAGCAGCTGCTCATGGTAGCGGGTCAGCGCCTCCAGCTGCTCGTCGAAGATCCGGCTCTCTTCCCCGTTCCGGGCGCTGCGGAAATAATGGTCCCCGATGATCTCGAGGGTATCGTCCCCCTTGTGCAGCACGTGGAGCATCTGCTTGAAGACGATGAGCTCCCGGACATCGGTGGGGCGGATCCGCCCCAGCTTGCGGCGCTCTTCGTCGAAGGAGCCGAACTGATCGTCCAGCTTGGCGAGCGACTTGCGGAAGTCCTCGTGCTGCTCCCGGAAGGCCTTCTCGGTCAGCTCATTGGAGATGGCGGTCCGGTGGAGCAGGGAGAGCAGCTGGAAGGACCGCCGCACGCCCTCGGCGAAGGTCCGGCCGTGCTTGGGGGGCAGGATGAGCAGATTGACCAGAAAAGCCGAGCCCATCCCGATCAGTATGATGAGGAAGCGGTTCAAGGCGAAGGCCCAGTCGTCCCCCGGCGCCTCCATAATGGCCAGTACCGTCACCAGTGTCAGGCTGATCGTATTCTCCATCTTGAGCCGCAGGCTCGCCATGATGACGAATACCGCCACCAGCCCGATGGAGATGGGGCTGTCGCCGAACAGCGTGTTGGCGGCGAGCGCTACGGCTGCACCCAGGGTGTTGGTCTGGACCTGGTCCAGCACCTGGCGCCAGGTGCGGTACACCGTGGGCTGGACGGTGAAGACCGCCGCCACTGCGGCGAATACCCCCGGCGTAAAGCCGAGCCAATAACAGACATATAAGGACAATGTGATGGACAAGCCTGTCTTCAGAACACGAGCGCCTAACGTCATAGAAGCTTGGAAGACCTCCTTGGCGGGAATAACTCCAATCTGCTTCCATTATGGCGGCTGGTCTTCCGGATAGTCAAATCGCCCGCGGCTTTCCTGTTGTTACGTCTCCTCATCCCGTACGGTCCATTCCCGGTAGTCGTACTCCCGGCGCCACCCGTCCGCTTGGATGGTAAGCCGTCCCGTCTCCACCCCGGAGAATACCCAAGGGTTGCAGATCAGAGGCCACTGGGCTTCGTTCACCGGGCTTCCGTTGACCCGGCGGTCCCCGTCGTACTCCAGCTCCAGGAGGTCGCCATCGGCGGCACGGTAAACCACCCCGGTCGGCTCCTTGCCGCCGTCCTCCATCCCATGGAACACCGCCTCGGTTCCCGCGAGAATCCGCTCTGCGTAAGCGTTCAGCTCCGCCTGTTGCCCCTCCGGATCCGTATCGGGAGCGGAAGCATCCGCCGTTTCCACGATGACGGCATGGTGGAGTCCCATGCTTCGAACCCGGCCGTGGATAGGCAGGGCGGCGGAGCGAGTCGTCTCGCAGATCCATTCATAGGGCTTGGCGAACCGCAGCGCGAAGAGGACGGTTCCGCCGTGGGCGAACAGCCATCCTCCGGTCTCCATTTTCCGCCGGATAGACGTTCGGGAGAGGAAGCCTTCAATGTACGGGTCCTTGTCGGACGGGAAAGGCTGCCTGGGCCCGAACTTGTAGGTGGTCCCGGCCGGGATCCGGAATACGGCCACCAGGGTGCGCCCGACCTGCAGCACCTGCTCATAGGGAGAGGAGCCCTGCCATTGAGCCCGGTACGGATCCTTCTCCGGATGGAAGTCGGGGAAGGGATGGGTCACGAACATGACGCTTCCGGCGCCGGGGGAATCCCAGCGAAGGGACCACCGGCGCAGCTGTCCCGACCAGACGATATCCCCTTCCTTGCCGTCGGTCATGCTGCCCAGGGCGTAGCCCGGCGCCATATAGGTGGTCTTGCGCACGCCGGCCCGGGAGATATAGCCGTAGCCCTTTAGCCCGCCGTTCCCGCCGCCCGCCACCGCCGTGATGTGATTGTCGTGGGTCGGTCCATCGGCCGCAGTCAGGTCATGGGACTCCAGATGAAGGTAGGGAGATTTCCGGATCCGGGCCGTAGCGGCGATGGAGCGGTGTAGCCGGTAGCCCGATAGCGCGTTGATGACGCTGTAATGGGGCTCGCCTACGTACAGGTTGGGCATGCGCCCTCCGAAGTAGAGCCACCCGCTGACCAGGCTTCCGCCGGGCAGCTCGGGACCGTCGGTGGCGCCGTATTCCCGGGAAACGGCGCCGGCCATGTGGCCGTGCATCCATTCGCCGGCCGTATTGATGAGATACCAGTCCAGCATCATGGCGGTCTTCCGCTTCAGCACCGGATCCTGCGTCAGATCGTGCAGCGACGCCAAGGTATTCAGGTAGAGCACCGCATAGGTGGTGGAATCGAATTCGCCCTGTCCATAATGAGTCACGTGATGGTAATACCCATCCAGATAATTCCGGCACCGCTCGGACACCTCCTGCGCATCCGCCCAATCCGGCCAGGTCTCGGCGGCCAGGCACCCGCTGACGGCGTTCATCAGCTTATGGTTCTCGGTGCCGCTCTGTATGTGATACTCCTCGCCGCGGCAGAGAAAGTCCCGGATCTCCTCCCGGAGCTCAGCCGGCAGGTATTCCGCGAACCGGATGACGATATCGGACAAGGGATGCCGCAGGAACATCCGATCATGGTCTCCCGGATCCCGGACCACTCGGGCGATGTGGGAAACCGCCTCCGCCGTACGGACCCCGAGACCGAGACGAGCGATGGAGTGGTGCAGAAGCCGCCGTCTCCAATCCCACTCAGGCGGAAGAGAAGAGTCGGCCATGTGGTGCAGCAGATAGACGGCCCGCTCTTCGAAGGTATCGTTCGGAAGGACTTGATGCGTCGGTTGCATGAAGCTTTCACCTCTATTGGAGTGATGGCGCTGATAAGCGGACATCCCCCAAACCCGCATGCAGGCTTGGGGGATGGTGGTGATGAAATCCCGGCGTTATTTGGTTTCGTACAGCTTCTTGGCGGTTTCGCCAAACTCGTACAGGTCCTTCAGCATGAAGGCCTTGGTCTTGTTGGCGTCATACCACTTGCCGTAGAAGTCGTCGACCTGCTTGCCGCCGGCCTTGTCCCAGATATCCTTCGCTTCCTTGAGCGCTTGATCCGGCGTATAGCTTGCACCGCCGACAATGGCCTTCAGCCACAGATCGCCCTTGGTGCCGATGTTCGGCGGGGAGACCTGTTTCTCGACGTTCTTGATGATCAGGGAGAGATCCTGCGGCAGCACCGGCAGGTATTCCGGCTTCAGCGTCGGGATCGGACGGTCCTTGGAGACGTACAGCTCGTCGGCTTTGACGGCCAGGTCCCGGACCACCTTCAAGGACTCGGTGTCGGTCGGGCGCATGGTGTTGAAGAAGCACTTGCCCATGGTCAGGGTGGAGGCCATCATGCCCAAGTCATTGATCCAGCTGATTTCCTTCTTGTTCTTCTCCGCGTCGATCACTTGCGGACAGCCGTTGGGGCCCTTCTGCCAGTTCTGCCCTTCCAAGCCCTTCTGAGTGACGATGCCGTTCTCCGGCTTCACCATGAAATCAATGTATTCCATAACGGCCTTCGGATCCTTGGCTTTTGCATTGAAAGCGCCGACCATCTGAATGGGGCTTCCGATAACCGGGCTGAACTGGCCGTATTGGGTTTTGGGCAGCGGCATCAGACCAAGCTTGGCTTGGGGCGCATTTTTCTTCAGGGTGTCATAGTCCTTGATGTCGATGAACTGCCAGAGATAGATGCCGAGCTTGCCGGAGAGGAAATCCTGTTTGGCCTTCTCGCCGTTCTTATCGGTCAGGAAGTCCTTATCCACCACGCCGGCGTCGAACAGCTTCTTGTCGAAGTCAACGGCGGATTTCAGGCGATCCCACTCGTGGACGAATTTGTCGTTCGCGTCGATATTCCAATCCACTTCACCATGGCCGAACATGTGGTTGATGACACCCAAGCCGTTGCCGCTCAGGTTGATGCCGAAGGTATCGTTCTTGCCGTTGCCGTCCGGGTCCTGAGTGGTGAAGGCTTTGGCCACCGCCAGCAGCTCCTCCGGCGAAGTGGGCATCTTCAGGTTCAGCTTCTCCAGCCAATCCTCCCGGATGTATACGCGGTGTCCGGCTTCCAACGGGGAAAGGCGGCCGATCTCATACAGCTTGCCGTCATCCTTGGTGCCCAGCTTCTTCAACTGCGGGAACTGCTTCATCATGTCCTTATAGGTGGTGCTGTACTTCTCCACGATGTCGTCGATCGGCATCAGCAGCTTCTGGCTGTACCAGGTGTTGCGGTAGGAGGTGTCATATTCCAGAATAAGATCCGGAGCACTGCTGGTGGCGAACAGGGCATTCAGCTTCTGCAAGGATTCCCAACGGGGAACCGTGACATATTTGACGTTATGCGGACCGTTCTTGTTGACCCACTCGGTCCAGCGGTTCTTCTCCCAAGTTCCTTCCTCCGGGGGAATATTGTTCCGCTCGTAAACGGTGACGGTAATATCGGTGCGCTTGGGCGGCTCTGCGGTTTTGGCGGCGGAAGTAGGTGCGGTGCTGGCCTCAGCGGCAGGCTTCTCGGTTTTGCTTGCGCAGCCGGTCGCGAGCATGGCGGCAGCGGTGATGCTGGCCATGGCGCCGGTCATAACTTTTCTCTTCTTGCTCATGTTAACCCCTCCGAATGGTAGTAGTCCGTTGTGTTGCCCCATTACTTCCCATGAGCCCCGCTCGTTCTATTATAGCAGGTCATCACCCCTTTCAAGGGAACGACTGTCCCCACGGTGAATCAGCCCTTGACCGCACCGATCATCACGCCCTTGACAAAATACTTCTGCAGGAACGGATAGACCACCAGCAGCGGAAGCAGGAGAACCACCAGACCGGAAGCGCGAAGCCCCTCGGACGTCATCTGCATGTCCAGCTCCTCCGGCCGGAGGCTGCTGTTCAATTGTTGAAGCAGGGACTGGTTCTGTACCATGTTCTGGACCAAGACGGACAGATTGTATTTGGTGCTGTCGCTGATGTTGATCAGGACGCTCTGGAACACATTCCAATATCCGACGCCGTAGAATAAGGTCAAGGTAGCCAGCACCGGCATGGACAAGGGAAGCACGATCTGAAGCAGGATCCGAAGGTCACCGCAGCCGTCCATCCAGGCGGCTTCTTCCATCTCTTCGGGAATGTTCTCGAAGAAGGATTTCAACACCATCATGTTGTAGGCGCTGATCAGGCCGGGAAGCCAGAGGGACCAATAGGTGTCGAGAATACCGACTGACCGGTTGACCAGGAACGCCGGGATGGTGGGGATGCCGAACAGCATGGTGAAGACGATGGCCAGGGTGAAGAACCGTCTGGCGAAAAACTGCTTCTTGGACAGCGGATACGCGGCCAGAATGGTGAAGCCCATGCTAAGCGCGACGCCGACCCCCGTAATGATGAGACTGTTCTTGAAGCTGCGGATAATCGGCGTGCCGTCGAACAGGGCGGTGTAGGAGTCGAAGTTGAAGCCCTTCGGCCATATGCCGACCATGCCCGAGGATACGGAGGATTCGTCGCTTAAGGAAACGGCGATGATGTTCAGAAGCGGCAGCAGACAGGTAAGTCCGGCCAGCAGCAGCACCAAGTAATTGATGCGGTAAAACCATTTTTCAGCCCATGTAGCTCTCATGTCCTTCACCTCATTACCATAGGGAGTTGCCGAAGCGCCGGGCGAGCCGGTTGGAGCCGATGACGAAGAGGATGGCCACTAGGGATTCGAAGAGTCCCATGGCGGTGGTCAGGCTGTACATTCCGCCCTGGATCCCGACCCGGTACAGATACGTGCTGATGACGTTCGAGATGTCCGATACCGCGGCATTCTGAAGGTTGTACATCTGGTCGAAGCCGACGTCCATCATGCGGCCCATGGCCAGGATAAGCATCAGGATCGCCGTGGGCAGGATGCCCGGGATGGTGATGTTCCAGATCTGCTTCCACTTGCCGGCGCCGTCGATGGCCGCCGACTCGTAGAGGTGCGGGTCGATGCCGGTGATGGCAGCCAGGTAGATGATGGCGCCGAAGCCCGCTTCCTTCCACACGGCGGAGCCGAAGTAGATGGTCATCCAGGTCGGAACCTCGTACAGGAACCGGTATTCGTGGCCCGTCAAGCTTTGGAGCATATGGTTCACGACCCCCGCCTGGGTGCCGAACAGGTTGACCACGATTCCGCCGATGATGACCCAGGAGAAGAAGTGGGGCAGATACAGGAGAGTCTGGACCGACCGCTTGAACCACATGACCCTCGCTTCGTTCAGCAGGATCGCGACGAGGATAGGGAACGGAAACCCGATCAGAATCCCCATCACGCTGATGATCAGCGTATTGCGGATGATCTGGATCGTCTGCGGGTTGTTGAAGAGAACCCGGAAGTTGTCGAAGCCGACCCAAGGGCTTCCCCATACGCCCTGCACCAGATTGTATTGCTTGAAGGCGATCAGGTTCCCGAGGATGGGGGCATACCGGAAGAGGATGAAGAATACGATGACGGGCAGGAACATCAGGAGCAGGGTCCGGTTCCTGCGCAGTCTTTTTAGGAAGGCGTTTCGTTTGATCCGGGGGGCTGCCGGTGCGGCGATAACCGGTTCCGTCAGGGAGCCAGTTTTCATTTTCTCTCACCACCTGTGCTTGGAAGTTGTGTGCGGCTCATGCTTGCTTGGATCTGGCCCGGCCTCTTGCGCCGTTCACGATGCTACTGTAACCCCTGCTCCGGGAAAGCGGCAACTTACAAGATTCCATGGGTTAACCAAATGGATGTGCGGCGGGCGCTATACCTTTTTCGCGGATAAACCAAAAAGCCACTTCCGAGGGGAAGCGGCTTGTAAAATCAAGAGTTCGGGGTGATCTATTCATTGCTTGCGGTACTCCCCGGGTGTCTGGCCTACGACCTTCTTGAAGGCGCGGATGAAGGAGATGTCATGCAGATAGCCAACGGACTGGGCTACCTCCTGGACGGACAAGCTGGTTCTGGTCAGGAGCTCCTTGCTCTTCTCGATCCGGACATGGACCATGTAGTCGACCAGCTTCTCTCCGAATTCCTCCTTGAACATACGGCTGATATATTTGCCGTTCAGGTCGAACTCGTCGCACAGATGGTTCAAGGACAGATCGGGATTGGAATGGTTCTGCTCGATGTAACGCCGGATGTTCCGAGCCAGCACGGAGTTGCTCCGGTTCTCGCGGAGAGCCTGGATCTCCGCCTCCAGCCCCTCGAACAGCTCCCGCAGGCGGGGCTGAAGCTCCTCCATCAGATCGTACTGCTCGATGGCCTCGGACACCCGGGGAAGGTAGACGGTGCTCCACTTCTCGACGATCTCGGCGGACAGGGCGGACGTCTCCTTGTTCAGCTGATAGACTAGGAAGTTCATCAGATTGACGTGTTCCTCCCGGTTGAGTAGGTCCTGCCGGATCTCCTCGAACATGGAGGTGAACTGCTCCTTCCACTTGGGTTCCTGGAGGCGGAAGGATTGGGTAAAGCTCCGGATGTTCTGCAGATGCTTGTAGGGCTCGCCCTGTCCCCCCCGGTAAGGTGGAAGGAGGACCTTGTTGATACCGACGCTTCCCTTGTAGGACAGGGCGTCGACGGCTTCGTCGCGCAGATCCGGCAGATCGGCGATGGTGCCGGTGTTGGCGCATAATCCGACGGTAACCGTAAAGTCCAGGTTGCCCTCCACCCAGCCTCGGACCTGCTCCGCCAAGCTGTGGAGCTCTGTCTCGCCGCCCGTCTCCTGCAGAAAATAGACGACCGCCAAGCGGTGGTTGGCGATCCATTCGGACCAGACGCCGGCCTGCCGGCCGTCGGCGGTTTCCTTCACTACGCTGGAGAGGACAAACTTGAGCAAATATTGGTCCTTCGGGTTGTAGGCTTGGGTCCAGGCAGCGTAGCGGTCGATCTCGAATATGGCGAAGCCGGTCTGGCCGAAGCCGGGCGGCAGGCGATTCGCGGATGCTTCGGCCGTCCAAGCCTCCCGGTCCATGATGCGGCTGCCCTCCGTCAAGTCGTGGAACAACTGCCGCCGCCGGATATCCATGTCTTCCTCGTGGAGCTTCTGATAGGTCTGGGACCGCTCGATCAGGGCCTCCAGCGCCTGGTCGATGAACTTGAATTCGTCCTTCTCCAGGGTCAGCTTGCTGCTCTTCTGGGAGGAGTAGTGATGGATCCGGTCCAGGATAGTCTCGATGGGCTTATAGTTGCGCCGGGTAACGAACATGATCCATAGGAACCCGACGATGATGAAGCCGCAGATGAGCCAGATGTAGGTTAGCACAGAGGCGAATTGGAACAGATGGCCGTCCAATACTCCGCCGATAAAGATCCAGCCCGTATAGCCGGAGGGGACCCGGGACATCTCCGTGCCCTTGCTGCTGCCGGCGGACCTATTGATGCCCGCCATCTTGTGGCCGTCCTTGTCCTGGATGTAGAAGTAGCTCCGGTCGGAGCCGGCGGTTTCCTCCAGCCAGCGCTGCAGCTTCTGGAGGCTGACGTTGACGACGAGAAGACCCTCCCGCTCTCCCAGCAGCGGGTACTGCCTGACGATGGAGACGACCTCTACCGGATTGGATTGATCGGGGAATTCGGCATAGCGGCGCTGCTCCGACAAGGTGTAATAGCTGCGATTGTCCCGCATGCCGTCCGCAAACTCCCGGTCCCCGAAGCGGTCGGAGGGAATCAGCATATTGGGCGTCATCACCATCCGGTCCGAGAACCGGTAGAGGTAGATGGAATCAATTAGGGGATCCGAGGAGCGAAGCTGATTGATTTTCTCCGAGACCGAGTAGCTCAGGAGAAACGTGGGATCGTTGACATTCTTGAAGAACTTGATGATCACGTCATCGAACTGAAGCTCCTTGATCAGCATGTTGTCAATGGCGCGAAGAGACCGGTCGACGGCCTCCACCTGCTGCTCCACGAACATCCGGTTGGCGTTCTCCGCCTCCTTCTGGGACATCCGGGAGATCATCAGGAAGGTCATCAGGATGATGACCGAGGAGATGAACAGATAGATGGGGAGATAGGACAGCAGCATGCGGTGGTACCAGGTTCTCTTCATCGGTAAGGTCTCCTTCGGCAGGCCCTATGGCTTCGGAAGCCTCGCGGTTTCTTTCATCTTACAGGGAATATAGGGGGTTATCAATCTTTATAATACGTGTTATAGCAGGGCCGGGACAAGGGTGGAATGAGGGCTGCATGGAGCGGTTCCGTGGCCTTCCGGCCGTCTGAAGCCGAAGATGTTAGCCGGAGACAAAATGTTAATCCCATTGGCAGAAGCCAGTCTCTGTAAGGTCTGATCCAAACGGCTAACCGGTGATTCATGTATGTTGTGGGGCCGATAGGGATGTAGTACAGTGGTGTCGTTGGAAACCGAAGAAGCTGCTTGCAACCGCGATGACCGCCGTGCTGGCCTGCTCCTTCCTGCTTACGCGGCCGGGGGTGTCACACAGGACTACTGGAACGGAGTGACCGGAGGCAATGTGAGAGATTCCGCAGAGCCAGACCCTGACCGGGTCCAAAATTCTCGCCTCCTTCGAAGCGCCTAGCAAGGGGGCTATAGAGCCCATGGCCTTGAAGGCGGCGGGCGGAGCTCCGCGCATCCGGCTCGCCCGGATGAAGGCCATGAATGGCCTTCGTTGTGGCAAAGCCTCGCCTGCAGCGGAATAAAGGCCGCCCATGGCCTTGAAGGCGGCGGGCGGAGCTTGGCGCATCCGGCTCGGCCGGATGAAGGCCATGAATGGCCTTCGTTGTGGCGAAGCCCCGTCGGCAGCGGACTAAAGGCCGCCCATGGCCTTGAAGGCGGCGGTCGGAGCTCCGAGCATCCGGCTCGCCCGGATGAAGGCCACGAATGGTCTTCGTTGTGGCGAGTCCCCGCCGCCGCACGGTCCCCCATGTCTGCCCAATCAGCTGCCCTCGGCCCTGCCCCCAACCCCCGATCCGGTTTCGCTTCGGGCCGTTCCGTGCTACAATCAAGGAGTCGCAGATCCCATGACATCGCCGGAAATGAGGGTAGTATAATGCGGATAGAATTCCATTCACAGACGGAAGAGAGGCTGCGCGCCGCTCTGGCCGGCAAGCCCGGCATCTTCAAGCTGTTCTACGATGTAGTCGAATGCGGCTGCAATGGTGTGCTGGTCCTGCTGATTGTAGACGAACCGGAGCCGACGGATATCGAAGTCGAAGGCGGACCTTTCCGCTTCGTGGTCGATAATCGCCAGGAGGCCCAGTTCGACGCGGTCATGCGACTGGAGGCGGACCCGGGGTATCCTTCGTTTAAGGTGACGAGCGACGGCTCCATGTTCTCCAGCAACCTGCGGGTCCGGGACGAACGCCGGGCGCAGAACGAATAGGTTCAAGCCATCATGGATATGGATGGAGAGGAGGGGGCGGGATGTCCAAACTCCGAGGGTTCGGTTATCTGCTGTGGATAGGCGGGATTCTGAAGCCTTTGGGTTGGGCCCCGCCTTCCGTCTATTTTTTTACGGTGCTTCCCGGATCGCTTCTGGTGCTGTTCGGCTACTGGAGGGAAGCCCGAGCACGAGCACCATCAGACCAAAGAGGCCGTCTCGGATGAGGAAACTCATTCCGGGCGGCCTCTTCTTCATTGGATATTGCAACCAACAGAACGGCATATATGCCGGTCATTGCTTCGATACAAGGCTCAGACCGAAACAAAAGGCAAATATGCCGTTCGTTAGGGGTAGGAGGGCGATAAGAAGGATGCTAAACCCAATCAGCGGCAAAATTGCCCTTCATTGCTTTGAAAGAAGGGGAGCTGGCGGAACGAAGGGCAAATATGCCGTTGATTACCGGGAAGGCATCGGAATTGGACAAGCAGGAAGGCAGACGGACTCCATCGACCCATTAAGGGAGGAGTCAGTGGATAGCAGCCCGTGACCCTACGCGGTTCGCAGCCGTTTCAGATCACCTTCTCGGCCCCGCGCCAGCTAGTGATAGGCCCTTATAGGGCGGATGGAAGCCACCAGCTAAGCCCAAGCCGGCGGTTATGACTCCAGCCGTACGGCGCGGTACCCGAACGGCTCCACGCGGAGGACCGTCCCGGCTTCCAGTCCGTCGCCGGAGAGCAGATCCATGCCGCCGGACGGCAGGGTAACCGTGCCGCCGGCGCCGTTCATATTGACGGCCACCCAGACGCTGCGGCCGTCCCGGTCTACCCGGGGCGCCACGATCGTACCCGCCGTGGCGTCCGTGCGCTGCCGGACCCCGGCCTCGCCGGCGTATCGGTCGATCATGCTCCGGAGCAGCCGGTCGCCGGCTTCCCCGCCCGGCAGGGAGCCCAGCAGCACCACCTTGCCGCCCCGGCTGCCGACGGTGCGTTCCGTCAGGAAGGCCAGCCCCGGGGACGGGCCCCCCTCCAGGACGCCAACCGCTGTCGCCTCCACCGGCTGGAACACGGAGCTCCACAGGGTGAGCGGCGCTTCCACGCCGAAGGCCCGGCCAACGGTTCCCGACCCGTCCATCGGGTAGGTGAAGGCCGTCCGGACGCCGGCGAACCGTTCCAGCCGCTCTCCCAGCCCCGCATCCGTGTGGAAGGTGTGCTCCTCGGTCCGCCCGCCGGAGAGCGGGCCGACGATCCAGATTCCACCCTCCGCCACGAACCGCTCCGCCCGGTCCATATACTCCCGAGACAAATAAGGGACATACGGGGTGAACAACAGCCTGCAGCCTGCAAGGTCCGCTCCCTCCGGAAGCACATCCCGGTGCAGGTTCATGGACAGCAGCCGGGCATAGAAATCGGTTACCAATCCCCGGTGATTCAGCTTTCGGTGCGGCTCAGTCCGGAGGAACGCCTTGGCCCGGTCGGAATAGGTCATAGCCGTCTCGGCCCGGGCCGGCCGGGTGGACAGGAGGATCGGCTCCAGGGTCCGCCGGGCCTCCTCCACCTCCAGCACGCTCCGGTACCCGATAGAAGGCGCCCCCCAGCTGCTCAGCACGGAGCCGTGGGTCTGCTCGCAGCCCGCCCGCTGCTGGCGCCACAGCCAATAGCAGAAGGCCTCTCCGCCCAAGGCATAGGCTGCCGCTGCCTCGGCCTTCACGTAGCCGTTGGGGTGCGGGACGCCGCTGCTCTCGATGGAGCCTGCATGAGAGGGGCTGGTCTCCATGATCCAGAAGTCCCGGCCCTGCTTCATATTCCGCCAATAATCGCAGTTGATGAGATACGCATGCTGGTTCTCGAAGGAGGCGTAGGTGTCATAGGAGGCGAAGTCCAGATTCCGGAACAGCTGCTCATTGTCCAAGTGAAAGGCGATGCTGCTGTTATGCGTAATTGGCGCACGAGAATACCGGCGGATGATGGCGGCCTGCTCGCCGGCGAACTCTGCGATCTTCTCCATGGAAAACTTCCGGTACTGGGTCCTAAGAGAGGAGCTGTGCAGGAACGGCGTGATGCCGGGCTGTGGCACCTGATCGAACCGCTGGTAGCTTCCGCTCCAGATCCCGGTGCCCCAAGCGTCGTTCAGCCGCTCCACCGTAACGTATCGCGCCTCCAGCCATTGGTGCCACAGCTTCAGGCACGTCTCGCACATACATTCCGACACATGGGACTTGAACTCGTTGTCCAGCTGCCAGCCCATAAGACCTGGGTGGGCCCCCAGCGCCCGGGCCAGCTCTTCCGTGATCCGCGCTGCCTTCTCCCGGAACACCGGATGGTTGGTGCAGGGATGCTGGCGGGCGCCGTGCCCCATGACCCGGCCTTGATCATCCCGGTACATCCGCTCCGGATGACTGTGGGTGAACCAGATGGGCGGTGTCGGCGTCGGAGTGCACAGGACCGTCCCGATCCCCTCCCGGTGGAGCCGCTCGACGATCTGGACGAAGAAGCCGACGTCGATCTTCCCCTCCTCCGGCTCCATCGCCGACCAGGCGAATTCCCCGATTCTCACCACATTGATGCCCGCTTCCTTCATCAGGGCCAAGTCCTGCTCCAGGACGGCCTCCTCCCACAGCTCCGGATACCAGGCCACCCCGTGGTACAGCTTGTTGGCCATTTGCCATCCTCCCTCTCCAGGCATTTTTGCATGGCTTCTACTATATGGGAGGTTGTCGTGAAGCGGCAATAAGACTTTTTTGTCCAGGCGGCATGCGGATTCGAACTGTTTTGACGAGTTTGCACTTTCTTGATTTCCCGGGAAAAGCCCGCCGATTCAAGAATGTCTCATTGCTGGAAAATCCGTACCGCCACATAATCAAGCTATACCGCTCGCGAGGCGTGTAAGACCTGGAGGTGAACGGATATGAAACAGGCGGTTGTACCAAACGGTACCAAGCTGGCCGGAGGTGCGGCGGCGCTCAGGCGCCCAAGCGTATGGTCCAGGCTGGTGAAGGATAAATGGATGTACCTGCTGATGACACCCGGCTTGTTGTATTTTCTAATCTTTAAGTACGTGCCCATGTGGGGCGTGCTGCTGGCATTTAAGAACTATCAGCCGTTCGTCGGCTTCTGGAAGAGTGATTGGGTGGGCTTCGAGCACTTCCGCATCTTCTTCGACAATCCGGAATTCGGCATGCTGCTCCGCAATACCTTGATTCTTTCGCTGTACAATCTGGTGTTCTACTTCCCGGCCCCCATTATCCTGGCGCTTCTCTTGAACGAGGTGCGGGTGGCCATCTTCAAGCGGACGATCCAGACCATGCTGTACGTGCCCCACTTTATCTCGATGGTTATCGTAGCGAGCTTGACCTACGTGTTCCTGACCACCGAAGGCGGGGTCGTCAACGAATTCCTGAACCAGAACATCGGCCACAAGATCAACTTCCTGGCCAGCCCTGAATGGTTCCGTCCCATGATCATCGCGCAGACCATCTGGAAGGAATGCGGATGGGGCACCATCATCTTCCTGGCAGCCTTGGCCGGCGTGGATGTGGAACAGTATGAGGCAGCCATCGTGGACGGCGCCAACCGGTGGAAGCAGACCTGGCACATTACGCTTCCTTCCATCCGCAGCACCATCGTTATCATGCTGATCCTTCGGATGGGACACGTGCTGGACAACGGCTTCGAGCAGATCTACCTGCTCCTGAACCCGCTGAACCGCAGCGTGGCGGAGGTGTTCGACACTTATGTCTACATGGTGGGCATTACCCAGGGGGCCTTCAGTTACAGTACCGCCGTCGGCCTGTTTAAGTCGATCATCGGTGTGATCCTGGTGCTCGGCACCAACTGGCTGGCCAAGAGGTTCGGCGAGTCCGGACTGTACTAGGAAGGAAGGGAGACGTTACCCATGGCCAAACAATACAAAAGCGCTTCCGGTGTGGCCTTTGACATCGGCAACTACATATTCTTGGCGGCCTTCGGCATTGCGGCCGTGCTGCCGTTCCTCTACGTGATCGCGGGCTCCTTCGCGTCCGACGTGGAGCTGACCAAGCGTGCGGTGTTCCTGATACCCGAGACCTTCACGACGGCGGCGTACAAGTTTATTTTCTCCACGGATACGATCATGAGAAGCATCTGGGTGTCCGTGTATATCACGGTGGTGGGCACGGTTATCAACCTGTTCTTCACCGTAACCATGGCATACCCGCTGGCCCGCAGAACCTTGATGGGGCGCAACACGGTGCTGAACCTGATTATTTTCTCCATGCTGTTCAGCGGCGGCCTCATTCCCACTTACCTGGTGATCCGGGAGCTGCACATGCTGGATACGTTCTGGTCCTTGATGGTGCCCGGCGCCATTAGTGCCTTCAACCTGATCATCGTGAAGAACTTCTTTCAAGAGCTGCCTCCTGAGCTGGAGGAAGCGGCTCGGATCGACGGCTGCACGGAGCTGGGCTTGCTGTGGAAAATCGTCCTGCCCCTGTCGAAGCCGGTGCTGGCAACCTTTACCCTGTTCTATGCTGTAGGACACTGGAACAACTTCTTCTCGGCCTTGCTCTATATCAACGATCCGACCAAATGGCCCTTGCAGGTTATGCTCCGTCAGATCGTGCTTCTGTCCCAGTCCGCGGCCGGAGACCTGAACTCCATGGATCCGAACTTCGTCAAGCCGCCGGATCAATCCATCAAGATGGCTGTCATTGTGGTAGGCACCATTCCGATTCTGCTCGTCTATCCGTTCCTCCAGAAGCACTTCGCCAAGGGGCTCTTGATTGGCTCGGTCAAGGGGTAAACGGGTTTGCGATATAGGGTTACAGGATCTTCATCCAAAAAAGGGAGGCTTCACACATGCAAAGAAAACAGAAGCAGTTGAAAAAATGGGTGGCTCTGGCGTCCGTAGGCACGCTGGCTATGGGGGCGCTGGCCGGCTGTGGCAGCGATGACAAGGCGGCCAGCAGCAGCCCGGCCGCATCTGCAGGGGCAAACGGGGCAACGGCTCAGAAGCAGCTTCCTCCGCTGGAGCTTAACATTATGCTCCCGATCTTCAAGACCAACTACCCGAAGGATGACAGCCCGGTGGCGGCGGAGCTCGAGAAGCGCACCAACACCAACATCCACTTCGAGTGGGTGCCGAATGCATCCTATTCGGATAAATTCAATATCACCTTGGCATCCGGCAAACTGCCGAGCCTTATCTACGTCGGGGATGTGAAAGGGGCGAGCTTCGTGAATGCGGCCAAGTCCGGCGCATTCTGGGAAGTGGGCAAATACCTGAAGGATTACAAGAACCTGTCCCAAGCAAATCCGGTCATTCTGAACAACTCCTCCATCGAGGGCAAGAACTACGGGATTTTCCGCGGACGGGCACTGGGCCGCAACGGCATCAACTACCGGAAGGACTGGCTGGATGCCGTCGGCTTGAAGGAGCCGAAGACCATCGACGACTTCTACAACATGCTGAAAGCGTTTAAAGAGAAGGATCCGGACAAGAACGGCAAGAACGACACCTACGGCATGGTGCTCGTCAAGTGGACCGGTCAGTGGGCCAGCGGCTTCGACACCATCAAGCTCTGGTTCGGCGCGCCGAACAAGTGGGGCGTGGTCAACGGCAAGCTGGTGCCGGAGCACGAGACGCCGGAATATGTGGAAGCGCTCAAGTTTATGAAGAAGCTGTATGACGAGAAGCTGATCAACCAGGACTTCGCCGTCTTCGACAGCGCCAAGTGGAACGATCCGGTCGTCAACAACCAGGCCGGGGTCATCGTCGACGTTACGGATAACGCCGCTCGTCTGGATGACAAGATCCATGCCGCCCTGGTTAAGGAAGGCAAGGACAATCCGAACATCCACTACATCAACAACATTATCGGTGTGGAAGGCAAAGCAGGCTTGAAGGCGCTTCCGACCTCCGGTTTCGCTGGCATGCTGGCTATTCCGAAGTCCACGGTGAAGACCGAGGATGAGCTGAAGCGCATTCTGACCTTCCTGGACCAGCTGAACGAAGCCGATCTGCAGACCCTGACAAGCTACGGCCTGGAGGGCGTGCACTATACCAAGGAAAATGACTATGTGGTTCCGAGCAAGGACACCGTGCTTCTGGAGTCCGAGGTGGAAGGCTTGAACCAGATGGTGCCTTACATTCCGGAAGGACGCGGCCTGACCGTGAAGCAGACCGAGCTTCGCAAGCGGACCACTGCGATCCAGAAGGAAGCCGAGAAGTACATCGTGGCTAACCCGGCGGAGCCGTTCGTCTCCACGGTCTATTCCCAGAAGGGACCGCAGCTGGACAACATCATCAACGATGCCCGTATCAAGTTCATCGTCGGCCAAGGCGACGAAGCAGCTTTGAAGGCAGCCTTCGATCTCTGGAAGAAGAGCGGCGGCGACGATCTGGTGAAGGAAATGAACGATCTGTACGCAGCAGCCGGGAAGAAGTAATTCCCGTACACACAAGAACGGTTGGCGCGGAATTCCCGCACCAACCGTTTCTTGGCGTTTGTATGGATTAGAGGATGGCGGCCTTCAGCTTCACCAATGCGGCTTCCTTCAGGGAAGCGGCGGTATCCGCCGGGATCAGGCCGGAGGATTGGAGACGGTCGATCTGCCGTTCGGTCTGCCCGAGGATACTGGCAAGAATCTCGTCGCCGCTCAAGCCGGTTGCCTGCGAGTAGCTGGCTCCTTCTTCAACGGCCGCTTGGACTTCACTCCCGGTCAGATCGGCCAGGATGGCGGCATTCCAGGCGAGGGAATTCAGCTGATCGTAGATCAGATACGAGTAGTCGGCTTTCTCCCGGTCATTCACATATCCCTTCGCTCCGGCGATATCGGCAAATTGTCGGGCCAGCTCCTGCTTGGCCTTGTCGGCTTCCTGGACAGTCAGCTTCAGATTGGACACTGCCTTATCCGCTTCCTGTGCGGCGATCGCGGTCAAGCGGTCCGCCAGATCCTGGACCGTTAAGCCGGCAGCGTCGGCGAGGCTGGCTCCGTTGACGAGCTCCATGCGCACGTCATATTGCGTTTTGTCGTCCGTGAAGGAAGCGGTGTTGGCAATGACGTCCTTCAGGCTATTGCGAAGCAGTGTCTCATACCCGCTGCCCTCGCCCTCCTTCAGGAGTCCCGGACGTGTAATCATTTCCTGGAGCTGTTTCGATGCAGCAGCGAGAGCTTGGTTCATGGCCTCTTCCGTAATCTCCTTCCGGCTGTAAGCCGTCTGGAGATCACTCTTGACAGCTGCGGTGAGATCGCTCAGAAGCTGAGAGGCTCCCAGACCCGAAGCGTCCGCCAGCGTGGAGCCGCCGAGCAGCGCATCCTTGATCGAACCGGTCTCGACATCGGCGAGGATGGCGGTATCGAAGAGGATGGAATCCAGCTTATCTTGCACGATGTCACCGGCATCCTTCAAGTCCCGGGGCGCTTCATACCCGCCCTTATTCACCGCCTCTGCGATGAAGGCGGCCGCTTGGGTCTTGGCTTGGGCCGCTTCGTCCGCAGACAGCTCCGCCGAAACCAGCGCCTTGTCGATCCGGGAGCCGGCGAGCTGCTGCAGCAGGCTGGACAGGGCAGCTGCACCCAAGCCGGAGGCATCGGCCAGAGATTGGCCGGAGAGCAAGTCGTCTTGAACCGTCGCCAGATCCACGCCCGAGACGTTGGAGGTGTCGGCGACGATAGAGTGAGCCAGCGCCTTCACGATGGAATCCGGCGTCTTGGCTTGGAAGCCTGCCGTCCCGATGGCGGTGTGCAGCTTCCGGGCGGCATCCGCCTTCATCGTCTCGGCCTGGTCGGCACTCAGCTTGCCGGAGGCCTGTGCGTCAGCGATCTCCTTGAAGAGCGGATAGGCCAGACGGGCCATCAGCTCGGTCTCGGACAGTCCGGTCGCTTCCAAGAGCGTACTGCCATCGGCCAGGGATGCCTGCAGCTCCTTACTGTCTTTCCAGGAGGCGTAAGCAGCATCCTCGACGATGCCCTTGATGCGGGCATTGACCAGATCTGCTGCGCCCTCCTGCTGGATGGCGGCTGCCACTACCGCCGCACTCTCCGCTGCAAATGCCGTGTGGATGCCTGCAAAACCGGCTCCGCCCCACAGTATGACGGCCGACAGACCGCCGATGGCCCATTTCCGAATTTCCGTTTGATTCATTTTGTTCATATTGTTCTCTCCTCGTTTTCTTTTTTTGTTAGGCTTCAACCGACGCACTAAGAGTACCCCTGATTGGTGAAATTCGAATGAAAAACACCTTAATGGAAACTTAATCCAACCTTAAGGGAAGCTGAATGAACCCGTGGCGGCATGAAGGGCGCCGGAAAAATGACGAAAATTAACGGTTAATTTGCTTGTTTTTCCCCAAGGTTCCGGGTTAAGCTGGATGGGGACCCTAATCCATTCTAGGCGGTGAAGAGCGTGAAATCTGGCAAACTGCTGCCCGCCCTTGCGGCTGGCACCACCTTGCTGCTCCTGGCTTCTTGCGGAGCCGGAGAAGCTCCGGCAGGAAGACGGAGCCAGCAGGGAGCCGAGCCCTTTGCCATCTCCATAATGAGCTCGGCATTTTCCGGCGCCCCTGCAGGCCCCGACAACCGGATCCTGCGGATGCTGGAGCAATATACGAACACCCGGCTGGATATCACTTGGGTGCCTAACGCATCCTACACAGACAAGCTGAACATCACTCTGGCTTCCGGACGGCTGCCCATGCTCCTGAAGGCGGAGAATACGAGGACGCCTGCCGTGGCCAACGCCATACAGGCCGGGGCCTTCTGGGATCTTGGCCCCTATCTGAAGAATTACCCGAACCTGAGCAAGGCCGACCCGGAGATTCTGCGGCAGCTGGCGGTAGACGGTAAAATATACGGGATCTACAGATCCCGCCCCCAAGGGCGGCACGGCATCTCCTACCGGAAGGATTGGCTGGACCGGTTGGGCCTGAAGGTGCCCGCGACCATCGATGAATTCTACGAGGTACTGAAGGCGTTTACATATAAGGACCCGGACGGGAACGGGAAGCAGGACACCTACGGCTTGACGGTGAGCAAATATTCGCTGCCCTGGGATGTCATGCAGCTGTGGTTCGGCGCCCCCAACCAGTGGGGAACCGGACCGGACGGGGCACTTATCCCGGATTTCACGACGCCGGAATACCGGGAGGCGCTCCGTTTTTTCCATCGGCTGTATGCGGAGAAGCTGGTGAATGCCGACTTCCCCATCCATGATCCGGCCCGTTGGAATGAGCCGTTTATTGGCGGCCAATCCGGGGTTATGGTGGATGTGGCGGACACGGCGGGGCGGCTGGAAAGCGCACTGGTCCAGAGCGATCCGTCGGCGGTGGTGGATGTGGCAGGATACGTGACTGGCCCAGGCGGAGCGCGGGTGCTGCCGACTCCGGGCTACAGCGGGATCTATATGGTCTCCAAATCGGCCGTTTCGACCGAGAAGCAGCTCTTGAAGGTTCTGGAGTTCTTGGACCGGCTGAACGATCCCGAGATGCAGAGGCTTCTGACCTATGGGATGGAGGACATTCACTACACGGTGAAGGACGGGCGTCTGTCGGTATTCGAGCCCGCAAGCATCCCCGCCGATTCGAGGCTGAACGACTTGAGCCAGCTGCTCATCTACATTCCGGAACGGACGGCATCTATGTTCAAGCCGGCCACGCCGCTGCGCGATAAGGTGCAGCGGGTGATGGAGCAGAACCAGCGTTATCTGGTGCCCAACCCTGCGGCGGGACTCGATTCACAGACCCATAAGATGAAGGGGACCATGCTGGACTCCATGATCGAGGAGGCCCGGACGCAGTACATCGTGGGCAAGCTGGATGATGCCGGCTGGGAACGGACGGTCCAAGCCTGGCGCGAGAGCGGGGGAGACCGGATCATCCGTGAGACAAATGCCGCCTATCAGAACCGGACCTCGTCCCTTCCGGCCGGCGGCACAACCAAATCAGGAAACGGCGGGTGAGGCAGATGAGTATACGGATGGGAGACCTGCTTCGGTTCAGGCAGCTGCGGCAGCGGCGGGAAGGCGGCAAAGGCCGGTTCTACCGGAAGAGCCTGATGATGCTGCTCCTGGTATCGGGCATTCCCGGCTTGGTCATCGGCGCCCTGGTCTACTGGTTCGGGGGGGAGAGAGTGGAGAGCGAGCTGCTCCAGCTGCACAACCGTCAGATTGAGCAGCGGGCTTCCAATATGGACCAGCAGCTGTCCACCTTGGAGCTGATGCTGTCCCATTGGGCTTTCGACCCCAAGTTCGATTACACCTTGAACGGTTTGGATTTCGTGAAGGATTATGAGCGGGCGAGGGATATTACGAAGACGCTGCTCGTCATGCAGGGCTCCAACAACATGGTCAAACGGGTGGAGCTGTACCTTGATGGGGAGCAGCCCCTGCTCTTCGATACGGAGTATTCCCTTGCGGACAAGGCGAGGGCGGAGGAGGTCTACGGCAAGCTGCTTGCGACCCCGCAGGTCACGTTCTGGACCCAGTGGGCCTTCGATCCGGCCCGTCCGGACGCCAAAGAGCTGACGCTGGTCCATCATATCCCCGGGGGGAGCCAACCGCCCTTCGGCGAGCTGATCATCCGGCTGGATCCGGAAAAGGTGGCCGGCATGCTCCGGACCATGATGCCGTATGACGGCGGCGAGGCCCTGCTCCTCCGAGACAACGGGGAACTCTTTGCTTCTGCGGGTAGCGGTGATGGCCTCGACGAGACCTTCCTGACTGCGCTCCGGGAGAAGATCGGGTCCCGGAAGACGGCCAAGGACTCCTTCTTCTTCGACTGGAACGGGGCCACCTACACCGTATCCTACGGGCAGTTTACCCGAATTGCCTCTACCTGGACCTATGTGTCAGCGTCTCCGATTACGAGCATCACCTCCCCGGTGGTGTTCCTCTCCAAGATGATCTTCCTCATCAGCGGCGTGTCCCTGCTGCTGGCGGGCGTGCTTGCTTGGCTGGCGTCCCGCAGTATCTATATGCCCGTCGGCCGGCTCATGAAGCTCCTGACGGGAGAGAAGGTAGCCTCGGAGGGACGGGAGGATGAATTTGCCCTGATCGAGCGGCAGTGGCAGCATCTGCACCGGGAGAGCCGGGAGCTGTCTGTCCGGCTGGCCGAGCAGCTGCCCCACGTGAAGGAGAGCTTCCTGCAACAGCTGCTCCAAGGATACCTGTATGCGTATTCGGAGGACGATCTCTTGAAGCGTATGGAGCAGTATCGGTGGGAGGTTCAGGACCGGATCTTCGTCATCCTGCACATTCGGCTGGCCGGCATTACGGGCCTGGATGGCAAGTTCCGCTATGGCGACGAAGGGCTGGCTACTTTTGCGGCGGTCAATATTATCGGAGAGCTGGCGGAACGGCATTTTGATCAGAGCGACACTATCAACTTCCACGACCTGACGGCGGGGCTGCTGGTGACGGTATCCGGGGATTCCCCGTGGAGGGAGGCGCTGCAGCTCTTCTGCGGAGAGCTGACCCAGGCGGTGAACCAGATTCTGAAGATGCGGGTGACCATCGCCGTCAGCCGTCCGGTGGACAGCGTCTCGGATATTCCTCTCGCCTACGAAGGCGCGCAGCATGCCGCCCGGTACCGGAATTGGGGCAGCGACAATCAGATTCTCCTGATGGAGCAGATGGCGGAGGAGGAGGGCCCCGGCGCGGGCCCGCCCTATCCTTTTACCCTGGAGCGGGAGCTGATCCAGGCCATGCGCACCGGCAGGGCCGAAGAGACGGAGGAGCTTCTGTCGGCTTTCCTGGAGGCACTCTCCACCGGAGGCGCCAAGGAGATCGACGTGCAGCAGGGCATGCTTCACTTGCTCGGCAGCATCCAGCATGCCATCATGGTGTCGGGCATCCAGCCCAACCGCCTGTTCAAGGGGGCTAATCTGTACGCCCAGCTCTCCGAGATTCGGGATCCCAAGCTGTACGCGGCCTGGTTCCGGGAGAAGGTGACGGGGCCCTTCCTGAAGGAGCTTCTGGAGCGGTCGGACACCCAGGTGAAGCGGATGATCGAGGAGGCCATGATCTACCTTCAGACCCATTACATGAAGGACATCTCTCTGGACAGCTGCGCGGACCATACGGGTACCAATCCGTTCTTCCTGAGCAAGAGCTTCAAGCAGGTGACCGGCAAAAACTTCATCGATTACCTGACCGAGCTTCGGCTCGAAAAAGCCAAGGAGCTTCTCCGGGAGTCGGAGCTCCGGATCAACGACGTGGCAGAGCAGGTAGGCTACCAGCACAGCTACTTCAACCGGATCTTCAAGAAGCTGGAGGGCATGACGCCCACCCGATACCGGGAGATGAGCCGCAGCGGGTAAGCGGCGTGCAATAATGTGCAAGCCGAATCAAATAGTCCAAACCGCAGTCATCCCCCTGCAAAAAAATCCGATTGCCGGTAAAAGCCTTCCCCGTTACACTTCGCAGATGTAGGATGTTTAGAACGACATCGTGGAGAGAGGGAGTGGCGGCAATGGAGAAGGATACCGTAGTCCGGCTCCGGAGACTGACTCCGGCAGCCGGCCGGACAGCCGGTACGGCATGGGGCATCCCCTGGAGAAAGGGCGAGCTGCGAAGAGAGGAGACCCTGCGGCTGATGCTGCCGGGTGACAAGGCCAGCCTGCCCCTGCAGAGCTGGCCTGCGGCGTTTTGGCCGGATGGCAGCGTGAAATGGTCCGCCCATGCGGCGGTGCTGCCGGGGGATGCGGACGGCGTATGGACGGTGGAGAAGGCAGGGACGGCCGGGGGCGCGCGGTCGGATCAGGCGGAAGCCTGCGCAGGCGCGGTCAAGGATCATGAGGCGTCCGTTACGGCCGGGGAAAGCGGATCCGGACGGGTGTCCGTCACGGAGTCGCAGGACGCGGTGCTTGTAGATACGGGAGCCATCATCTGCGAGATCGGCAGGACCGGGAATGCGGTCATCCGCCGGATCGTGCGGCAGGGTTCCGAGCTCTGTTCCAGCAGCGAGCTGGTCGCGCTGCGCGAAGAGACCTCAGCTGTACAGGGGGGACGCATCGTGCGGGAGGAGCGTTTCGCCGGTGTGGTGAAGTCCGCTGTGGTGGAGCAGAACGGTCCGGTCCGGGCGGTTGTCCGGGTGGACGGCCTGCACCGGGCCGAGACCGGCGCAAGGGAGTGGCTGCCCTATACGCTCCGGCTCTATTTCTTCGCGAGACTCGATACGGTCAGGCTGGTGCATACGTTCCACTTCGACGGCGATCCGGCGGCCGATGCCATCAAGGGTCTGGGCCTTCGCTTCCGGCTGCCGCTGCAAGGACCGCTCTACAACCGGCATGTCCGGATGGCGGGCGATGACGGCTTCTTCAGCGAATCCCCGAAGACGCTGCATACTCGGCGCACCAAGGGCAAGTACCGGGAGCTCTTCGAGCGCCAGTCGGCGGGGGAGGCCATCGGCTTCGATCCGTCCGAGGACGCGTATTTCCTTCACCTCCTGGACGACTCCGCCACCTGGGACGGCTTCAAGCTGGTGCAGGCATCCGCCGACCATTACCGGGTATCCAAGCGGACCGGGAAGGACTGCTGCTGGCTGAAGGTGGCGGACGGACGGCGGGCCGGTGGGCTCTTCTATGCCGGAGGCTCCGCCGGCGGACTGGCGGCAGGCATGCGCAGCTTCTGGCAGAAGCATCCGTCCGGCGGCGAAGTGACCGGCATGGCCGGCGACGAAGCGGAGCTGACCCTGTGGTTCTGGTCCCCCGAAGCGGGGGCCATGGATCTGCGCCATTATGACACCCGCACCCACGTGGAATCCTCCTACGAGGGGGCCGAAGAGCTGCGCTCCACCCCCTACGGGATCGCCAACACCAATGAGGTGATGCTGTGGGCGCTGGCGGGCACGCCTTCTCCGGAGGAGCTGCGCGCTCTGCTGGCGGAGTCGCAGGAGCCTGCGCTCCTGGTCTGCGAGCCGGAGCACTACCGCGGAACCGGGGCCTTCGGCGTCTGGAGCCTGCCCGACCGGAGCACGCCTGCGAAGGCGTACGTGGAGGAGCAGCTGGACGGCGTCATCGCCTTCTACCAGCGGGAGGTGGAGCAGCGGCGGTGGTACGGCTTCTGGGATTACGGCGACTTCATGCACAGCTATGACCCGGTCCGCCATGTCTGGAATTACGATCTGGGCGGCTGCGCCTGGCAGAACACGGAGCTGGCCCCCAACATGTGGCTGTGGCTGTCGTTCCTGCGATCCGGCCGGGCCGATGTCTTCCGGCTGGCGGAGGCCATGACGCGGCACACCGGCGAGGTGGACGTGTACCACTTCGGCGAATATGCGGGGCTCGGCTCCCGGCATAACGTGGTCCATTGGGGCTGCGGCTGCAAGGAGGCCCGGATCGCCATGGCGGGGCTGCACCGGTATTACTATTATCTGACGGCCGACGAGCGGACCGGGGACCTGCTGGATCTGGTGAAGGATGCGGATTACGCCACGGTGAACCTGGATCCGATGCGCGCCTACTTCCCGAAGGATGAGCATCCGGCTCATATCCGGGTGGGCCCGGACTGGGCGGCCTTCTCCTCCAACTGGATGACCCGCTGGGAGCGGTTCGAGGATACGTTCTACCGCGACAAGATCCTGACCGGCATCGATTGCATCAAAAAAGCCCGGTACCGCCTGATCTCCGGCCCCACCTACGGCTACGATCCCTCGACGGGCGTGCTCACGCCGATGGGCGAGGACAACTACGGCCGCCATCTGGCGGTCTGCATGGGAGGGCCCCAGGTCTGGTTCGAGCTGGCGGAGCTCTTGGATGATCCGGAGTGGAACGACATGATGGCGGAGCTGGGCGTGTACTTCAACCTTCCGCAGGAGGAGAAGGACCTGCTCACGAAGGGCGAGATCAGCCACAAGAGCTTCGAGCATCCCGTGCTGAGCGGATCCATCGCCGCTTACGGCGCCTATTACCGCAAGGACCGCCGGACAGCGGAGAACTGCTGGAGGGTGCTGCTGGACAATCCGTTCGGCCGGGTGCGGCTGGCGGAGGAGGAAGCGGACGTGGTCCACCTGGAGGCGCTGAAGGAGATCGACTGGATGAATACGAACGAAGCGGCCCAGTGGTCTCTGAACACCATCATCAGCCTGGAGCTGATTCCCGATGCCCTGCCCGAACGCCAGGAGACATCAGGCGGCGTGAAGGGAGGCTGAAGGAAGGATGGCAACGGGATTGCATCCGGCGGCGGATGAGGGGCAGCTGATGGCCGCCGGCTGGAGCCTTCTGTACGAGAATCCGCTGGCGGCTCCGGAGGATACGGCCGGCTTCCGGATGGAAGGGGACGGAGCGGCCACCTTCCCGCAGAAGCGGATGAGGCTGGAGAGCCTCCGGGACCCGGCCGAAGGGCAGAAGGCCAACCTGGTCTATTGGTGTCCGGAGGAATTCCCGGCGGACGTGGCGGTGGCCTGGGACTTCCGGCCGCTCCGGGAGCCGGGGCTCGCCATCCTGTTCCTGGCGGCCCGGGGGACGGAGGACCGGAGCCTGTTCGACCCTTCACTGGCCCCGCGGACCGGGGAGTATGAGCAGTACCACCACGGGGAGATGAATGCGTTCCACATCTCCTATTTCAGGCGCCGGTGGCCGGAGGAACGGCAGTTCCATACGTGCAACCTCCGCAAAAGCTACGGCTTCCATCTGGTGGCCCAAGGAGCGGATCCGATCCCCGGAGTGGCGGATGCGGAAGGAGCCTACCGGCTGCTGGCCGTGAAGGACGGAGGCCGCGTCCGATTCTCCGTCAACGGGCTGCTGCTGTTCGAGTGGGTAGATGACGGAGAAACGTTTGGTCCGCTGCTCGGCGGCGGCAAGCTCGGCTTCCGCCAGATGGCCCCGCTGATCGCCGAGTATTCGGATTTGAAGGTGTACGGCAGATGCAGTCCCTAAAAGCATATCCGACGGCCGTTCTTCCTGGCGCCGATGTTTTTCGGCACTGGTCAAGACGGAGGGGAAGGTTTATGCTAGGGGTATTGCCCGATTCGAGTCGGGCCACATGACGGGGCCTTGGATCCAAGCGCCCGGCCCCCTAAGGAGGAACCGTAAGTGGCAAGAATATTGCTGTGTTACCCGGAAGGAAAGTTCAAAGCGCTCACCATGAGCTACGACGATGGCCGCAGAGCGGATGAGCGGCTGGTCTCCATCTTCAACAAGAACGGTATTAAGGGAACCTTCCATATCAACGCCGGGTTGCTGGGCACGAACGACCGCCTGACCGCAGAGGAAGCGGTGGAGCTGTACAAGGGCCATGAGGTATCGGCCCATACCCTGACCCATCCGACCATCGCCCGCTGTCCGAAGGAGATGCTGGTCCATGAGATTATGGAGGACCGCAAGCAGCTGGAGCAGCTGGTGGGCTACACCGTGCGGGGCATGTCTTATCCGAACGGCTCCTACAGCCGGGAGATCATCAGCATGCTGCCCCACTTGGGCATCGAGTATGCCCGTGTGGTTCCGACCCATGGCGGCTTCGGCCTGCCCGAGGACTTCCTCGAGTGGAAGGGCACCTGCCATCATAACCGGGACCTGATGAAGAACGCCGAGACCTTCGCCGGTCTCTTCAAGAAGCAGTATCTGTACCTGATGTACGTCTGGGGCCACAGCTACGAGTTCGACAATGACAACAACTGGGAGCTCATCGAGGGCTTCTGCGGCTATATCGGCGGCCGGGACGACATCTGGTACGCCACCAACATCGAGATCGTGGACTACATCAAGGCCTACGGCCAGCTGAAGTTCTCCGCAGGATGCGATCTGGTCTACAACCCCAACGCAGCCAGCGTCTGGCTGAGCGTGGACGAACAGATCGTAGAAGTGAAGGGCGGCAGCCAAGTTCGGCTGGGCTGATCCCGTATTGGAATAAGACCATTGAAGTCCTCCCTTGGAATGGAAGCCCGACGCTTCCATCCGACCAAGGAAGGGCTTCTTTTGCTTTCCATCCAGCCCCTATGTTCCCTGGGGCATTGGGTATTCCCAGAATGTGCCTTATAATGGGATATAGTAGAACCAAGATCCGAACAGGCGGTGCACAATGGCAGATACGGTATTGCTGGTGGAGGACGACCGGCATTTAAGTGAGATCATATCCCGTCATCTGACGACGGAAGGGTATCTCATCCAGACAGCTTACGATGGCGAGGAAGCGGTGCGGCTGTTTCAAGGAGGCACGTTCGATCTGATCATTCTCGATCTGATGCTTCCGCTCTTGAACGGGATGGATTTCCTGCAGCGGGTCAGACAATCGAGCTGGGTTCCGGTCCTGATCGTCTCGGCCAAGGATGGAGACCTGGACAAGGCCCTCGGGCTCGGGTTCGGTGCGGACGATTATCTGGCCAAGCCCTTCTCCCTGATCGAATTGACGGCAAGAGTGAAGGCGGCCATTCGCCGTTACAAGCTGTCGGCACCAGGAATCGCCCCGCCCAGCCCGGCAGACCGGTTGATCCGGCAGTTCGATCTGATCATCGATCCGGACAATTTCTCCGTCATGAAGAACGGGGAACCGATCCGGCTGACGGCGAAGGAATTTCAGATCCTGAAGCTGTTCGCCACCCACCCGAACCGGGTTTACACCAAAGCGCAAATCTACGAGCAGGTATGGAACGAGGGCTACTACGGGGATGAGAATGTAATCAACGTCCAGATGAGAAGGCTTCGGGAGAAGATCGAGGACGATCCCTCCTCGCCGCGGTATATCAAGACCTTATGGGGAATCGGCTACAAGCTGGGGGAGCAATAAGATGGCCTATGTATGGGGCGCGCTATTTCTCGTGTCGGTCGTGATGCATATCGTACGGATCAGGAAAACGAAGGAACGGAACGCGAATCTCCGCTACATCTGCGGGAAGCTTGACGGCATCATCTCCGACCAGACGGCGGAACGGCTGCTGCTTGTCACGGCAGAGCCCGAGCTTAGGGATCTGCTGATCGGGGTCAACCGGCTGTTGGCTTACAACCATGAGGTGGTGTCGGACGGGAACAGGACCAAGCTGTCGATGCGAAGGATGCTGTCCAACGTTTCCCATGATCTGAAGACACCTTTGGCCGTGATCTTGGGCTATATCGAGACCATCCGGCTTAACCGGGAGCTTCCTGCAGAGGAGAGGGAGGCTCTTCTTGTTCATGTGCAGATGAAGGCCGTGGAAGTGTCGGATCTCATCAATCAATTCTTCAACTTGGCCAAGCTGGAATCCGGAGACTGGCAGATTCGCCGGAGAGCCGTCCTGCTGGATGAAGTCTGCCGCAAGAGCATTCTCGGCTACTACGATATTCTGACAAGCAAGGGCTTTGACGTAAACATCGAGATTCCGGAGGAGCCCGTCACGATCTATGCCGACGAGGAGGCCTTAAGCCGGATCCTGGACAACCTGATCTCCAACGCCATCCGGTACGGAGACGAGGGCAGAACCGTCGGCTTGAAGCTGAGCCATGACGACTCCCATGCCTATATGGAGGTGTGGGATCGCGGCAGAGGCATTGCCGAGACGGACAAGGAACGGATCTTCGAGCGCTTGTACACGCTGGAGGACTCCCGGAGCACCTCGACCAAGGGGAGCGGTCTGGGACTGACCATCGTCAAGCGGCTGACGGAACAGATGGAAGGCACCGTCGAAGTAAGCAGCGAGCCGTATGTGCGCACGGTGTTTACCGTGCGGTTTGCCATGCTATCCTATGGGGGACGCCCGTCGCTTGCCCCGTAAGATTTTTGTAAGAAACGGGTAAGAGAATCGACAGGACCCCCGGATATACTGGAGAAAAGGTTCAGGGGAGGACAGCAGGCATGAAATATATACTGCGAACGCATCAATTGACGAAGAGCTACCGCGGGAAGGAAGTCGTCTCGAACGTCAGCATGAACGTGCGGAAGGGCGAGATCTACGGCTTCCTCGGCCCCAATGGGGCGGGGAAAACGACGGTCATGAAGATGATGGCGAATCTGGTGAAGCCGACCGGCGGAGAAATCGAGATCATGGGGGAGAAGCTGACCCACCACTCGTATGAGCTGCTGAAGCGAATGGGCAGCATTATCGAATATCCCATCTTCTTCGAGAAGCTGTCGGCCCGCGATAATTTGGAGCTCCATTGCGAGTATATGGGCTTCTATAACAAGGGCGCCATCGAAGAGGCGCTGAAGCTGGTCGGCTTGAGGAATATCGAGAGCAAGCCGGTACGGGACTATTCCCTCGGTATGAAGCAGCGGCTGGGCATCGCACGGGCCATTACGACCAAGCCGGAGCTCCTGATTCTGGATGAGCCGATCAACGGCCTGGATCCGGTGGGCATCCGCGAGCTGCGGGATCTGTTCGTGATGCTCAGCAGACAGTATGGCATCACCCTTCTCATTTCCAGCCACATCCTGGGGGAGATCGAGCAGATTGCGGACACCGTGGCCGTGATCCGGGAGGGCAGGCTGGTGGAAGAGGTGGCGATGGAGGCGATCCGCGGCAAGAACACCGAATATGTGGAGCTGCAAACTTCGGATGTAACCAAGGCCGGCTACGTGCTGGAGAGCGTTCTGCATCTATCGAATTTCCGGATCATGGAGGGCGGCCGGACCATCCGCATATACGAGCGGAGCGTGGCCCAGGGGGATATAGCCAAAGCGCTGATCATGAACGGCGTTCCCGTAGAATCCTTCAACAAGAAAAGCCATAGCTTGGAGGATTATTTCATGCAATTGGTACAGGGAGGCGAGAAGCATGCTGCATCTCATTAGATTGGAGCTACGACGCTTTAAGATCCGGGGACCGGTCCGAACCTTGGCCATTGCCACACTGGCCATCCTTGGATTTGTCCTTCTTGTCGGATATTCGGAGGTCGCGGAAGGGACGAAGCCGTTCCGGGATTATGCGGAAGCGCTGGATGTCATTGAATTGTTTGCCAAATCCACCTTTGTGATCTACGCATCGGTTCTGCTCTCCAGACTCGTGATAGACGAATACCGGAACCGCACCATGACCATTCTGTTTATGTATCCGGTCAACCGGAAAAAGCTGCTCTTCTCCAAATTACTGATTGTAGGCGTCGTGACCTTCCTTTGTATTCTCGTATCCGATGTGCTGGCTTCGGTCGGCTTCTATTTCTTCAACGAGCGATGGAGCATTGTGCAGGATCCGCTGACAGCCGAAGTCATGGCGAACCAAGCCTTGTCTCTGGTCGTGAATGCGGCCGCTTCGGCGGGCATGGCCCTCATTCCGCTGTTCTTCGGTATGCGCAAAAAGTCGGTGCCGACCACTATTGTCTCTTCGATTCTGATCATCGGCATCCTGAATACGGGCGACAACAATGCGAACCTCGGCACCATTATCGGGATCCCGATCACGTTGGGTTTCATCGGCCTTCTGGTCGCGTACCTGTCGATCCGCAAGGTCGAGCATGTTGATCTCTAAAGGCAGCCCGCGCGGGGAAAGGGTATTGCGGCGGCGGAAGGACAAGTGATATGCTTGGGGCGGATTCGCCCGCAGGCCGGTTTGGCCGCGAGGCGGCTTTCCGGAGGAGGCAGACTGAACCGATGAACCACTACATCGCCCGTACTCCCATCCAAACCAAGCTCCTGATCTACTTCCTGCCGCTCCTGGTCCTGTCCGTGACGATGACCGGCGTATTCTCCTATCTGACGGCGGAGCGGCAGCTCCGGAAGAACGCCTACTACCTGCTCTCGGATACGGTGCAGCAGACGAAGACTTACCTGAACGACAAGTTCTATACCCTGTTCGAGCAGCTGGTGGTCATCGAGGAGAACAACGCCTTCCGCAACATTCTGAGCGGCAGGGGCCAGACGGTGGAGGAGAACCGGTATGACGACATCATCGACCTGCGCAAGCGCTTCGATGAGATCTATCTGGCCCACTACCAGATGGTGGATTCCATCTTCGTAGCCTTCAACAACGGACGGTCCTTCCATCTGCAGAAGGACTACATTCCCCGCAAGGTGGGGGTGGATCTGGCGGACTGGGTCGACCGCTACCAGAGCAACGAACGGGGCTACTATTGGCTGAACGGACACCAGGACCGGGTCATCGACACGGTGGAGAGCCGGGACGTGCTCAGCGTCTTCAAGATCATCGGCACTCCCCGGTCCGAGGTGAACGGGCTGGTGCTTCTCAATATGAGGCAGCAGTATTTTCTCGATATCATGCGCAATGTGAAGGTCAGTCCCAACGGGCATCTGGCCCTCGTCAGCCCGGACGGCGTGCTGCTATCCAAGGAGCCGGATGAGAAGTACCGCGTCGGCGGCGACGTGCTCCAGGGGCTCACGCAGAGGTCCGGGCCGAGCGGAGAGCTGGCGGTCCGCAGCGGCACCGGCGAGAGCATGACCGTCATGTACAATACGATTCCCATCAACGGATGGGTCATCGCGGCCGTGGTGCCCGACAAGGACATCCTGAAGGATGCGGGCCGGATCAAGTCCTTCACGCTGGTGTTCATCGTGGTGATTCTCTTGGTCTTCGCCGTGGTGGCCACCGTGGTGGCACGGAGTCTCAGCAATCCCATCCGGTACTTGTCGAGACAGGTGAAGCAGTTCGAACGGGGCCACTTCGACGTGGACTTCCGGCTGGAGGAGCGCAATGAAATCGGGGTGCTGGCCAACGGTCTGGCGCGGCTCCTGCAATCGGTAAAGGAGCTCCTGCAGAAGGTTCGGGACGAGCAGGAACGGAAGCGGCAGATCGAGCTGCTGGCTCTGCAGTCGCAGATCCAGCCCCACTTCCTGTATAACACGCTGGCCTCGATCAAGCATCTGGTGGATATGGGGGAGAACGAGCGGGCTTCCTCTATGGTCGGAGCGCTGACCCGGTACTTCCGGATCGGCATCAGCCGGGGCAAGGAAGTGATCCCCATCCGCGAGGAGCTTGAGCATGTGAAGAGCTATCTGACCATCCTGAAGCTGCGGTACAGCCGCGATTTCGACTATGAGGTGGAGGTGGACGAATCGGTCCTGGAGCTGCCGATCATGAAGCTGACGCTGCAGCCGATCGTCGAGAACGCCATCTATCATGGCATCAAGAACAAGACGGACCGCGGTCTGGTCCGTATCGAGGGACGGCGCCGGGGGGCGGAGGTCCATCTGACGGTGACGGATGACGGGCCGGGTATTCCGGCGGACAAGCTGGAGCAGCTCCTTGCCTCCATCGCCACTCCGGATGTGGAGGAGGCGCCCATCACCTTCGGTCTCCGGAATGCGCATATGAGGCTCCGGCTGCATTTTGGAGAAGGGTATGGGCTGAAGCTGGAGAGCGAAGAGGGAATCTGCACGCGGGTGACGGTGGTCATTCCTGCCGGCGGGGAGGGGGACGTCTAGGATGCTGAAGCTGTTGATCGTGGATGACGATGATTGGATCCGGGAAGGGCTGAAGCGCAACATCCCGTGGGAGGAAGCGGGAATCCAAGTGGCGGGCACCGCCTCCAACGGGCAGGAGGGGTGGGAGCAGGTGCGTCTTCTTGCGCCGGATCTGCTCCTGACCGACATCCGGATGCCCTTCATGGACGGGCTGCAGCTGGCGGAGAAGGTGGCCGGCGAATACCCGGATATCAAGGTGGTCTTCCTGACGGGGTATGACGATTTCGCCTATGCCAAGAAAGCGCTGCAGCTGAAGGCTTCGGACTTCGTGCTGAAATACGAGGAGAACGACAAGATTCTGGAGTCCGTGGCGGCGGCGGGCCGTAATCTGGAGGAGCAGCGGCGGGTGTCGGAGAAGGTCCGCAAGAGCTCGGGACTCATCGAGAACCAGTTCTGGAGCGATCTGCTGGCCGGCTCGGGCAGCGAGGAGCGGGTGAAGCGGGAGGCGGAGCTGATCGGGCTGCCTCTGCGCGGTCCGTTCTTCGGGGCGGCGGTGATCCAGGCGGAGGGAAGCAAGCGGTTCAACCGCCCGAATGCCCCCGAGAATCCGGAGCTCATGCTCTTCTCGGTGAAGAACATCTGCACGGAGCTGTATCCGGGCGGGGCGGAGGGGCTGCATTTTGCCACGTATAACCAGCGGGTGAACATCATCATCCAGACGTCCGACACCGGGGACAAGGAGCTGTTGAACCGTCGCCTCAACACCCTGCTGGAGCCGATCCGCGAAGCCATCTCCCGGTATCTGAAGATTCCGGTTTATATCGGTGTGGGAGCCTTCTACGAGGGGCCGGGCTGGCTGCCGGTCTCGTACAACGAGGCGCTTTCCGCCGTCGGGCTGAAGGATGTGGCATCGGGCAGCGGCATCATCTGGAGCGATGAGATCCGGTACAGCCGCAGCTCCCATCAGACGGTCATCGACCGGGTGATGGAGTACATCCGAAAGCATTATGCGAATGAGGACCTGAGCCTGTCCCAGATGGCGGAGGAGGTCCACATGACCCCGGCCTATGTGAGCACGCTCTTCAAGAAGTATAAGGACATGACCGTGATGGACTATGTGACCGGCGTGAGGGTGGAGAAGGCCAAGGAGCTTCTGGCCGGAACGGATCTGAAGGGCTATGAGGTGGCCGAGAAGGTGGGCTACGCCAATGCGCAGTATTTCAGCGTGCTGTTCAAAAAAGTGACGGGCCAATCCCCCATCGAGTACCGGCAGCAGATGCAGACGGACCGCTGAGCGCCCGTCTTGGACGTGCAAGCCAACCCGCTTATAAGCGGGTTGTTTGTTTTTTTTGTATAAAATATCAAACAACCTTCGAAAATTATCTTATTCAAGAGAACGCCCCCTCCGGCTACTATTAAGTCAGGAGGTGCTGATATGAGCAAGAACGCACAACTGAGCATCGGGCAGCCGGCATCCGAACGGACCAGGAAGAAGAAGTCCAACGCCGACACCTGGTTTCCCTACCTGCTGATTGCCCCGACGGTGCTCTTGATCGCGGTGGTCATGGTATACCCCATTCTCCGTGTATTCGATCTAAGTATTCAAAGCTACGACTTCACCCGTATCTGGGAAAAAGGCTACATCGGCCTGGACCACTTCGTGAAGATCTTCACCGATGACGATCTGTTCTTCGAATCCCTGGGCATCACGCTGAAATGGGTCTTCATCGAGGTGTTCCTGCAGCTGGTCTTCGGCCTGATGCTGGCCCTGCTCTTGAACCAAACCTTCCGCCTGCGCGGGATGGTTCGCTCCATGGTACTGGTGCCCTGGGCGGTATCGGGTGTCCTGACCACCATGCTGTGGGCCCTGATGTACAACCAGCACATCGGCGTCATCAACGACCTGCTGATGAACCTGGGGATCATCCACAGCAAGATCGCCTGGCTGGCCAATGTGGAGACCGTATTCGGCTCCGTTGTGGTGGCCGAGCTGTGGCGGGGGATTCCCTTCTTCGCCATCACGCTGCTGGCTTCGCTGCAATCGATTCCGAACGACGTCTACGAATCCTGTGAGGTGGACGGCTGCGGCAAGGTCCGCAAGCTCTGGTACATTACCCTGCCGTATCTGAAGGAGAGCATCCTCTTCGCGACGCTGCTCCGCGGCATCTGGGAGTTCAACTCCATCGACATGATCTTCACGATGACCTCGGGAGGCCCCATGAACATGACCACCACGCTTCCGATCTACATGATGAAGACATCGATTCTGGACGGCAACTACGGCTACGGCTCGGCGCTCGGCGTCGTCACCTTCCTGTTCCTCCTGATCTTCGTCATTCTCTACCTGAAGCTGAACGGATACGGGAGGGAGCAGGATGCCTAAGACGCTGAACCGCATTGTGTCCCGGGCGGGACTGTTTTACCTGCCGCTGGCGGCGGCCCTTATCTTCATCATGGTGCCCTTCCTGTGGGCCCTATCCACCTCGCTGAAGCATGAGAAGGACATCGTCAGCGAGACCATCTCGTACCTCCCGAGTCCGGCCACCTTCGAGAACTTCGTCCACGTGTGGAACGACAACAAGTTCTCGGTCTACTTCGGCAACAGCCTGTACGTCTCGTTCCTGTCGGTCATCGCCATCAGCCTCTTGGCTATCGCCAACGGCTATGCGCTGAGCCGCTTCCGCTTCAAGGGCAAGAGCACGTTCATGATCATGCTGCTCGGCACCCAGATGATGCCGGTCATGCTGTTCATCATCCCGCTGTTCCTGATCTTCAAGACCATGGGACTGATCAACACGCCTTATTCGCTGGTGCTGTTCTACATCGTCTCCCAGACTCCGTTCAACACGCTGCTCATGCAGGGCTTCGTCTCCTCCATTCCGAAGGAGATCGATGAGGCGGCCATGGTGGACGGTGCGGGACGGATGAGGATCATCTTCACCATCATCGCGCCGGTCATCCTGCCGGGCATCGTGGCCACCAGCGCCTTCGCCTTCATCGGCTGCTGGAACGAGTTTCTCGTCGCCTTCTCCTTCATTACGACGGAGAATCACTTCACCATCCCGATCGGGCTGAAGTTCATGATCGGCGAATTCAGCGTAGAATACGCCAAGCTGGCCGCAGGCAGCATCATCGGCCTGATCCCGCCCGTCATGCTCTTCATGTACATCCAGCGGTTCCTGATCCAAGGCCTGGGCGGCGGCGCCGTCAAGGGCTGATTGACCGGAGAGGGCATCCCCTCTCGCCGATGTGCCGGGAGCCCGGCTTCGCTGCCGGTGGCTCCTTCACATAGCCATCATCCGCATAAGCTTCTACCAAACAGGAGGTCAACACGTATGAGAAAAATGAAACTCGGCCTGACCCTGGCCCTGTCGACAACCCTGATCGCAGCGGCAGCGGGCTGCGGCTCCAAAGACGAGTCGCCCGCAGCCTCGGCGGCCCCTGCCGGAACGGCTGCCTCCACATCCTCCGCCGCGCCGGCCAAAGAGACCAAGATCAGCTTCTGGGCGGCGGCCGTGACTCCGGAGCGCAATGCCTTCTTCGAGGGTGTCGTCAAGGAATTCATGGAGAAGTACCCGAACATCAAGGTCGAGTATCTGGGCGTACCGGGCGATCTGGCCGCATATGAGCAGAAGTTCAACGTGGCCGTATCCGCCGGCCAGGCGCCTGACATCACGAATAACTTCAAGGCGGACATGATCGCCCGCGGCCTGCTGGAGCCTCTGGACGGCTATCTGGAGAAGTGGAGCGGCAAGGATCAGATCAACGCCGCCAACCTGACCTCCAATCGGGCCATGGACACCAAGGAAGGCAAGCTGTATGCGATGCCTTATTCCACCCAGACCTGGAACATGTGGGTTCGTCCGGACTGGTTCAAGGATGCGGGCATTCCGGTCTCCGATTCGTGGGACCAATTCTTCGAGGACATCAAGAAGCTGACCGACAAGTCCAAGGAGCGGTACGGCTTGAGCATCCGGGGCGGCGCGGGCAGCGCCAATACGCTGGAGATGCTGATGTATTCCTACTCCGGCATCCAGGAGTACTTCACCAAGGAAGGCAAGGCCACCATCAACGATCCGCTGCATGTGCAGTTCGTGGAGAAATACCTGGGCGCGTATAACGTCTTCACCCCGGAGGACGATCTGAATAAGGGCTGGACCGAGCTTGCTGCTACCTTCCAATCCGGCAAGACCGCCGTCGTAGTCCACAACCTGGGCTCCGCCAGCTCCCATGAGAAGGCGTTCAACGGCGACCGCACCAAGTTCCAAGCGGTACCGTTCCCGAAGAGCGTCAAGGGCACCCGCGTACACCCGGGCCTGATGCCGCTGGGACTCACCATGTCCAAGACCGCCAAGGATAAGGACGCCGTTTGGACCTTCATGACCTTCTACCTGTCGAAGGAGACCAACAGCAAGTACGCCAAGCTGTACGGCGAGATCCCGGCCAACAAGGAAGCCGCCAAGGATGCATGGGTGCAGGAGCTGCCGTACATGAAATCCGCCGCGGACCTGCTGGCATCCCCGGACACCAAGTTCGCGCAGAACCCGTATTACCTGGCCGGCTACAACAACGTGCAGAAGAGCATGGAGCCGATGATCCAGAAGGTCATGTCCAAGAAGATGACCGCCAAGGAAATGCTGTATGAGTGGGCCAAGCTCCTGGAGAAGGAGAAGGCCGCGCAAAAATAAAACCGCCGGGCCCTAGAAGCCGGCGTCAGCCAAGTCCCGCAGAAGCGCAAGGGCTCTGCGGGACTTTGTTGTGCATAGGCGTCAAGGCCTGGCGCCGGCGGCTGGGTGCGAACGAGCGGAAATAATCGGCAGGCACACTGCCAAGGGATGGAGAGGATCACATGAACACGGAGCAAGCGGAGAACAAGAAGCACGTCTGGTGCGCCGATCTGGGGAACGGCCGGTATAAGAACCCTGTGCTGTATGCGGATTATTCGGATCCGGATGTCGTGAGCCACGGAGGCTATTTCTACATGACCGCCTCCAGCTTCACCAGCGTGCCCGGACTGCCGATTCTGCGGTCGGGGGACCTGGTGAACTGGGAGCTCATCGGCCATGCGGTCGAGCGGCTTCCGGAGCGTTACGACGGACGGGTGCTGCACGGCTGCGGCGTATGGGCTCCCAGCATCCGGCACCATGCCGGCAGGTTCTGGATCTACTTCGGCGATCCGGACATCGGCATCTTCATGTGCAGCGCAGAGGATCCGGCAGGACCCTGGTCCCCGCTGCACCTGGTGAAGGAAGCCAAGGGCTGGATCGACCCCTGCCCCCTGTGGGATGAGGACGGGCAGGCCTATCTGGTCCACGCCTTCGCCAAGAGCCGGTCGGGCATCAAGCATAAGCTGCAGGTGTGCCGGATGAGCCCGGACGGCCGCAGCCTGCTGGATAACGGTACGCTGGTGTTCGACGGCACGGAGAGCCATCCGACGCTGGAAGGACCTAAGCTCTACAAACGGAACGGCTACTACTACATCTTTGCTCCGGCCGGCGGAGTGCCGACGGGGTGGCAGGCAATCTTCCGCTCCCGCAGCGTCTTCGGGCCTTACGAGGACCGGATCGTGCTGCACCAGGGCGATACGCCGGTCAACGGCCCTCATCAGGGCGGTTATGTGGAGCTGGAATCGGGCGAGAGCTGGTTCCTTCACTTCCAGGACCGGGATGCTTACGGCCGGATCGTCCATCTGCAGCCCATGCGCTGGGAGAACGATTGGCCCGTGATGGGGGAGGACCGGAACGGAGACGGAATCGGAGAGCCGGTGCTGGAGTGGTCGAAGCCCAACGTGGGCCGGGAGTGGCCCGTTGCGGTTCCTGCTACGGGTGACGAGTTCGAGGGAGCCGTGTTAGGGCTTCAATGGCAGTGGCAGTCCAACTGGAAGCGGGACTGGTACTCCCTGGAGGAGCGGCCAGGGCATCTGCGGCTGTATGCCCGCCCGCATCCGGAGGGCGTGGACGGAACCTTGTACCGACTGCCGCAGCTCTTGTGCCAGAAGCTGCCGGCGCCGGTATTCACCGCCGCCGCCAAGCTGGAGCTGTCCGGCGGTCCTGGGGTTCGGGCGGGGCTGTGCATGTTCGGGCACCGGTATGCCTTCGCGGCTTGCGAAGCCGACGGACCGGACGGCGCCAAGCTGGTCTTCGCCTTAGGGGACGGGACCGGTGAAGCCCCTGTGGAGACGGTCCGGGAAGTGGTGCGTCTGGACGGCATCGGCACAGACCGCTGTGTGCACCTGATGGTCCGGGTGGAGGAGGGGGCGCTGTGCACCTTCTTCTACAGTGTGGATGGGACCGCCTTCCAACCGGTCGGCGCCCCCTTCACAGCGGAGGTCGGCGGCTGGACCGGCGCCAAGCTGGGACTGTTCTGTCTGCCGTCGGCGGACGGCGCGCCCGGTGGCTGGGCGGACTTCGATTCCTTCCGGATCTACTAAAATAGAAGGGGGGCCGATAAGTCGTCTGACGACTTATCGGCCCCCCTCTCGTTCCCCAAGCCCTACAGCTTGAACTTGGCAACCTGCGTATGAAGTGCTACGGCCATTTGGGCCAAGGATTGGGAGGTTGAGGCCATTTCCTCGCAGCCCGCGGAGGCCTCTTCCGTTCCAGCGGAGATACTCTCCACGGACCGCATCACATCCGTAGCTTGAGCGGCCTGCTGCTCGCAAGCGGCGGCGATTTCGGAAACCTTCTGAGCCGTTTCGTTCACCACGCCCATGATGCCGTCGAAGGCTTCTCCCGTCTTTTCGGAGGCGGCGGTGCCGCCTTCGACGGCCTTGACGCTGTGACGGGTGTTTTCCTGCATCCCCTTGATGATGGCGGAGATCTGTTTGGTCGCTTCGCTGCTCCGTTCCGCCAGCTTGCGCACTTCATCCGCTACCACGGCGAAGCCTCTGCCCTGCTCCCCGGCGCGGGCGGCCTCGATGGCCGCATTCAGCGCCAGCAGGTTCGTCTGATCGGCGATATCGTCGATGACATCGATGATGTCCCCGATCTTGCGGGAGTCTTCGGCTAAGAGTCCCATTTGACGGTTGATCTGAGCCATGCCCTCAATGGAATGGCGGACCACTTGGCCCCCTTCCTGGGCCAGATTCAACGTTCTCTGAGAGAGGCCGGACGCGTCCTCCGCACTCTCCGCCACGGAGTTGATGGCAATGGAGAGCTCCTTGAACAGCTCGTTGATCGTTTGGGCGTCCTGCGCTTGACTGTTGCTGCCGCTGGAGATTTCCTCCGAGCCGGCGGAGATCTGCTGGGCGGCCGCCGATACGCTTTCGGCCTGCTGGAGGATGCCGGTTATGGTCAGGTGCAGCGTACCCATCGTACGGTTGAGTGCCGCGGCCAATCGCCCGATCTCATCCTTCGAGTCCAGCTCCACCGTCTCCCGCAAATCGCCTTCGGCCACTTTGCCCAGCACGCGGAGCACCTGATTCAAGGGAGCCGATATCGACCGGGCAATCACGAGGCCCAACGCCAGGCTGGCCAGAGCGGCGGCTGCGATGATGCCGATCGTCAGATTGCGGGAATCCGCGAAGTCATCCGCATTGGTCTGATTGATGATATCCGCCGATTTGATATTGTAATCAATCAGCGCCTGCAGCAGCTTATGCCGCTCATCCCGAAGGGGAACGACCTTCTCCAGGTAAAGCTCATAGGCCTCGTCATTCCGGTTCAGCAGGGCAAGGTCCAGGGCCTCCTGCCGGACCTTGCGGTAGTTCGGCGTAAGCGCGGTATATTTGGCGACAGTATCCGCTTCGTAGGAATCCAGTCTGGTCTTCTGGTATTCGCTCAACAGCTTGTCGTTCTGGCCGGACAGATCCTGAAAACGCTGGAGCAGCTCCACATTCTTCTTTTCATCCATGTTGACCATCAGCTCATACAGATAGGACTCCTGCTTGGTGACGTTCGTTTGGATCGTATTCAAGGTCTGATTGGGCAGGAGATTCTCTTCATACATGCTGTTGGAGGCATCATTCATCTTGGACATTCCTATGTATCCGAGGATGCCTGTGGCCAGCAGGCAGACAAGGCCTACGATAATCAGCAGATTGATTTTTACCCTGACATTGAAATTTCGTAACATATTCATGGTTGAACCCCCATCATCTCATTGGTTTTGGTGCTCCCGTTGTTGATGATCATTCAGGCAGCCGGCCCCCTTCCGCATACACCAAAAAAGACCGCCCGAAAACAACGGGCAGTCCGAACGTGCCCACTTGGCAGCCCGGCTGCCATAGCGTCACCGCCGCAGGCCCGAAGCTTTGCGTCATTGCCTTTCGGCAATTTTGCCTCTACAAATGAAGATGTCACAAATGTGACAAAATGCGAGTTTAATCGACATAATACCACGAAATCTCGTCCCTATCATCAGGGAAAATCCCCCATTGAGCCAAGAATGTGCAAGCCGGGCAAGATCCTCCTAACGGATTTCCGGCACCGTCAAGAAAATCCGATTGCCCGTGAAGCCGCTGAGCCCTATCCTGAAGTCAGACGCGGGGGAAGGCGGCTAGCCGCCCCGGCGGACTCATCCGGGATAGACCGGAGGGAGGCACGATATGGGAACCAGAAGAACGGAAGAAGTGGTACATCTTGCAGATCTGGACATTCGGGCGGCAGGGCCCCGGTGCAAAATGCTGCTCGGCGATCTGAACGGCGACGGTCGGATGGAAATCCTGCTGGTCCAGCCGGACAACCGGCAGGACGTCCGCTATATTCCCCACCAGGTTCAATGTCTGACGGCTTATGACCTGCAGGGGCGTCTCTTATGGCAGACCGGCAGGCCGGACCCGGGCGCGGGGAGCCAGGGCTCGGATTATCCGGCCCAGATCTATGATATCGACGGTGACGGCCGGCTGGAGGTCCTGTGCGTGATGGACGGCCGGCTGCATATCCTGAACGGACAGGACGGCTCGGTGAAGAAGGTCTGCGACCTGCCGGATCCGGAGGCCCACGACTGCATCATCATCGCGAATCTGACTGGGGGAGAGCGGGCCTCGGACCTGATTCTGAAGGACCGGTACCGCCGCTTGTGGGCTATGGACCGGGACTTCAACCTGCTGTGGACCCATGAAGGCAACCCGGGACATTTCCCTTGGGTATACGATCTGAACGGAGACGGCTTCGACGAGGTGATGGCGGGGTACGATCTCTTGGACCATCAGGGCCGGCCGCTGTGGAGCTGCAAGGAGCTGGAGGATCATGCCGACTGCATCTGGATCGGTGACGTGAACGGGGACGGAGCACCGGAGCTGGTAATCGGCGGTAGCGTCACCGTCATGTATGACGCCGTCGGGAAGGAGCTGTGGCGGTACGACGGCTCTGTGGAATCGCAGCACATTGCTCTGGGACGGTTCCGGCCGGAGCTGCCGGGCCTGCAGGTGGCCGGCCTCGACCGGCTGGTCCGGGAGGACGACGGCAAGGGTCTGAAGGGAAAGGACGCCCTGTTCCTGCTGGATGCGGAAGGGCGGGAGCTGTGGAAGGAAGACCGCACCACGGACGGTTGGCTGACCATCATCGATACGTTGTCAGGCTGGAGCGAGGGCTCGCCTGACTACATCCTGGCCTTCCGCCGGGGCGGGGGGGTCTATCCGACCTTGTACGACGGCCATCTGAACGCCGTGGCGGAGCTCCGGACGGAAGGGTATGCCGTGCATGCGGACCTGTTCGGGAGCGGCACGGAGCAGGTGATCATCTATACCGATGACCGCGCGGCGATCTATGCGAGCCGATTCTTTGACCTGTCGGCCGCCGCTTCCGGAGCTCCACTGCCACAGCCGAAGCGGCTCTACAGCTCCACGCTCTATCCGGGCGGGGAGGCCGCCCGGCGGGAATAAGACATGAACCTGCCTGGAAGCCTCCGGCACCACTTCAGATGTGGATGCCGGGGGCTTCTTCTGTTCGGCTTGCGAAGGTTCCCATTGGCAGAACGGGATGCAATCGATTACACTGTAGGCAAGCACGCTTCCTCCCACCATGTCCAGTCCCCACGGCGAAGCACAGTCTCAGGCGGCTGAATCGCAGCAACGCTCATGAAGGAGGCCCCGTCCATGCTTTCCCGGCTCAGGCCCTTTAACACGCTCCGCAACCAGATCCTATTCGGGTTCATCCTGGTGATGGCGGCCGTGCTATTCATCTTCGGAATCAATATGTACCATAGCGTGTCAGGTTTGTTGAAAGCGAGCGCTGCCAAGCACATCCAGCAGACAGCGGTTCAAGCGGGTGGCCGGCTGGATGCGGTAATCGGCCAGATGGACACCCTGACCGCCCAGATCATGACGGACAGCTACGTCCAGGAGCTGCTCTTGGACCATCTGAACAGCCGTCCTCCCGGCTTCACGGAGAGGCAGAGCCTTGCCCGGACGGTGAGCCGGTACCAGACCTATTCCAAGGGCATCAACCGGATCGAGCTCTATACGGCCGATTATCGGCGATTGTTCCCGCTGGACGAGCTGAGTCTGGATGGCCGGGTCGAGGTTCAGTGGATTCGCAAGGCGGAGGAGCAGAAGGGACGTCTGCTCTGGCTGGGATTGGATCCACGTGAACCGGACAGCGTTCTGGCCTTGCGCCGGATCAGCTTGGTGGACCGGTGGTTCTCTTCCGGCGGATACCTCCTGATCAGCATGGACCGGAGCACCTTCCATCTCCGGGAAGCCATGGATGCGGACGGCCAGGGGCTGGAGACCATGATCCTGACGGATCCAGAGGGCATCCCCATCACCTCCGACCTGCCCGGTCCCGGCCTGCCGCCGGGACTCCTCCAATCCTCGGGTCCGACGGTGCTGCTGCAGGACGGGGAATATATGGCCGTCCGCCATAAGTCCGTAGAAACCGGCTGGACGCTCTTGATCCTGACGCCTCTACGGGAAGTGACCAAGGGGATCTCCGTGCTCCGCACCGCCATCCTGGTCTCCGGCGCCATCGGGTTCGTACTGTTCCTGTTCCTCTCCTACTGGCTATCGGGACTGATAACCAGGCCGATCCTTCGGCTGATCAAGACCATGCGTGGAGCCCGGGACGGCGTCCTGAAGCCTCATCTCTCGGATTCACGCACGTTGGAGCTCCGGGAGCTGAACAACACCTACAACCAGATGGTGGACAACATTAATGAACTGATCCGGCTGGTCTATGAGAAGGAGCTGGTCCGGAGCCGGACGGAGCTGAAGGCGCTACAGGCCCAGATCAACCCCCATTTTCTGTACAATACGCTGGAGGCCTTCTATTGGTCCTTGTCGGAGAAGGGAGAGGAGGAGCTGGCGGATCTGGTCATCGCCATGTCCCATATCTTCCGGTATGTCATCAGCAGTCCCGAACGGCGGGAGTGGGTGACGCTTCAAGAGGAGCTGGAGCATATCGAGCGGTATCTCCAGATCATGAAGATGCGGCTTGGGCTGCGGCTGGTCTGGTCCATCGAATGCCCGGAGGCCTGTGCCGCCGTGCCCGTGCCCAAGCTGCTCATCCAGCCCCTGGTGGAGAATGCCATCGTCCATGGTATCGAAGGCCGGGTAGAGGGAGGCACCATCCGGGTCCGGATTCTGCCCATGGGTGACGGTGACCGGTTGTCGGTCACCGTCGGCGACGATGGGGCGGGGATGGAGGAGCGGGAGCTTCGGGAGCTGCAGAATGCCTTAGATAAAGAAGAAACGGCCTCTCGGCCAAGGGATGCCGCTTCTCCTTCCAGAGGGACCGGGGTCGGCATCCGGAACGTCAAGCGGAGGCTGGAGCTGACCTACGGGGAGACGGCAGCGGGCCTGGCCATCACCAGCCAACCGGGGCAGGGCACGACCGTCCGATTTGAGATTCCACTAACAGGGGGAGAGACGGAGTATGGCAACGGAACGGACCGTATTGATCGTCGATGACGAGCCCAGGACCCGGGAGGGAGTCCGCAAGACCCTGGAGGCCGAATGGTCCGGGGAGCTGCAAGTTCTGACTGCGGCCAGTGCGGCGGAGGCCATGGCCATCATGGAGCGGCAGCAGGTCCATCTGCTCATCACCGACATCCGGATGCCGGAGATTACGGGTCTGTCTATGGTTGAGGAGCAGCGCAGCCGGGGGTATCGGCCGGTGGTGATCGTCATATCCGGCCACGCGGTTTTCGATTATGCGGAGCATGCCATCCGCCTCGGAGTGGTTCAATATCTGTTGAAGCCGCTGGAGAAACGCAAGCTGGTGGAGGCCGTGAAGCAGGCGCTGGAGCTGGAGCGGAGCCGGGAGAGGCAGAGCACCATGGAGAAGGTGGTGGACCGGCGGCTGTTGGAGCTGGACGGGGAGGATGCCCGGGTCAGCGAGGCGGTTCAGAAGGCCAAGCGCTATGTGGAGGACCATCTTGGGACCAGCTTGGGCATGCGGGAGGTATCGGAGCACGTCCACTTGAACGCCAGCTACTTCAGCTTCCTGTTCAAGGAGCAGACGGGGCTTACCTTCAGCGAATACGTCACACGCCGCAAGCTGCAGAAGGCGAAGGAGCTGCTGCTGGCCACGCCGCTCTCCGTTCAGGACATCTCCGAGCAGGTCGGGTACGGGAACGGCAAATACTTTATCAAGGTCTTCAAGGAATATGCCGGCATGAGTCCGAGCCAATTCCGCAAGATGGGGGCAGATTCCAAAAATAGGTGACCTTTCCCCAATCACCGCTGCCTTTTGGGAGTCCGAAGGGTATGCTATGATGGAAACGAGACCGAGTAAGCGCTTACGCGCCTGCTTCGAATCAGGCTAGGGGGACGTGCATGTGGCGAACAAAGCTCGTACAGGACGGATGGCCTTCACCCTGCTGATTGCCGCTGCATTGGCGGGCTGCAGCCCGACCGGCGGCAAGAAAGACGCGGCCTTATCGGCGGCGACCGCCCCCAAGGCGGAGAAGGTGACGATCAACTTCATGCATCTGTGGCCGGCAGCCAGCTCCAAGCAGCAGAACGCCATCGTCAACCAGATCATCGACGAATATCAGAAGGCCAATCCCAACGTGACGGTGAAGCAGGAAATTCTCGAGAACGAGCAATACAAGAGCAAGCTAAAGGTGCTGTCGGCTTCCAACCAGCTCCCCGACGTGGGCATGACCTGGGCAGCCGGCTTCCTGGAGCCGTATGTGAGGGGCGGGCTGTTCGCTTCCCTGGATGACGTGAAGAACGGCAGCCAGAAGGACAAGTTCGTCTCTGGAACCACAGAAGCCTATGCGATAGACGGGCAAACCTATGCGTTCCCCGTGGAGCTGAACATCACACCCGTCTACTATAATAAAGCGATCTTCGCCAAGTATGGTCTGCAGGCGCCTAAGACCTACGAGGACTTTCTGTATATTGTGAAGACCCTCGCCCAACAAAATGTCGCTCCTATTGCTTTGGGCAATAAGGACCGGTGGACCGGCTCCTTCTGGTATATGTACTTGGCCAACCGCTTCGGCGGCAACGAGCCGCTGAAACGGGCGGTGGACCGCTCCGCGTCCTTCGAGGAGCCCAGCCTGATCCGGGCGGCCAAGGAGATCGTCAATCTGGTGGATCTGAACGCCTTCAACAAGGGCTTCAACGGTCTCTCCAACGACGAGGGCAAGTCCGAGTTCATGAATCAAAGAGCGGCCATGTTCCTGACGGGTACCTGGGAGCTGCCGAACTTTACGACCAATCCGGACGTGCCGAAGGCCTTCAAGGACAACGTCGGATTCTTCAAGTTCCCGACGGTGACCGGCGGCAAGGGCGATGAGAACAGCTGGGTCGGCGGTCCGGGCGTAGGCCTCTTCGTGGCGGAGAACTCCAAAGTGAAGGCTGAGGCCAAGAAATTCGTCGCCTATTTCGTCGAGCAGTGGGGCAAGGTGTCCGTTACGGACGCCGGCGTGATCCCGGCCACCAAGGTGGACACCTCCAGGGTCCAGCTGCCGAAGCTGTATATCGACCTCTTGAATGAGCTGAACAATGCCAGCAGCATCACCCTGTTTGCAGACGTTCAGATGAAGCCGACAGCGGCCGAAACCCATCTGAACATGATACAAGCCATCTTCGGCAAGGCCGTGTCTCCGGAGGAATTCGCCAAGAAGCATGAGGAAGCGCTGAACAAGGCGGCGAAGGAGTAATGAGATTGCCGGCGGATGCCGCCATAGTTCAAACAAAGTCCCCTTCTGACATCAGCTGTTAAGCTGGCAGAAGGGGATTTTGTTTGGGTTGCGGCTTCGGGTGGCAGCGGGGGCGGGGTGCCCCCGGCTTAAGGCTTCAGGCCGCCTTAAATTCTGTGAGGTCACGGCTGTGACCCGTTTAAGGCTTCCTGAAGCCTTATCGCTTACCGCAAGCCGTGCGGCAGCGGGGTGCCCCCGACTTAAGGCGGCCTGAAGCCCCCTGCTCTTACGCCTGCACCGGGTGCCAGATGCGGTACTTGCCGCTCAGGGCAAGCAGGCTGAAGAAGTAAAGGCAGTTGTCGTAGTATCGCCGCGCGCCGGTGCGAAGGGGCGTACGCCACAACAGGTCCACCGACGCCCGCGCGTTGGGACCGTCCGTGGCCAAGGCCGCCATGGCGTTGGTGGCCAGCAAGCCCACCGGGTGGAGGGCCTTCTCCTCGAAGGGCTCTCCGGCGATGGTATACCGGCGGTAATCCGCCGGGTCCTTGCCGGCGAAGAAGGCCTGGATCCGGTCAGCCTCCTCACGCCGCCATTCATCCGCGCCGAACCACGCTGAATCAAGCCCCACGTTGGCGGCGACCCGGTAGGAGTCGCTGAAGAAGTGGCCGAAGCCCCTGTCGTTGTTGGGGGTTCCGTCATAGTGGGCGTATTCGGGAGCAAGGCCGGTTACCGGATGACAGGAGAGCTGGAGGTACCTCCGGCTGGCCGCCGCCGCCTCCTTCCAGAAGCCCCGGTCCTCCTCCTTCGCCCATAAGGCGAAGAGCTCGTAGAAATGTGGCAGATGGTAGGAGGGATCGGAATATTCGCAGTCCGGTATGAACTTGATCAGCTTGTGTTCCGGGTTCCACATGGGAAAGCCTGTTCCCTTTTCCCCGTTATGAATGCAGCGGAAGAGGAGCTCTCTCGCCTGTTCTGAATAGTTGAAGGGCTCCGGTCCGTCGCCCCAGCGGTGGGAGGCGAAGAGGAGGGTCATGGCGAAATATTCCTCCCCGTCGGGTGCCGGTCCGTAGGCGCGCTTGGTTCCGTCCAGGTTGCAGGACCAGGCGAAGTAGCCGGCATGGGTGCCCGAAGTCATATACATATAGGTATGGGTCCACTTCCACAGCCGGTCGAATATATCCTTGTCCCCCATCTGAACGGCCATCATCATGCCGTAGGACATCCCTTCGGTGCGGACATCCATATTGCCCGTATCCACCATATAGCCCATATCCTCCCCGGCCGGATGATAGATCCGGACGGCCTCGCTGCCGAAGAACATCTCCTCCCAGGCGGATTGGACCTTTGCCTCGATCTCCTTTTCCGGATAGCCGTACTCCAGGAATACGTTCCGGTATGTGCCGGTAAAAAAGGCTCCCCCGTGTTCCATGCGACTCGCTCCCCTCCCGAAATGTAAACGCATACTTTTCTAGGATAACAAGCCTTCGCGCCCGTCCGCAATTCAGAAATTATAGATGTTTCCTTAGGAATTATAGGTCCTTTCGTCACGTTCGATGTGCGCTGGAGCCCATGGTAAGCGCTATCAGGAAAACCTATACATTTTCTAGTGTGAACTTTACTTTCTCGGGTACTGTGCGAATGGGAACTATATTATCATAATCCACACAGGCAGATGATGATGTGGGAGGAAAGGAAAAGAACGGAAGCTGGCTGCACCGGGTTGTATTCGCTTTCTGACAGCGCATACATATCATGAGTGGGCAGATTGATGCAAGAGCATCGGGCAGGGGGAACGATTCAGAAGAGAGACTATATTTAGAGGAAAGCGGTGGAGATATGGAAGCGATTGAAACGAAGGCAGCAATAGACACGGCCCGCCACAAGGGGCTCGTCAAAACCTCCCTTCTCAAGCATGTCCGGAAGGAGTGGAAGATGTACTCCTTTTTGGTCATTCCCGTATTGTACTTTCTCGTATTCAAGTATGCGCCCATGATCGGCAACATCATTGCATTCCGCAGATACAGAGGAGGCCCGAACTTCCTTGGGGAGGAATGGGTCGGACTGCAGTACTTCCGGATGTTCATGCAGGACCCCACCTTCTGGCGGGCGTTCACGAACAACTTGACCTTAAGCATCACATACCTGATAATCCGGTTTCCGTTAACGCTGGGCTTCGCGCTGCTGCTGAATGAAATCCGCCGGCTCCGGGTGAAGAAATTCGTTCAGACCGTCTCGTATCTGCCGCACTTTATCTCCATGGTTATCGTAGCGGGGATGGTCAAGGAGCTGCTTTCGCTTAACGGGCCGGTCAACATGCTGCTCGCCCAACTGGGCATGGAGAAGATTTCGTTCATCTCCCTGCCGCAGTGGTTTCCGACCATCTATGTGGCATCCGGCATCTGGCAAGGGCTGGGCTGGGGCACGATCCTCTATCTGGCTGCGATGACCGGCATTAATCCCGAGCTGTACGATGCGGCCAAGACGGACGGGGCGAACCGCTTCCGGCTCATCTGGCACGTCACGATTCCGGGGATTCTGCCTACGGTTATGACGCTCCTGATTCTCGATATCGGCGGCTTGATGGGCTCGAACTTCGAGAAGATCCTGCTTCTGTACAACCCGTTGACCTATGAAACGGCAGACGTCATCTCGACCTATGTATACCGGATGGGTCTTGGCGGCGGCACCGGAGCGGGAGGCAACTTCAGCTATGCAACGGCAGTCGGCTTGTTTGAAGGCGTGATCGCACTCATTCTGGTTACGTCAGCCAACTACATTTCCAAGAAGACGACCAAATCCAGCCTGTGGTAAAAAGGAGGAGCTCCCTTGAATGCATCGCTCGGCAGTCGCACCTTTCATATTATTAACGGCCTGATCATGACGCTTGTCGTCGTTGCGACCCTATACCCCTTCTTGTATCTGGTCGCCCAATCGTTCAGCTCGGAAGCAGCCGTATATGCAGGGAAGGTCAGTATCTTCCCCGTGGATTTTACAGATAAGACGTATCGGGTCATTCTGAGCAAGCCGGATTTCTTCCGTTACTACGGCAATACCATCCTGTATTCCGTCCTGGGCACCATCATCTCCGTCGGCGCTACGGCCGTCATGTCCTATCCGCTGTCGAAGGACCGGCTGCGTCTGAATAAATTCTTCATTCCCTTCGTGCTGTTCACCATGTACTTCGGCGGCGGACTGATCCCCAACTATCTGCTGGTGGCCAAGACGCTGCACATGCGGGACACGATGTGGGCGATCATCATTCCGGGGGCCATCAGCGCCTTCAACGTCATCCTCGTAAAGACCTTCTTCGCCAACCTTCCCAACGAGCTGGAGGAGTCGGCGACCGTAGACGGCCTCGGCATCTACGGGATCTTCGTCCGGATCGTGCTTCCGCTGTCGAAGCCGATCTTGGCCACTATGGTCCTGTTCAGCATGGTCGGCATCTGGAACAACTGGTTCGGACCGTCTCTCTTCCTGGATGCGAAGGAAAAATGGCCTGTCGCCCTGTACCTGCGCCAGATCATCGACAGCACGATCAATACCGATGCCAGCGCCAACACCGAGACGGCGGCCCAGATTGCCGCAACCGTCAAATCCTGCGCCATGGTGCTGACTTCCCTGCCGATCATCTGCATCTATCCCTTCGTGCAGAAGTACTTCGTACAGGGCATGATGATTGGAGCCGTCAAAGGCTAAGGTGTCCGATATAGCCGGAAGGGCCACCCGCCCTTCCGTTATATACCCCAAAAAATATATAGTTGAAAGGGCGGTACTGAATGAAAAGAGCCTCCAAAGCAGTAGGGGTCGTATTGGCAGCAGCCATGGCTTTCGGGACGACGGCATGTACAAGCGACAAGAACGAATCGTCCAGCAGCACGTCTCCCAGCACGTCTCCAGCAGCAAGCGCCGGAGCTAACCTGGGCTACACCTTCGGAGAGGGCAAGAGCTTCCGTTCCAATGAACCGGTAACCTACTCCATGATGTTCAGCGATCAGCCGACCTACCCGTTCAAGAAGGACTGGAGGATCTGGACGGCGTTGGCCGAGAAGACCAACGTATCGTTAGACGTTAACGTCATTGCCTCTTCGGAATACGAGAACAAAAAATCCCTGCTCGTCAACAGCGGCGACGCTCCGTTCATCATTCCCAAGACCTATGATGAATCCGCTTACGTAGCTGGCGGACAGATCGTGGCCATCAGCGATTGGGTGCAGTATATGCCGAACTTCCAGAAGGCCATCAAGGATTGGGGCATGGATAAGGACTTGAAGCAGAAGCTGAAGTCGGACGGCAAATATTATGTACTGCCCGGCATGTGGGAAGGAGCCGGCGCTGGCTATTCCTATATGATCCGCAAGGACGTCTTCGACAAGGCCGGAGTCGACGTCAAAGCGTTGGAGGGCAAGTGGACCTATGAAGAATTCTATCAAGCGCTGAAGAAGGTTAAGGAAGCCACCGGCGCCAAATATGTGATCTCCGATGAATTCATGGGGAAATCCACGCTGAGCATCGCTGCCGTAGCGTATGGCGTAACTGGCGGATGGGGACTGGCCAACGGAACTCGCTTCAATGAGCAGACGAAGCAGTTCGAATTCGCCAACTCCACCAACGACTTCAAGGAGTATGTGACCTTCCTGAACAAGCTGGTGAAGGAGGGGCTGATGGATCCGGAATCGTTCACCCAGGACGACAAGACCGCCCAATCCAAGTTCTATAAGGGCGACTCGCTGGTGATGAACGCCAACTATCAGATTCTGGCCGACTCCAAGACCAAGATGCAGGTTCCGAATGCCGAGCTGTACATGGTGGTGCAGCCGGGCGGTCCGAAGGGCTTGCTGCAGATCGAGACCAGCCGTCTGGAGAACGGGGTCATGATCAGCCAGAACGCGCTGAAGAAGCTGGGCAAGGACAAATTCATCCAAATGCTGCGTTTCGTAGACTGGCTCTGGTATTCCGATGAAGGCCAAACCTTCAGTCTGTGGGGTGTGGAGGGCGAGACCTATACGAAGGACGCCAGCGGCACCATCACCCTGAAGCCGGACATCCAATTTAACGGCATGAACCCGACTGCAACGAAGAAATTGAACGTAGACTATGGCTTCGGCGGCGGCAACTTCGCTTACGGCGGTACGAACAAGCTGAGAATGTCCAAGATGACGGAAGGCGAGAAGGACTATCTGAACCGGATTCTGAATACGCGGAAGCCGAGAACCCTAGCCCCGCCGATTATGGGTAACCCGACCGAAAGCGAGCAGATGACTCTGATCTCCAAGCCGCTGATGGATTATGTGGATACCATGACCCTGAAGTTCGTTACCGGCCAAGCCAGCATCCAGAACGATTGGAATGCTTATGTCGCCCAGACCGAAACCCTCGGCGCTTCCCGCTACATCAAGATGTCGAACGATATCTTCAACAAAACGAAGAGCTTGCTGGGTTATTAAGTGTAAGCCTGCACGATTCGAACCGCTTCCGCAGCCCGGAGGCGGTTCTTCCTGTTTGGAGAGGACACCTCTCTAGCGGAGCGGGAAATCTATTTGCTTCCCGGCGAATCGGAGCTATAATTTAGGTGTTCGCAGGGAGGAGAGTGCCGATGTATAAGGTCATGCTGGTGGATGACGAGATGTTCGTGCGGCAAGGTCTTCGAAGCCTTATGGATTGGGAATCGCTGGGCTACTCGGTAGCCGGAGAAGCAGAGAATGGGGAAGAGGCTCTTCAGCTGATCCGGGACATTGACCCGGACTTGGTGATTACGGATATCCGCATGCCGGTCCTGGACGGTCTGGAGCTGATCAAGCGCGTATCGGAGGAGACGGTTCACGATCCGTCCTTCATTATCGTAAGCGGTTACCATGATTTCAAATATGCTCAGCAAGCCATCCGGTACGGGGTCCACGATTACGTGCTGAAGCCCATCGACGAAGTCGAGCTGGCGTCGACCCTGCGGAAGCTGGCCAAGAGTCTGGGCAGTAAGAGATGGGCCAGGCGGGGGAAGGACAAGTCCATGCCGGACAGCATCCTGGAGGGCTTGATCACGGGTGAGATCGGCGCGGAGGAGGCCGGGGAGTATGCATCGGCGCTTCCCTGCAGAGCGGATTCCCGGTTTGTGTACGTCATTGCGGAGCGTTCGGCCAAGCCTCCGGCATCGGAATCCGGGGAGGCGTTGTACCGGAAGGCCGCCCATGCCCTGTCCGGATATATGGAGTTGGGCGGTGATGCTCCGCTGCAGGAGCTGCAGCATGGCCGCTTCGGCTTCCTCTTGAACCCTGCTCCCGAGATCAAGACGGACGGCCGGGAGGGGGAGCAGTTCTGGAGCTCGGTCCGATCCGCCCTGGTTCGGGCCTTGGAGACCCCGGTCACGCTCTATGCAGGACAGACGGTTTTCCATCTGACGCAGGTGAAGATGAGCCACGATGCGGCGCAGCAGGCGCTTCAGCACCGGTTCGCCGAGGAAGGCTCGGCCGTCATCCGATGGGAGTCAGTCCACAGCAAGCCGCTTCATCCGTACGACGTGGAGCAGGAGCTGGTCGACAAGGTGCTGGAGCGGGTGGAGGAGAATAACAAGCGGGGCTACGAGGAAGCGCTGGAATCCATCTTCCGGCACTTCAAGTCCAGCCGGTTCACGCCCTCCGCCGTCTTCAGCTCCCTGAACCGCTGCGTCATGGCGGTGCTGAAGGTGATTCGGGCCATGGACGGAAGCGAGGAGAATGCTCCCGTCGTCAGGGAGCTTCAGGAAGCGCAGAGCCAGCCCGTTACCCTGAAGGAGCTGAAGGAGATGGCGGGCGGCTTCATTGCCGAAGCGGCGGACCGCATTGCCCAGCTCCGCAAGGAGCAGAGTAAGGGCGGCATCGAGAAGATCAAGAAATATATCGAAACCCACTATACCGAGAACATCAGCCTGAAGAGCATCGCCGCCCAATTTTATATGAACCCGGTATATTTGGGCCAGCTTTTTCGCAAAACCTACGGGGTGTACTTCAACGATTTCCTGCTGCATCTTAGGGTCCAGGAAGCGAAGAAGCTTCTCCGCCAGACGGACATGAGAATGTACGAAATTGCGGAGAAGGTCGGTTTTCAGAATGCGGATTATTTCGTCACCCAGTTCGAGAAGCTGGAGCAGGTCACACCGACGGAATACCGGAACAAGCTGCTGGGTCGGTCCTGATAGACGGTGACAGAAGAAGACAAGAGAAGAAGGTGCGCCCGTGCGAAGACTTCATCTGAATAACATCCGGCTCCGGAACAAGCTGCTCTTGATGTATGCGGTCTCCGTCTTCATTCCCATCGTGCTGACGAACGTGTTCTTCTATTCGGTCACGATGTCCAACATCCGCAACCAGAAGATCCATGATGCCACCATCCAGATGGAAAAGCTGCATAGAGAGCTTCAGTCCATCATAGACGGTGCGGTGGGCATCTCGTACAATTACTACACCGATCTGGAGCTGAACGAGGTGCTGGACCGGGATTTCGGCAGTACCTATGAATATATTGAAGCGTACAACGAATATTTGCGGAACATCTTCGCCCGGTATACACAGGCCAGCCAGACGGTGAAATGGCTGGAGATCTATACGGAGAATCCGACGGTGATGGCTTCGGGCAATGTCCAGCTGATCACCGAGGAGGTCCGGAACACCTATTGGTACAAGGAGTACTCGAAGAACAAGCTTCCCTATCCGATGCTGATCGCCAATCGGGGGGAATTCAGCCTCGTACAGCGGCTGGACAATTCCCCGGGGAATATCACTAGGGGCTCCCGGCTGGTGAAGCTGGATCTGAACATGAACACGCTCCGCCATACCTTCGAGAACTCCAGCTTTGCCGGAGAGCTGTATTTTACGGGACCGGACGGGATCATCCAGTTGAGCAACGACAATGCCTCGGGGTGGCAAGCAGGCAACGTGGCCTATGCGGACCTGAAGCTTCCCAAGAAGTCCATTCCCTTCAAGCTGGACTATGCCAATTCCAACTACCTGAATAATTGGTCCATCCGGGGCGTCATGGATGAGCGGGTCATGCTGGAGGAGGTCATGAAATCGAGGATGTTCGTCATCTATCTGGCCTTGGCCAACTTCGTCGTGCCCACCGTGTTCCTGGCTTCCATGTCCCGATCCATTCATGTCCGGCTGGTCCGGATCCTGAAGCACATGAAGAAGGTGAAGAACCAGAGCTTCGAGCCGATCCCCCATGCGGAATATACGGATGAGATCGGCCAATTGACGGAGGAATTCAACCGCATGACCCTTCAGATCAAAAGCCTGATCCATGACGTCTACATCGCCGACATCCAGAAGAAGGATCTGGAGCTCCGGCAGCAGGAGGCCCAGCTGCATGCGCTCCACAGCCAGATCAACCCCCACTTTCTCTTCAACGCACTGGAGACGATCCGGATGCGGAGTCAGATCAAGGGGGAGTATGAGACAGCGAAAATTATCCAGAATATGGCTAAGATGTTCCGGAAATCCATATCCTGGAGCCGGGATTGGGTGACCGTACAGGAGGAGCTGGAGCTGATCATATGCTTCCTGGAGATTCAGAAGTACCGCTTCGGTGATAAGCTGGAGTACATGCTGGAGGCCGATGATGAGGTGCGCCAATACCGGATTCCCAAGATGACCTTGATTCCCTATGTGGAGAATGCCAGCATTCATGGGGTGGAATCTTCGCCCGGCAAGGGAACGATCCGAATCTCCATTCAGGCGGAGGAAGACAGCCTTCTGTTCCGGTTAAGCGACAACGGAGCCGGCATGACCCCGGAGAAGCTGGAGGAGGTCGTCAGCTACTTGAAGGGTGACGACACCATGGGCGAGCATGTAGGGATGAAGAATGCTTATACCCGTCTCCTGATGTGCTTCGGCGACTCCTTCGAGTTCCGGATCGCAAGCATCTGGGGAGAGGGAACGGAAGTCAGGATCCGGATGCCTTTGGTTGGCAAGAATATATAAGAATAAGGGGGGAGGACGCGCGAAGATGCAGGTTAATTGCATGCCGACGCGTTTTTTCTCTTACCTATGGTTTTCAAAGTAGATCCTAAAGTTTCCGTATCCACTAGGTAAACGTTTTCCTGCTATACTGAAAGTGCTTACAGACAATCCCAACACTCTCGAAAGGGGAAGCAAAGAGATGGTGAAGAAGAGAATCGCTGTCTTCGGCTTGGCGGCGGCACTGTCCGTTGCGGCGGCGGGATGCGGAGGAAGCAATGCCGATAAGGGAGCGGAGTCAGGCTTGTCCCAAGCCGCGGACGACCTGAAGCCCGTTACGTTCACTTATTTCGGCTTCGGGGCGGAGAAGGACGTCATCGCCAGCAACACCGTCATCGGCAAGGAGCTGCAGAAGCAGACCGGTGTGGATTGGAGGATGGAATTTCTGGTCGGCGACAACAACACGAAGGCGGGAGTGATGATCGCCTCCGGCGATTACCCGGACGTCATCGTGCCAGAGAGCCAGATCGACAAGCTGCTGGATGCAGGAGCCTTCATCGCGCTGGACGACCTGATCGAGAAATACGGTCCCAACATCAAGCGGGTATACGGACCTTATATGGATAAGTTCAAAGCCAAGGACGGCAAGCACTACTTCCTGCCCTACAGCGCCAATCAAGGGTATATCAACGACCCGAACATCAGCCAGGGCGCATTCTGGATTCAGCGCTCCGTACTGAAAGAATTCAATTACCCCAAGATCAAGACCGTGGACGAATACTTCGATCTGATCAAGCGCTACAAGGAGAAGTATCCGCAGGTCAACGGCAAGGACACCATCGGCTTCGTCTCCTTCGCTGGCTCCAAGGACACCTTGTACACGCTTCAGAATCCGGCGGCCCATCTGGCCGGCTACCCGAATGACGGGGGCGTCACCGTCGATTTGAAGACCTTAGAGGCCAAGATCGTGGCCGGTACGGACAACCAGAAGAATTGGCTCAAGAAGCTGAATGAGATCAACGCAGAAGGCTTGTTCGACCCGGAGTCCTTCGTCATGAACAAGGATCAATACTTAGCCAAGCTGACCTCCGGCCGGGTGCTGGGCTACTTCAACTATGCCTGGCAGGTCGGGGAAGCCACCAACTTTCTGAAGAAGGCCGGCATCGATGAGAAGCGCTACGCGCCGCTGCCCATCGTTTTCAACCGGGACATCAAGGACCAATACGTCGATCCGCCCGCCTTCGTCAACAACCGTGGAATCGGCATCTCCGTTCGGGCGAAGGACCCCGTCCGCATTATCAAGTACTGGGATAACCTGCTGAAGGAGGAGAACCAGATTCTGGTGCAGTGGGGCATCAAGGGCGAGACCTATTCGGTGAACGAGAAGGGCCGTTACTATCTGACCCCCGAGCAGAAGCGCAAGCAGGACGATACGGACTTCAAGCGCTCCTTCGGCTTCCAGTACTTCAACTACAACTGGCCGCGGTACGGCAACTATTCCCTGCTCAAGGACGGCAACGCCTATGCGGTGGGCAACCAGCCGGAAGTGGCGGCCATGGGCTATACCGAGGGGGATAAGAAAGTGCTGGAGACATACGGGGCAAGTACCTGGACGGAGATGTTCGCCAAGCCTGACGAGCGGAAGTGGTACCCGGCCTGGTCCATCAATCTGGGGCAAGGGACCCCGGAGCAGATCTTCACCCAGAAATCCGATGACCTTCAGATGAAATACTTTCCGAAGCTCGTCCTGTCCAAGCCCTCCGAATTCGAAGCCATCTGGACCCAGTACGCGGCGGAGCTGGGCAAGCTGGATAAAAAAGCGTACGAATCTACGGTGACCAAGGTCGTGAAGGACCGTGTAGCGGGCATATGGTAAGGATCGGAATTAATTTGTGCAAGGGATGACGGTCGGCGGTATGAAGGATTAAGCTGTCCCATCGTTAAAAAGTGGCTAACAGGAGGCAGATGATCATGAAGAACAAAGGCTACCAGGCTTGGCTGGGATATAGGATTCCGGCGGAGCAGCCGGCAACGGCCCGGTACGGGCATTATTTGGGACGGCTCGTCACGTCCCTGGAGGGGCGCCAAGGGCCGGGAGGCACGGCTTGCGCCGAGCTGCTGGAAGGCATCGAAGCATCCCTGGGACGGCGTCCGCAGATCCTTGGGGAGCTGGACGCGAACCCCGCGCTGGTGATTGGCGTGCTGGGGGAAACGGCGGAGCTCGGGCCGGATGCCCTCGGCATGAAGACGCCGGAGGTGCTTCCTCCGGAAGGATACCGGATCCTAACGGTCCGCGGACAGAGCGGCGGTCCCGACTATATCGCTCTGGCGGGAGGATCGGAGAGCGGCCTGCTGTACGGGGCATTCCATTTCCTGCGCCTCCTCCGGACGGGAGCCGGCCTGGAAACGCTGGATATCCGGGAGGCCCCCCGCAATCGGCTGCGGATGATCAATCAATGGGACAATATGGATGGCAGCGTGGAGCGCGGCTATGCCGGGCGGTCTATCTTCTACAAGGACGGGCAGGTGCTTGCCGGCTCGCAGCGGATCCGCGATTATGCCCGGCTGCTGGCTTCCGTCGGGATTAACGGCATCTCCATCAATAATGTGAACGTTCACCGGACCGAGACGCTGCTCCTGACGGAGCTTTACCTGCCGGATGTGGCTCGGGTGGCGGCGGTGTTCCGGGATTACGGCATCCGCCTGTATCTGAGCGTCAACTATGCAGGCCCGCTGGAGCTGGGCGACACGGACACGGCGGATCCGCTGGACCCGTCGGTCCGCTCCTGGTGGCAGGCCAAAGCGGCGGAGGTGTACCGGTACGTGCCGGACTTCGGCGGATTCCTCGTCAAGGCGGATTCGGAGAACCGTCCGGGGCCCTTCACCTACGGCCGGGACCATGCGGACGGCGCCAACATGCTGGCGGGAGCGCTGGAGCCGTACGGGGGAATCGTTCTCTGGCGGTGCTTCGTGTACAATTGCCATCAGGATTGGCGGGACCGGATGACGGACAGAGCGCGGGCCGCGTACGACCACTTCAAGCCGCTGGACGGCCGGTTCAAGGATAATGTGATTCTCCAGATCAAGAACGGTCCTATGGACTTCCAGGTCCGGGAGCCGGTCTCGCCTCTCTTCGGCGCGATGGCACACACCAATCAGGTGATGGAATTCCAGATCACCCAGGAATATACGGGCCAGCAGAAGCACGTATGCTATCTGGTGCCGCAATGGAAGCAGGTGCTGGATTTCGACACCCGGCTTGCCGGGGAAGGCTCCACGGTGAAGAGGATTGCTGCCGGAGAGGTGTATCCCTATGCGTACAGCGGCTTCGCCGCTGTCTCGAATATCGGGGATGACGCCAACTGGACGGGGCATCATCTGGCCCAAGCCAACCTGTACGGGTACGGGCGCTTGATCTGGAATCCGGAGCTGGAGGCGGAGGAGATTGCAGACGAATGGACCCGGCTGACCTTCGGCCCGGAGCCGGCGGTATTGGATACGGTGAAGGGCTTCCTGATGGAATCCTGGCCCATCTATGAGAAGCTTACCTCGCCGCTCGGCGTGGGCTGGATGGTGACCCCCCATTACCACTACGGTCCTGACGTGGATGGGTATGAGTATTCCAAGTGGGGAACCTATCATTTCTCGGACTGCCGGGGAATGGGAGTGGACCGGACCGTTGCGACGGGAACCGGGTATACCGGCCAGTACACGCCGGAGGTCGGAGCGGTGTATGAAGACTTGGAGACCTGCCCCGATGAGCTGCTGCTGTTCTTCCATCACGTGCCGTACACCCATCGGCTGAAGTCGGGCAAAACGGTCATCCAGCACATCTATGACACCCACTTCGAGGGCGTGGAGCTGGTGGAGAAGTGGAGAAGCGCCTGGCTGGCCCTGGAGGGCAAGGTGGATGCGGAGCGCTTCTCCGAGGTGAGGGAGCGCCTCGACGTGCAGCTGGAGAGCGCCTGCCAATGGCGGGATGTGATCAATACCTACTTCTACCGCAAGTCCGGGATTCCGGATGCAGGCAGCCGTACGATCTATTAATCGAATCAATCAAGGAGGATGGAGCATGAGATACCGGGCATTAGGTAACACAGGCATGGAGGTCAGCGAGATCAGCTTCGGCACATGGGCTATTGGAGGCTCGTGGGGAGACAAGGATGATGCGGAATCCCTCCGGTCGCTGGAGGCTGCCATGGAGGCCGGAGTCAATTTCTTCGATACGGCGGACGTTTACGGCGACGGGCACAGCGAGAAGCTTCTGTCCCAGGCCACCAGGGGGAAAGAGGACCGGATCCATATCGCCACCAAGTTTTGCCGCAGAGGCGATATCGGGGATCCCCGAACGTATTCGGAGGAAACGGTCCGGGCCTATTGCGAGGACAGCCTGAAGCGGCTTGGCCGGGAGCGGATCGACCTGTACCAGATTCACTGCCCGCCCATCGAGATTCTGCGGGATGGCCGTGTCTTCGGCGTGCTGGACCGCTTGAAGGAGGAAGGCAAGATTCGGGCCTACGGCGTCAGCGTGGAATCCGTGGAGGAAGGGCTCCTCTGCTTGGAGCAGCCGGGCGTGCAGGCGCTGCAGGTCATCTTCAACCTCTTCAGGCAGAAGCCGCTGGAGCAGCTTTTTCCGCTGGCGCGGGAGCGGGGTGTGGGAATCCTGGTCCGGCTTCCGCTGGCCAGCGGTCTTCTGACGGGCAAGTTCACGGCGGCCTCCACCTTCGCGGCGGACGACCACCGGAGCTTCAACCGGAACGGGGACAGCTTCAACGTAGGCGAGACCTTCGCCGGCCTTCCCTTCGAGAAGGGCGTGGAGCTGTCGGAGGAGCTGCGCTGGATCGCCGAAGGGCGCGGCAGCATGGCAAGAGCCGCCCAGCGCTGGATTCTGGAAGCGCCTGAGGTCAGCTGCATCATCCCCGGCTTCAAGAACCGGACCCAGGTGGAGGAGAACCTGAAGGCGCTGGATACGCCCGGCTATTCGGAGGAAGAACGGCAGCGGCTGGCAGGCTTCTACCGGGAGCGGGTGCTCCCGCATATCCGGGGGCCTTACTGATCGGCTGAGAGGTGTATGGAATGAGAGAGGAGCTGGGTGACAACAGATGGACAAGAAACCGGTCCCCGCTTTGCGGGATACGTATAGGGAGTATTTTGACATCGGGGCAGCCGTTAATCTGGAGACGATCGTCTCTCAGAAGGATGTGCTGACGGCCCATTTCAACAGCATTACGGCGGAGAACGACATGAAGTTCGAGCGCGTCCATCCGGAGGAGGACGTGTACACCTTCGAGGCGGCGGACCGGATCGCGGACTTCGCTGCGGCCCACGGCATGAAGCTGCGCGGGCATACGCTGGTGTGGCACAACCAGACGCCGGACTGGGTATTCGCCGGCAAGGATGGGCGGCCGGCGGACCGGGAGACGCTGCTGGCCCGCATGAAGGACCACATCGACACCGTCGTGGGACGCTATAAGGGCATTGCCTACGCGTGGGATGTGGTGAACGAGGCGGTGGAGGACAAGGCGGACGTTTGGCTGCGCAGGTCCCCGTGGCTGGATCTCATCGGAGAGGATTTCATCGCCAACGCCTTCGAGTTCGCCCATGCCGCCGATCCCCAGGCCGTTCTGTTCTATAACGATTACAACGAGTGCCAACCGGAGAAGCGGGACAAGATTATTCGGCTGGTCCGCGGGCTGAAGGAGCGGGACGTGCCGATCCACGGCGTGGGGCTGCAAGGGCATTGGAACCTGTATGGCCCGTCGCTGGATACCATCCGTGAGGCCGTCGAGCAGTATGCTGCCCTGGGGCTGCAGCTGCAGATCACCGAGCTTGACCTCTCCGTCTTCGAGTTCGAAGACCGGCGGACGGACCTTCTGGCGCCGACGCCGGAGATGGTGGAGCGGCAGGAGGAGCTGTACGAGAAGGTGTTCGCCCTGTTCCGCGAATACAAGGAGGTGCTGACGGCCGTGACCTTCTGGGGCGCCTCGGACGACTACACCTGGCTGGACGGTTTCCCGGTCCGCGGCCGGAAGAACTGGCCCTTCGTCTTCGACGTGAACCATCAGCCCAAGGGCTCGTTCTGGAAAATATCGGACTTCCGGTAGACCGCCGGTTGTCCGACCCGCACCCCGGGACCGGAGAAGCCTCCGGTTGCGGATAAGGACGGAGAGTGCGCCGGCTTCAGCCTGCGGGACCGAATTTAAGGGAGGGATTGTAATGAAGTATCGGAATCCGGTGCTGCCGGGCTATTATCCGGACCCCAGCGTCATCCGGGTGGGTCTGGATTATTACATGGTGACCAGCACGTTCGAATACTTCCCGGGCGTGCCGGTGTTCCACAGCCGGGACCTGGTGACTTGGCGGCAAATCGGCCATGTGCTGACCCGACGGAGCCAAGTGGACCTTCTGAGCCGCAAGAGCTCCGCAGGCATCTACGCCCCGACGATTCGCCATCATAACGGGACGTTCTACATGATTACAACGGACGTTCGGGGCATCGGCAATTTCTACGTGACGGCGTCAGACCCGGCAGGCCCTTGGTCGGACCCCGTGCCCGTGCCACACGGCAATATCGATCCCTCCCTCTTCTTCGATGACGACGGGAAGGTGTATGTCACCACCCAGATGGGGGAGGGGCTCGACTCCCATATCATTCAGTACGAGATCGACATCAAGACGGGGGAAGCGCGGTCGGAGCCGGTGGCCATCTTCCACGGGGACGGCGGCGTATGGTGCGAAGGCCCGCACTTGTACAAAATCCATGGCGTCTACTATCTGATCGCCGCCTCGGGCGGTACGGGCAAGGACCACCGGGAGATCGTGGGCCGCAGCACTTCGCCCTACGGTCCCTTCGAGCCGATGTCCCGCCCGATGCTGACCCATAACGGATTGCCGGAGCATCCGTTCCAGAATCTGGGGCATGCGGAGCTGGTGGAGGACCACCGGGGCGGCTGGTGGGCCTTCTTCCTGGGCACCCGTCCGGTAGAGGGACGCTACAGCGTACTGGGCCGGGAAACCTTCCTGGCCCCGGTAACCTGGACGGAGGACGGGTGGCCGATGGTGGACTCCAACGAGGGCACCGTTGGAGCGTTGATGGAGGCGGAAGAGCTGCCGGAGCGGCTTCCGCCCGGGTATGATGCCGATGCGCCGTCGGTGCATCGGACGGTATTCTCGCCGGACCAGGAGCTGGGTCCGGAGTGGTGTTATGTGCGCCGGGAGCCGGAGGCGGGAGCCGTGTCCCTGGCAGCGCGGCCCGGGTGGCTCGCGCTGGCCGGGGGCCGGGACACGCTGTCCGCCGGGGCCGGACACGCGGCGCACTACCTCTGCCGCAGGCAGCAGCACCGCCGGGCCCGGCTGGAGACGGCGATGGATTTTCGCCCGCTGCAGGCAGGGGACCGGGCGGGGCTGGCGGTCCGCATCAGCGACCGGACCCACTACACGCTGACGCTGGGGCAGGCGGAGGAGCCGGGCGGCGGGTTAGCCGTCACGGTGGCGTCGTCCGTCCGGGGAGAGGTCCGCACGGAGGCCGTGGCCCCGGTCTCCCCGGGATCGGACGGCGCTCCGCTTCGGCTGGCCATCCGGGCTGATGCGGAGGTCTACGAGTTCCTCTGCTCCGGTGACGGGGAGACCTGGACCCGCTTATGCGCGCTGCCGGCCTGCCACCTATCCTCCGAGTATGATTCGGGCTTCACGGGCGTGACTCTGGGACTCTATGCGGTCAGTCCCGGGTCCGGCTCTGAGCGGGCCACAGCGTATTATCGGTACGCGGAGTACTTGGGCGCGAATGAGGATTGAACGGCGGGACGCCTATAGCGAGGCGCTTCCGAATCGATGGGGCTGAACCGGTGCTTGCCGGTTCGGCCTTTTTTGTACCTTCTCTGCGGGAAGCACGGTTCCGGGCCGAAGCGTAATCCAGCCAAAGGCATGAATGCCGTTGGTTGCCCGGTTCGATCACAAAGTCTGAGATCAAGGGCAAATATGCCGCTTGTCACCCTATAGAGTGAGAATGGGGATTCCCGCCACCTGATGAAAGGCAAAAATACCGTTCATCGCGTCCGCTGAAGGGGAACAGGATGAACGAGGGGCAAATATGCCGTTGATCCGACGGCAGAGCTAACCCGTGACCCTTCGCGGTGGGGAAGTCCCTTCAGAGCCCCTTCAGGTGACGGCCAGTCGGGTTGACCGAGTGTTTGCAGAACCTCCATTTGACGGGCCTCCCGGGCTTCCGCATAATGAGGAAGATATGGATGAAGATGGAGCGGAGCTGATGACGATGAAGCAAGCGGTTAACGGCACCAAGAGTATCCTCGACGTGATCCGGGTGCGCCGGTCGGTGCGGAACTTCGAGAACGTCCCGGTCACCCCGGAGGATTACCGGCGGATGGAGGCAACCCTTCGGGATGACGCCCTGCTGAAGGGGCCGCTGGGTACCCAAGTGCGAGTGGAGCTGGTACGGGTCACCAAGGACGTGTCGGATAAGGGCGTCAAGCTGGGCACGTATGGCATCATCCGGAACCCGAAGGCCTATCTGATCGGCATCATGACCGGCAAAGGGAGGAAGGAGCTGCTGGACTTCGGCTGGGCGTTCGAGCGCCTGATTCTGGCCCTGACGGAAATGGGCATCGGCACCTGCTGGATGGGAGGCACCTTCAACCGGAATTCCTTCGAGAAGGAGCTGGAGCTGGCCGACGGGGAATGGATCCCCTGCATCACGCCCGCCGGGTATACGAAAGAGCAGAAGGGGCTGCTGGAATCCGCCATGCGCTATATGGTGAAGGCGGATCAGAAGAAGGAATGGAGCGAGCTGTTCTGCCTTGGCTCCTTCGGTAATATACTGACCGAGGAACTGGCCGGACCATGGGCGGTTCCCGTCGAGATGGTGCGGCTGGGACCCTCCGCATCCAACAAGCAGCCCTGGCGGCTGGTGGTGGCGGAGGACCGGAAGGCGGTCCACTTTTATCTGGCGCATACCCCTCGGTACAGTGAGGTCATGCAGCAGATTGACATGGGCATAGCCATGTGCCATTTCGAGCTGGCCTGCCGGGAGCTGGGGCTGGACGGCGCTTGGTCGGAGACTGACCCGGGCATCGGGCTCCCCAACGGACAGACGGAATACGTCATCAGCTGGAAGCAAATCTAGCATCGTCTAAAAAAGGAGAGGACGCGTCTATATGTTGCTCACCCGTGAAGAGACTCTGGCCTACCTGCGGAGGATCGGCATCTCCGGCATGGAAGCCCCAAGCCTGCCGTTTCTGTTCGAGCTGCACCGGGCTCATGTGTCGCACCTTCCGTGGCAGACCCTGGATATCTATGCCGGCCGGCCCGCCACCATGGACGTGAAGGAATCCGTCGGCCTGATCCTCTCCAACCGCAGCGGGTACTGCTTTCAGTTGAACGGCGCCTTCGGCACGCTGCTCCGGACACTCGGGTACCGGGTTGCCTGGCACCGAGCTGGCGTCCAGCCGCTTGGGAAGGAGCCCCGCGTGGATTCCTTTCATCTGGGCATGACCGTCGAGCTGGAAGGGCAAGACGGAGGGACCGAGAGATGGATCGTGGATGGGGGGCTGGGCGATATGCCTTACGAGCCGCTCCCCTTGAAGGCAGGAAGCTGCGTTCAGGGGCCGTTCACCTACCGGGTTGAAGACTCTGCCGCCGTCATGGGCGGCTGGCGCATGGTGCACGACCCACAGGTCTCGTACACGGGAGTAGACGTGGCGCCGGAGGCGGTGACCGACCTGTCGGTCTTCCATGAGAACCATGCTTTCTACAGCCGCTCCCCCCAGTCGCCTTGGGCCGATGTGTTCCTGCTGCGGCTCAGGAACGAAGACGGGATGAATGAGCTGCGGGGCTGCGTGTGGAGAAGCTGGAGCCGGGACGGTGCCGCCACGGTGGAGCTGGAGTCCAAGCGGAATTGGCTGGAGGCGCTGGGGACCGTGTTCCGGGAGCCGCTGGTCCGCTACGGCTCCGCCGACCGGGACGCCCTGTGGAACCGGGTCAGAAGCAGCCACGAGCGCTGGAAAAGGGAAGTGCGCTGACCGGTATGGACGCCTGATGTGGTTCGTCCGGAGGGGAGATGCCTGCATGAGGGAGCAGGACACCACCGGATCAATCAGAAGCAGCACTGGATACGTCCGGTGCTGTTTTTTTTCAACCTGAACGGTGGTACTTAGGGTCGTCCGGTTCCCGAATAAATGACAGAGGAACACTGTTTTTTGCATTGTAGGGGAGACGGGAGGCCGATACAATGGGGGTATCCTGTTCAAAGCTCAATTGCCGTATAATTCCAGAAACAAAGGAGACAACAATCATGAAGCGAGAATTCAAATTCGATTTCGGCACCGCCTCCGCAGGCGCGGCAGAAGGGTATACGAAGATCACGGCCGATACCGTCTACGATCCGACCGCAGGCTGCGGTTTTGTTGCCGGTGCCGGCCGCGTCTACGCTAAGGACCGGGGAGAATCCGCTGCAGCCTTGAAGCGTGACTTCGTCATCCCGCTCGAAGCGGTGTTCCTCGTGGACGTTCCGGACGGCACCTACCAGGTGACCCTGATGGCCGGAGACGACATCACAGAGACCGAAACCACCGTGAAGGCCGGCGAGGGACGTCTCATGGTGCTGAAGCACCGCACCTCCGCCGGGCAGTATGCGACCCATGCCTTCTCCGTGTGGGTGACCGACGGCAAGCTCCGCTTGGCCTTCAGCGGTCTGGCCCCTCGGGTGAACGCCGTGGAGATCGCGCCGCGGGACACAGCCGTGACCCTGTTCCTGGCAGGCGATTCGACCGTGACGGACCAGCCGGCCGAAGGGTGGCCGTACACCGGCTGGGGACAGATGCTCCCCAAGTGGCTCAAGGCTGACGTCGCCGTCGCCAATTATGCCTTGTCCGGCCGCAGCTCCAAGAGCTTCATCTCCGAGGGTCATCTGGACAAGATCTGGGCTCGTATGAAGCCCCAGGATTACCTCCTGATCCAGTTCGGCCATAACGACCAGAAGGCGGACGAGGAGCGTCACACCGATCCGTTCACCACCTACAAGGAGACGCTCAAGCTTTACATCGACGGCGCCCGGTCCCGCCAAGCCGTTCCGGTGCTGGTCACCTCGGTTCAGCGGCGCTTCTTCGATGCCGAAGGACGGTTGATCGACACCCACGGGGACTATCTGACGGCCATGCGGGAGCTGGCGCAGGAGGAAGGCGTTCCCCTCGTGGATCTGGCCGAGAAGAGCCGGCGCCTGTTCGAGGAGCTGGGGCCGGAGGAGACCAAGAAGCTGTTCCTCTGGGCGGTGCCCGGAGAGTATATCAACCATCCGAACGGCGTGGAGGACAATACGCACTTCCATGAGCTGGGCGGCATACGCGTGGCGGAGCTGGTGGCCGAGAGCTTGAAGGAGCTGGGGCTCCAGCCGCTCCGGATGTATCTCAGATTCTGACAAGGAGGATTAGGGGGTCTTCCGTTGAAGAAGATAGGAGCGTCCGAAGGCACCGCAGCCGCGGACCCGGAAAGGAGACAATCCCTTGAAACGCTCCCTCTTCTCCATCGGCCCCTTATTCCGGAACATGAGAATCAAGCATAAGCTCTTCGTTCTGATCCTGTTCATCATGGCCTTCAGCTACGCCATGACCTATACAGTGCTGCAATATGCTTATTCCATCTATGACGAGCAGCTGTACGGCAAGTCCTCCCAGGTGCTGAATCTGTCCTCCAGCAGCATCGAGAACGAGCTGCGCCGCATTGAGAACCTGACCTTCAACATCGTGACGGACCCGACCATCCAGACCAAGCTCCTCGAGGTCATGAATACGCCTTCCGAATATGAGCAGTTCAAGTATCGTGAGAAAACCGTGGAGCGCCTCGCCCAATTTGCCGGCACCGAAAAATACGCCATCTCCGCCAATCTGTTCGATCTCGAGGGCTATGTCTACACGGGCGGCCGGGTGCCGAACTGGACCGAGGAGATGAAGAAGGACATCTGGGATGCGGCCAACGCGGCTTCGGGCGGCATGGCCTGGGTCTACCCGGAGGATTCGGATACCGGCCTGTTGGCCGTCCGGCTAGTCCGCTCCTACAATTCCAACCTGTCCTTGGACCTGCAGACCTTGGGCGTGGTGGCCATCCGGGTTCGGTTGAGCCAGATCGCCGAGGATGTGCTCCGGGGCACCGAGGTTGGCTCAGGTGAGCTGCAGATCGCGGCCGGGTCCCGATACATCTATCCCCGCGGGACGAGCCAGACTCCGTGGCCCCTTGCCGCGACGGCGAGCCAGCCCGGCTCCGGCTATGAGATCAAGCATATCAACGGCCACCAGGTTTTCGTGTCCCGGGTGAATTCTCCCTATACGGGGTGGACGTACTACAGCACGATCCCTTTTGACACCATATTCGAACGGATCGTCTGGATGAAAAGCATGCTGGTTATCGTCTTCTCTATCAGCCTGGTGGTGATGATTGTCATCGCCATGCGGGTGGCTCGTAATATTACCGTGCCCATCGAAGGCTTGATCGGGCGGATGAAGCAGGTGCAGAAGGGGGACTTCACCCTGGCGGATCTTCAAGAGCCGGCACCGGGGACCCCGCTGCCGAAGGACGAGGTGGGCCAGCTCCACCGGACCTTCCGCATCATGATCCAGCAGATCGACGAGCTGATTACGGAGAACTACGCCAAGCAGCTGACGATCAAGGACTCTCAATTCAAGGCGCTCCAGGCGCAGATCAATCCCCACTTTCTGTACAACACCCTTGAATCCATCAACTGGGAGGCCAAGGTGGCGGGCCAGCAGCAGATCTCCCGGATGGTGGAATCCTTGGGCTTCCTGCTGCGCAGCTCCATCAGCCAGAAGCAATCCATCATCACGGTGGGCCAGGAGCTGGATATCATCCGCCACTACCTGACGATCCAGATGACCCGGTTCGAGGACAGGCTGGTGTTCGAGCAGGATGTGTCGCCTCTTGTCTATTCCTGTCCGATCCCCAAGCTGACGCTCCAGCCGCTGGTGGAGAACGCCATCGTCCATGCGCTGGAGCACATGGTGGACCCTTGTACGATCTCCATCCGCTCCTACGAGCGCGAGGATGGGGTAATGATCAGCGTGGAAGACAACGGACCGGGCATGTTTCCCGAGCAGCTGGAGCGGGTGGCCCGGGGCGAGGTCCAATCCAAGGGCAATGGCATCGGAATGTCCAATATCCGGGACCGGCTCCAGCTGGCCTTCGGGGAGGCGTACAGCCTCCAGATCGAGAGCGAGCCGGGCCGGGGAACCCGGGTTTCCATCCTAATCCCTTATGAACGGAGTGATTCGTGATGTACCGAGTACTCCTCGTCGACGACGAGAAAATCATCCTGAACGGCATCTCCCGTATCGTCAACTGGGAAGCCTGCGGCACCGAGCTGGCCGGTACGGCACGCAACGGGCTTGAGGCCTTCGACTTCATCGGACAGTCCGCGCCCGACATCGTGATCAGCGATATCCGGATGCCGGGGATGGACGGACTGGAGCTGGCGGCGAAGATCCGGGAGCGGCATCCTGAGATCAAGATCATCCTCTTGTCCGGGTTCAGTGAATTCGATTACGCCAAGGCCGCTATGCAGTACGGGGTGCGCCATTACCTGCTGAAGCCCTGCAATGAGAACCAGATTGAAGAGGCGCTGCGGGAAGTCGTGGAGGAGCTCCGGCAGACGGAGGGGCGGGAGCAGTTCATTCAGAACCTGAAGTACGGTCTGGAGAAGGTCATGCCCCACGTGAAGGAACAATTTCTGAAGGAATTCGTGACCAATAAGACATATGGAAGCCGGGATTGGGAATATTATTGTAAGCTGTTCGATTTGAAGGTGGACGGCCGTAAAGTCCGGTTGGCGCTTTTTCAGCTGGAGGGGAGCTTCGAGTTCGAGCATCTGTTCGCGGTCAAGAATATTGCGGAGGAGATTCTGGAGCGCCCGCTGCTCAGCTCTACGGTGGGCGAGCACGTGCTGATTCTGCTGGAGGACGAAGGCCCGTCCTCGGATCTGCTGCAGCGGCTGTCGAAGGTGCGGGATACTTTCCGGCAGTACTACAAGATCGATCTGACCATTGCGCTGAGCGAGCCGGGAGAGATGTCCCGGACGCGCAGGCTGTATAAGCAGACGCTGGAGTGCTTGAACCACCGCTTCTATCTGGGCGAGGGAAGCCTGATCACGGCCCGGGATATCGAGATTGCGGATACGGGGGTGCCCAAGGAGCTGATCTTCGACGAGGAACAGCTGCTGCTGGCCGTGAAATCCGGCCACTGGGAGGACGCGGAGGCCGAGCTGGACCGGTTCTTCCGGCAGCTGGCGGAGCTGCGGCTCGACATGCATACGGCCAAATCCTATGTGATCCAGACCTACACGGCGGTCATCCGCTTGTCCGGACAGGAGAACATCAACCGGTACATGGCGGAGCTGGTGCCGCTGCTCGGACTGGATACGCTGCAGGGCATCCAGCAGCTGTTCAAGGGAGTGGCGAAGGAGATCTCCCTCCGCTTTTATGAACAGAACCGGACCAAGCATTCGGCCATCATCGACAAGGTGCTGGACATCATCGGGGAGCACCTGGGGAACCCGGAGCTGTCGCTCAATTGGGTGGCGCACAAGATGCTCTATATGAATGCCGATTACCTCGGGAAGCTGTTTAAGAAGGAGACGGGGGAGAAGTTCTCCAACTATGTGATCAAGATGCGCGTCGCGAAGGCGGCTGAACGGATCGCCCGGCAGGATGATATCCGGATTTTCGAGCTGGCGGAACAGCTGGGATTCGGCGACAACCCCCAATATTTCAGCCAAGTGTTTAAAAAATATGTCGGATGCACCCCCTCCGAATATATGAAATCCCCCTCACAACTCGGTTTTTTAAACAAGGATGACGGTTTTTTGGATTAAAAACGGTGGCGAAATCGGGGATAATAAGGACTGTAAGCACTTTCAACAAACGAAGCGCCTATTACGGGGGAGGAATGAAAGTGAAAAAGACAATAACGGCACTGGTATCTGCAGCCTTGCTGGTAACAGCTGCAGGCTGCGGCAGCAGCGACAAGAATGATAAATCCGCAAGCAGTGCGGCTCCGGCAGGTACAGCAGCAGCTACGAAGGCACCTGACAAGAAAGAGCCCGTCAAAATCCGCATTGCCTGGTGGGGAGGCCAATCCCGCCACGATTATACGTTGAAGGTTATCGAGATGTACAAGCAGTTGAATCCGCATGTGACCATCGAAGCGGAATACGCACCTTTTGATGACTATTGGAAGAAGCTTGCCCCCCAAGCGGCGGCCAACCAACTTCCCGACATCATCCAGATGGACGTCTCCTACCTGACCCAATACGGCGGCCGGGACCAATTGGAAGACCTGACCCCCTACATCAAGAGCGGCTCCTTGAACGTCGCTGACGTCAGCGAGAACGCCCTGTCCGGCGGTAAAGTCGGCGGCAAGCTGGTCGCAATGAACCTGGGCGTTAACGCGCTGTCCACCATGATGGACACCACCCTCTTGAAGAAGATCGGCGTTGACGTACCGAAGGAAGGCTGGACTTGGGACGATCTGGACAAGATCGCCGAGAAGACCAAGGCGGCGGGCAAGATCATGGGCGGCATGCGCCATGACGTATTCTTCCCGTACTACCTGCGGACGCAAGGCCAGAAGATGTATGCAGAAGACGGCACTGCGCTGGGCTACTCCGACGACAAGCCGTTCGTGGAATACTTCAAGCGTTACCAGAAGTGGTATGATTCCGGCGTGCTGCTGACCCTGGACAAGGAAGCTACCAAGAAGGGCACCCCGGAAGAGGACGAAATGGTTATGGGCAACTCCATCTCCTCCGTCCAATGGTCCAACCAGTACCTGGGCCTCGTGAACGCTGCCAAGCGCGAAGGAATCGAGCTTCTTCCGATGGCGGGTCCGAATGCCAACAAAGGTTTGTACCTGAAGCCGTCCATGTACTTCTCCATCACCAAGAACTCCAAGGTGAAGGAAGAGGCCGCCAAGTTCATCAGCTACTGGATCAACGACGTCGAAGCGAACAAGATCATCAAGGCGGACCGCGGTATTCCGGTTTCCTCCAAGGTGAAGGATGCTCTGAAGCCGACGCTGTCCCCTGCTGAAGCCAAGGTATTCGACTATGTAGCATGGGCTGACAAGAACTCCAGCCCGATGGATCCTCCGAACCCGGTCGGTTCCATTGAGGTGGAGAAGCTTCTGAAGGATATCAGCGAGCAGATCCTCTACAAGAAGATCTCCGTCGAAGACGCTGCCGCCAAGTTCCGCAAGGATGCCAACGCCATCCTGGCGAAGAACAAAAAATAATCGCGCCGCCCGGTTCCGGGCGCGTACAACAAGACGCCTTCGTCCCCAAGGGGATGAAGGCGTCTTTGTTTGTGCGCCGTGAGGGGGGCGGTGGCGCGGGACAGCGGGATGCAGTCTCCGCTGCTCGCAGCGGAAGCGGGGGCGGAGCTTGGTGCAGGCGAGTAGGCGCCCGCGCTGTAGGTGCTGCGCAGGCTGTACGTCGGCGGGAGCCTCGTGCCAGAGGGCGGAGCGCACCCTTTTTCGGACCGTCGCCGGGCGTTGCGATTATTGTTGCGCGTGTGGAGGGTGCTAACGGTTGTGAGCGTGGCTATTTGGCCGATGGAGGCCCGTTCGGATGGCTAACGGTTGTGGGAGGCGCTATTCGCATGATGGCACGAGCTGGATCGTGCCGGAGTCATGAATAAGCGCTGCTGCAACCGTTAGAATCCGAAATCGCCTCCCACGGGGCAAATAGCGATCCTAGCAACCGTTACGCAGCCTCCCGCCACGGAGAGGGCGGGGAAGCGGGGCCAGGTCAGCGCGCATGCCAGCCGCAGCGGCGCCTGCTCAGCGCTCGATCAACTGCTGGCGGTCCGGGCCGACGGAAACCCAGCGGATGCGGACGCCGATCCGGCGCTCCAGCTCCAGGACATAGTGCTGGGCCGCCGGCGGCAGGTCCTCGAAGCGCCGGGCTTCCCGGATGTCCGTTCTCCAGCCGGGCAGATGCTCCAGCACCGGCTGCGCTTGGTCCAGCTCGGCCGTTACGGGGAAGCGGCTGACGGTCTTTTCGCCTAGGCGGTAGGCGGTGCAGATGGGGATCTCGTCCAGGTACCCCAGGACGTCCAGATTGGTCAAGGCCACCTCCGTCGCCCCTTGGAGCATGCAGCCGTATCGTGTGGCCACCGCGTCGAACCAGCCCACCCGGCGGGGGCGTCCGGTCTTGACCCCGTACTCCCCGGCGTCGCCGCCTCTTCTCCGAAGCTCCTCGGCTTCCGCACCGGCCAGCTCCGTTACGAAGGGGCCGGCGCCGACGCAGCTGGAGTAAGCCTTCGTCACGGCTACGATGCGGCGGATGGACTGCGGCGGCAGGCCGGCTCCAACGGCGGCATACCCGGCGAGCGTGGAGGAGCTGGTGGAGTACGGATAGATGCCGTGGTCCGGGTCTCGGAGAGCGCCCAGCTGCCCCTCCGCCAGGATGGTTTCCCCCCGGGCCAGAGCATCCTGCAGCAGCTCCGTCGTGTCGCAGACATAAGGCTTAATCCGCTCCGCCTGGGCGGTGAGCTCCGGCATCAGTCGATCAGAATCCAGCGGAGGCTGGCCGTACAGGTGGGCCAGCAGGGTGTTTTTGGATTCGAGCGCGGCCTCGAGCCTGCTCTGCAGCCGGTCGGTGCGATACAGGTCCGCCACCTGGATGCCCAGCTTCAAGTACTTATCGGAATAGAAGGGTGCGATGCCGGACTTGGTGGAGCCGAAGCTGCGTGCCCCCAGCCGTTCCTCCTCCAGCCGGTCAAAGAGCAGATGGTAGGGGAGCACCACCTGGGCTCTGTCGGATACCCGGAGTTGGGGCTCTGGCACTCCCCGGCCGATTAAGGCGTCGCGCTCCTCCAGGAGCTGGCCCATGTCCAGGGCGACCCCGGGGCCGATAACGTTGCACACGCCGGGATAAAAGACCCCGGACGGAAGAAGATGCAGGGCAAATTTACCATACGGGTTGATGATGGTGTGCCCCGCATTGCTGCCCCCTTGATACCGCACCACATAGCGGGCCTCTGCCGCCAGAACATCCGTCATCTTGCCCTTGCCTTCGTCTCCCCAGTTGGCTCCTACGATTGCCGTTACCGTCATCGGTTAACACTCTCCTCTTGCTCATGTTCGAACAGCATCAGTATAATCAGGATATTGACATAAGAAAAATGAATATATCTGATATCTGATATAAGCGGAGGTTATGACATGCTGGATTATCTGGAAGGGTACCGGGTCTTCTACCGGACGGCCTTGGCCGGAAGCTTCACGAAAGCGGCAGAGCAGCTGTTCATCTCGCAGCCCGCCGTTACTCAGGCCATCAAGCAGCTGGAGAGACAGCTGGGCGGGCAGCTTTTTTTCCGGACGTCCAAGGGGGTCAGGCTCACGGCGGAAGGGGAGGTCCTGTTCCGCTATCTGGAGCAGGCCTTCCATCTGGTGGAGGAGGGCGAGCGCCGGCTGGCGGATATGCACCAGCTGGTGAGCGGGGAGATCAAGCTGGGAGCGGGAGATACGCTGTGTAAGCATTTTCTGCTGCCTTATCTGCAGGAGTTCCACGCTGCGTATCCGGAGATCAAGATCCAGGTGGCCAACCGCACGACGCCGGAGACGGTGGCGCTTCTGAAGGCAGGGCGGATCGATCTGGGCATCGTAAGCTTGCCCTTGTCCGACAGCCAGCTGGAGATTCGGAAATGTATGGAGATCCGCGACGGCATGGTGGCCGGTGCTTCTTACCGGAGGCTGCAGGAGGATGCTCTGACGCTGGCAGAGCTGACCGACTATCCGATTCTAACACTGGAGCGGGGAAGCCATTCCCGGTCCAGCCTGGATGCTTATGCCGCCGGCCAGGGGGTGCCGCTTCAGCCGGAGATTGAGCTCGGCAGCTTGGACCTGCTGGTGGAGTTCGCCCGGGCCGGCTTCGGGATCGCCCATGTCATCCTGGATTTCGTGCGCCGGGAGCTGGAATCAGGCGAGCTCTTCGAGATTCCCCTACGGGTACCGATTCCGCGGCGGCAGGTCGGGGTGGCCTACCTAAGGGACGTTCCCCTGCCTTCCGCGACAAAGGAATTTCTCCGCCGGCTGCCGGACCGGACCGGCGCTTAGCCCCCTCCGGATAGTCCCCAAATTGGTCACGATTGGAAGTTCGGAAATATGGTACAATCAGGGGCAAAGGTGGCATTCGGGGGGACGGAAATGGGCTGGAGCAGCATGGTTATACGCCGGGCGTTGTCGAGCGACAGCCGGATCTTGACGGAGATATCCTACGCAGCCAAGAGAGTTTGGAGCTATCCGGAGGAATATTTCCGCATCTGGGAGAAGGAGCTTACCATTACGGAGGAATACATCGAGAACCACTGGGTGTATCTGGCGGACGTGGTGGGACGGACGGCAGGGTATTATTCCATCGGGAAGGTGGATGCGGACTTCTGGGCAGGGCGTACCTTCGTGCAGGCGGGCTATTGGCTGGACCACGTGTTCCTGGACCCGGATTATATGGGCAGAGGGCTGGGAACAGCGCTAATGAAGCATGCCATGGAGCTGTGCAGACAGGAGGGCGTCCGGAAGCTATATATCTTCTCCGACCCGAACGCAAGAGGCTTTTACGAGAAGCTGGGCGCCGTGTGTCTGGGTGTGTCCCCTTCCAGCATCGAGGGCCGGCTGATCCCGCTGTTTGAACTGGAGGTCCGGTGAGGAAAGCCGAGATGTGGGATGCCCATCAGCTTCTGCAAGGGCGAACAAACATTCTGTCCAAAGCTGGATGATTGTGGTAAAATGGGTTCGTGCCCGTACTGCTGTTCCTAAGCCGAGTGCCTGCGCACTCGGATTTTTTGGTATAAGGAGGTTTCAGACATTGGATTTTTTTTGGGATCCGGTAGGGGTCGTGCCCCTGCTATTCATCGTGTTCTACTTGTCGATGCTGGGAATTGGAATCTATTGCATAGTGCTCTTTATCCGCCTCGCCCACAGAGGCATCAAGGCCTTGGACCTATATATCGCGGATAAGTCGAACCGGTTGAAATAAGGGAGGGAGCACAACCGATGCGCAAGAAATCGGAGCTGGACCTGGTGATCTTCGATATGGACGGCTTGATGCTCGACACGGAGAGCGTCTCCTTCTACGCTTGGCGGGAGGCGGCCCGGGGATTCGGATATGAGATCACCATGGATCTCTTCAGGTCGACCATCGGCACCAATGCCGCGATGACGCAGGCGTTCTACCGGAGCCAATTCGGAGAAACGTTCCCGGTGGAGCAGGTCTATGAACAGAGAGTCCGCATTGCGGAAGAGTGGATCGAGCAGAATGGACTGAACGTCAAGCCCGGGCTCTTCGAGCTATTGGATACTCTGAAGGAAGCCGGCATCCGGCGGGCGGTGGCTACCTCCACCCACCGGACGAAGGCGAAGCGGCATCTGGCCGCGGCAGGCATCGCGCCTTACATGGAAGCGATGGTATGCGGTGACGAAGTGACAAGATCCAAGCCGGATCCGGATATCTTCCTGAAGGCCGCATCCCTGCTGGGGTGTCATCCCGGCAGATGCCTGGTCCTGGAGGATTCGGAGGCGGGTATCCGGGCGGCCAGTCTGGCCGGGATGGTCTCGATCATGGTTCCGGACCTGAAGCAGCCGGATGAGACGACGAAGGCTCTGGCATTCCGGCTGTGCAGCAGCCTGACGGAGGTTAAGGCGCTGCTGGATGGGCTGGAGTAGGAGCGCCCGGATCGGGGGCCAGCACGACCTCCACTCCCGCATCCATGATGGCCGTAAGCTCCTCGTCCAAGGCCTCCCAATCGGTGATGAGCAGATCGAACCGTTGGGCATCCACCACCTTTACGAACCCTTCGAAGCCGATCTTGTTGTGGGTGGCAAGACAAATATTTTTGCGGCTGCTCTCAATCACCGCCCGCTGGAACGCAGCCGTTTCATGGGTGCCGTTGCTCAGGCCGAACTTGGCCGAATAGCCGGCTCCCGTCATGAAGCAGAGGTCAAGGCGCATGTTGCGGATGAACTCGACCGCCAGGGAATCCACCATGTGGCCTCTGCGGCGCATCTTGCCGCCGATGACGTAGATCTCGATATTCTCCCGAAGCTTCAGTTCGTCCGCAATGACGATGGAGTTGGTGACCACGGTGAAGGGGATGTCGGACGGAAGATACTTGGTCATCAGGTAATGGACCGAGGCGGAGCCCAGATAGACGGTGTTGTCCTTGCGGATGTACTCCGCCGCTTTCCGTGCCACTGCATTGTAGTGGACGGTACCTTCGCCGATATCGCGAACGCTGCAATGATCCGGAATCTTGATTCGGACGTCCGTTGCCGGAATGGCGCCTCCATGGGTTCTTTTCAGCAAGCCCTTTTCCTCCAGGATCCTCAGGTCCCGTCGGGCCGAGTCCAAGGAAACCCCGAAGCGCTGTACGATCTCCGCAACCGAGATGCGGTGCTGCTCTCCTAGCAGGCGCATAATCTCTTGATGGCGTTCATCGATAAACATGATATCATCTCCATTGGGAATTTTTTCCGGCAGGTTAAGAATACGTCTTTTATTCATGTTTGTAAATGTTCATTCACGAAATTAGTTCATGATTATTCCTGTTTATTAACATTATGTGAACAGGTGGTGTTATTGTCGATGAAAATCAGAATTATAGGCCCTTGCGGCAGCGGTAAATCTACGGCAGCCCGAATCCTCTCCGAACAATACGGAATGCCGGCCTATGAGCTGGACAACATGGTCTGGGACCGAAGCACGCCGGTGAACAAGCGGTACCCCGTTCCCATCCGGGATGCGCTGCTGAAGGCGGCCATGAGCCAGGAGAGCTGGGTGATTGAAGGGGTGGACAGCGGCTGGACGGGCGATACGTTCCGGGAAGCGGACCTGATCTTCGTTCTGAATCCGCACGTGCTGGTTCGGGATTACCGGATCGTCCGGAGGTTTGTCCGGTCCCGGACCGGGGTGGAACCTTGGAACTACAGGCAGAGCTTCCGGAATCTCTGGAAGATGATCTTCCAGTGGAACCACGGCTACGAATGGGACAAGGTGTTCGGCAGAACGGATGCGTTCTATCCGAAACGGTTCGTCGTACGTTCCCTGAAGGAGATGAAGACCCACATGGATGAATGGGTGCAGGAGGAAGGCTATGATCGCAAAATCGGTTGACGGTATTTCCTTTTCGCTGCAGGAGGATCATCCGTTCGAATGGCTGGCGCCGCTTGGACGGGTATTCCGGGTGTTCGATCTTCAGGATTCGGGGAATCTTTCGTTTGGTGTCGAGGACGGGGAGCGGCGGCTCTTCGTGAAGTATGCAGGCGCCCGGACCGTCCGATGCTCCGGTGAGCCGGAGGAAGCCGTTCGGCGGCTTAAGCAGGCGGTGCAGGTGTACCGAGAACTGAGCCATCCGTCGCTGGTGCGGCTGGTCACGGATCTGGAGATGCCGGGTGGATATGCGGCCGTCTTCGAATGGTTTCCCGGCGAGAATCTGTACATCCGGGCACCGCTGCCTGAAGAGCTGGACTCCGGGGAGGATCCCCCCTTTTGGAGGTTCAGGAGGCTCGACTTGGAGCATAAACTGAATGCGTTGGACACGGTATACGCCTTTCATACCTACGTCGAGGAGAAGGGCTATGCCGCGGTGGATTTCTACGATGGAAGTCTCCTCTATGACTTCGGTACCCATCGGTTGATGGTATGTGACATCGACCATTATCAGCCGATGCCGCTCATCAACACGATGGGCCGGATGTGGGGCTCCAAGCGGTTTATGTCCCCCGAGGAATTCGAGCGGGGTGCAGTGATCGATGGAGTCACCAATGTGTACGGGATGGGGGCGGCGGCTTTTTGCCTGCTGGGCGGGGGGACGGACCGTTCCTTCGGCAGCTGGGAGGCGGGAGAGCGGCTGTACCGGGTTGCCGCCCGGGCGGTTCAGGAGGAGCGGCAAATGCGATACGGGAGCGTAAAGGATTACGCCCTTGCATGGTCGGAAGCCCGGCGGGAGGCGGAGGCGGAATGGAAGCGCTGATGCTGCTATTGATCGTCATCCTGGTGATCGGGTTTGCGGGAATCATCGGCAACCAATATTCCGGCTTGCGCCGGATGGAGGAGCTGCAGCGTTCGCTGGACCAGCTCAACCAGAAGCTGCGGGAGTGGAAGCGCTGACCGGGGTAAGAGACATTGTATGTTCACATCGTGACGGAGAGTGATGAAGATGGCCGGGGAGATGGACGGCATGAAACGGATCGGTGCCGGACGGACGGCGGATATATACCTGACCGGCGGGGACAGGATCGTGAAGCTGTACAAATCAGAAATGCCGGAGGTAGCCATCCGGGAGGAGTTCGCCTTCAGCCGCGCCGTATTCGAAGCCGGGATCCCTACGCCGGAGCCCTACGAGCAGGTGATGCTGGAGGGCCGTCACGGCATTGTCTTCCGGCGGGTGACGGGAGGAACCCTTCTGAAGCGGATGACCAGGTTCCCGCTGCTGGTGGGGAAGCATTCCAGGAAGCTGGCTGCTCTGCATCACGAGCTGCACGGCCTGGAAGCAGACATGATCGTTCGAAATCAGAAGCCGGCCCTGAAGGAAGCCATCCTTGGCGCCCCATTCCTGAACGAAGAAGAGAAGAGGCGGATTCTGGAGGAGCTGGAGCGGCTGCCGGTGGGGAACCGGGTGTGCCATGGTGATTTTCATCCGGACAACGTGATGGTGGAGCCGGACGGGCGCGTGCTGGTCATCGACTGGATGACGGCCATGGCCGGCCATCCTGCCGGCGATGCAGCCCGATCCGTCGTGCTCTTCTCCTACGGGACGATGCCGGAGGGGACGCCGCGTCTGGTGACGGCTCTCGTGAATGGAATCCGCCGGAAGCTGACGAAGGAATACATCAAGCACTATCTGCGGGTGTCCGGTATGGAATGGGCCGAGGTGGACCGTTGGATCCTTCCGGTGGCGGCAGCCCGGCTTCGGGAGTGGCTGCCGCCGGAAGAGAAGGAGCTGCTCCTCCGTACGATCAGAGAGCGGTTGGACGGCTTGTCTGACGGAGTGAAGCCGCAATGAGGCGTGTAAGCCGGACGGCCGCGGTGCTGTCCTGCTGTTTGCTTATGCTCTTAGGGGCAGCGGCCGTTCCGGTGGTGCATATGGTCCGGTATTATCAGCTGCCGGTATACGAATGGGAAGCGGACAACAGGTTCACCAATGGAGCGGACCATTACCGCCCCAGTCCCGGCATGGGGGTACGCTATCATCAGGAGGGGTCGCCTCTATGGAACGGCCGGACCATCGGCCGCTTCAAGGATGACCGCCTCTTCGGCTTTAAGACCTGGATCTCGGAGCTGCAGGGAGCGGATTCCCGTTACGTGATCCTGCATGGCCTGATGCTGGAGGAGGTCTATGAGCGGGTGGACCCGTGATCATTCAATTGGCACCGAATGAAGGAGGAACGAGGATGATGGATGAGACGAAGCTGTCGGAGTGTGTTCGAATGGACGAGGCCACCTTGGCCGGATTGGCGGAGCTGTTGACGGAAGTGGTGGCGGACGGCGCTTCCGTGGGCTTCCTGCCACCGGTATCCCCGGAGGAAGCACGGCGGTATTGGTCCGGTGTGCTGGAGCCGGGCGTCCATCTGTGGATTGCTGCAGACGGCGGGAGGATTGTCGGCACGGTCCAGCTGCAGCTTGCGATGAAAGCGAACGGCTCTCACCGGGCCGAGGTCGCCAAGCTGATGGTCCTCCCGGAGGCCCGCCGAAGAGGGCTGGCCCGGCGGCTGATGCTGGCGGCGGAGGAGAAGGCTGCGAAGCTGGGACGCACCCTCCTGGTCTTGGACACCCGCGAGGGGGATCCCTCCAATCTCTTGTACCGCTCCCTCGGCTATGTGGAGGCGGGGCGGATTCCGGGATATGCCCGGTCCGCCGGGGGGAAGCTGGACGGAACCGTCATTTATTATAAGGTGCTTTGACACCAGAGTCCCGAATAGCCCTGATGAGGGCTCTTTTTTTTTGCCAACGGGTGGCTGTGGGGTAAGTGCTTCGATTAGAACGAAGACTTGCAGCCCTGAAGCAGGGAGGTTATTGGAGGGTGACCGCTCGGCATATAACGGCATGATTCAACAAAGCGGATCACCCGTTTGGAATGATCCGGCTTTATACCCAATTCCAGATAAGAATGCAAGACCGGAGTCACACCTTCCGGGTTCAAACCCCCGGCAACTAATCGGTTTTTTATACAATGAGGACGGTTTTTTCGATTCAAAGGGAAGGCCGATTAGCGGATAATACAAGTATGGAAGCGGTTCACGATCAACACCGAACGACACCGCCAAAAAGGAGTAGAAGCCCATGAACCTCGCCAAAGCCAACATCAACGAGCGCGCTGTCGGACGTCAGTCGAGACTTTCCAAATTCTTGGATAACGATCATGTCGTCGGATATGTCTTTACAGCTCCCTTTATCCTTGGCTTTTTGATCTTTACCCTGTTCCCGATCATCTCGTCCTTGTACTACTCGTTCACCGACTATAACCTGCTGGATGCACCGAATGTGGTCGGCTTCGAGAACTACCAGAAGATCTTCACCGATGATCAGAAGATTATGAAGTCCTTCCAGGTGACCTTCACCTACGTCTTCTTAAGCGTGCCGCTCCGTCTGGCGTTCGCCCTGATCGTGGCGATGCTGCTGAAGGCGGCGATCCGCGGCGTCGGATTCTACCGCTCGGCCTACTATCTGCCTTCCCTGATCGGCGGCAGTGTTGCGGTCTCCATCATGTGGACCCAGATCTTCGGTGAAAAAGGCCTCCTGAACTCGGCCCTGGGCGCTATCGGCATCGACGCGACCACCAACTGGATCGGTAACCCCGGCACGGCGCTCTACACGCTCATCGCCCTGTCTGTCTGGCAGTTCGGCTCCTCCATGCTGATCTTCCTGGCCGGTCTGAAGAACATTCCCGTCTCCTATTACGAAGCGGCCAGCGTAGACGGCGCCGGCAAGCTCAGACAGTTCTTCCAGATTACCCTGCCGCTCTTAAGCCCGATCATCCTGTTTAACCTGATCATGCAGACCATCTCGGCCTTCATGACCTTCACCCCGGCCTACATCATTTCCCGCGGGGAAGGCGGACCGCTGGACAATACGCTCCTGTTCTCGTTGTACCTGTACCAGAAGGCGTTCCGGTTCTTCAGCATGGGTTACGCGTCCGCCATGGCATGGGTCATGCTGATCATCATCGCGGTCATTACCGTGACGATCTTCCAAACGTCCAAGTTCTGGGTCCACTACGAGTCGAAGGGAGAATAACAACATGGCGCTCAACAAAAAGCTGCAGCCCTACATTTACCATCTCTGCGTCGGTGTTCTGGGGATCGTGATGCTGTACCCGATCTTCTGGCTGATCTCCAGCTCGCTGAAGCCGAATGATGAGATCTTCACCAAAGCGTACTCTTTGATCCCGAGCTCCCTTGAATTCGGCAACTACAGCTCCGGCTGGGCGGGCTTCGCAGGCACCACCTTCGCCACCTTCTTCAAGAACTCGCTGACCATCGCTTCCCTGTCCACCATCGGCGCGGTGTGCTCCTCCGCTCTGGTCGCATACGGATTTGCGAGAATTCCTTTTAAGGGCAAGGCCATCTGGTTCACTTGCGTAATGGGCGTGATGATGCTCCCGAATGACGTTGTCGTCATTCCGCAGTACGTCATGTACTCGAAGCTGGGCTGGCTCGGCACCTTCAAGCCTGTTATCGTTCCGCACTGGTTCTCGACACCATTCTTCATCTTCATGATCATGCAGTTCATCCGCACCATCCCGCACGAGCTGGATGAGGCGGCCAAGATCGACGGCTGCAGCAAATACGGCATCTTCTTCAAGATCATTCTGCCGCTGGTCGTTCCGGCGATGGTGACCTCCACCATCTTCTCCTTCTACTGGAGATGGGATGACTTCTTGGGCCCGCTGCTTTACCTGAACCGTCCGGAGGATTATCCGGTATCCTTGGCTCTGAAGCTGTTCCTGGATGCCGAATCCGTCAACAACTGGGGTGGATTGTTCGCCATGGCGACTCTGTCGCTGACCCCGATCTGTATCGTATTCTTCATCTTCCAGAAGTACATCGTAGAAGGCATCAGCACCAGCGGTCTGAAGGGATAAGAGAGAGATATGGGAGGAGAAACCGACATGCCAGCCTTGCAGATAGACGAAGCGGTCATCAAGGACGCCATCGACCGGGTGGTGCAGCGCACCTTCCGGATGGACTTCAACTGGGATTGGCCGGCGGGAGTGGCGTTCTACGGAGTGTCCGAAGCTTATGAGGCGACGGGGAAACAGGAGTATCTGGACCTGCTGAAGGCCTGGGTCGACGAGCAGCTGGAGGACGGGCTGCCGAAGCTGACTGTGAATGCCGTCTCCATCGGGCATACGCTCTTGACCCTCTACAAGCATACCGGAGAGGAAAAATATATCCGCGTCGCCACCGACATGGCCGAGTTCCTGAAGCATGACGCCGAGCGCTTCGGCGACGGCATCTTCCAGCACACGGTCAACGGCGGCAAGTACAGCTTCCCGGAGCAGGCATGGGCGGACACCATGTTCATGGCCGGTTACTTCCTCCTTCGGATCGGGCATATGCTGAACCGGGCCGACTATTACGAGGATGGCATCAAGCAGTACCACGGGCATGAGAATGTGCTCCAGGATCCGGTGACGAACCTGTATTACCACGGCTGGGACAATATCGCCGGCAACCATATGTCGGGCATCTACTGGTGCCGCGGCAACTCCTGGGCCTCCATCACCATGGCCCGGGCATTGGGACTCATCGAGGTACAGAATCCCTCCTACATGGTCATCGACTGCTCGCTTCGGGACCAGCTGAGCGCCCTGGTGCGCTTGCAGGACGAGGAGTCGGGCCTGTGGCATACGGTGCTGAACGACCCGACGTCCTATGTGGAAACCTCCGGCTCTGCCGCCATCGCCGCGGCGCTCTTGACTCGGGGCCGCATCTACAACAAGTACGTGAACAAGTCCATTCAGGGTATTCTGAGCCGCATCGGCGAAGACGGCACGGTTCAGAGCGTATCCGCCGGCACCGCCGTGATGAATGACGCCCAAGGCTATAAGGAAGTGCCTAACAAGCGGATCCAGGGCTGGGGGCAAGGTCTTGCCTTAGTATTCCTTGCTTCCCTTGTGGGCAAGCAGGAAGTAACGGCCATCGGCTGACCGGCGAACCGGTCAGCTTCGGTAGAGATTCCGGTAGGAGCGGGGGGAGCGCCCCGTCAGCTTCTTGAAGATCTTCCCGAAGTGGGAGAAGTTCTCGAAGCCGGTGAGCTCCGAGATCCGGGTGATGCTTGTCTCGGTCTCCCGGAGCAGCCGCTCCGCTTCCTTCACCCGGGTCGTAGTGACGTATTCCGTAAAGCTGAAGCCGGTGATCTCCTTGAATACTCGGCTCAGATGGCTCTTGCTGATATAGAACTGCTTGGACAACGAGTCGAGGTCCAGCGGTTCCGCATAATGCGCATTGATATGACGGACGATGTCCGTCATTTTTTTTTGGACCGGGGAGGGCTCGTAGAGGGGGGCTTCCTCTTCTCTGCGGGCTTGCCGAGCGGTGAAGAGGAGCAGCTCGCCTGTCATATGCCGGACATGCAGACTATAGCCGGGCGGCTGCTCCTGAAGCTCCACTAGAAGCGAGCGCAGCAGCTCCTCCACCTGGAGCCGCTCCTGCAGATTGAGCCGCAGCACAGGGATGCCCTTGGAGAAGGGGGACAGGAGCAGCTCCCGTTCCTCCGGAGCATACGCCTCGAAGTAGGATGGCTCGAAGTAGAAGACGATCCGTTCATGGTTGGGCACGCCCATGTCCGAGGTTTTGTGGACGGCGGCGCTGTCGATGATGACCAGATCCCCCGGGTGGACGGGATAGGCGCTGTCCTTGATAAAATAATTCCGTTCACCGGAGAATAAATAATAGATCTCATACGCAGGATGATAATGATTGGTATCCATGGAATAATGCCCGGTCCGGCGGTCGAACTCGATGCGGAGCGGCCCTTGAGGGCCGCCGTAGCGGAGGGCCTTCGGCAGCTGCTGGATGCTCAAGAAAGGAGCCCCCTTTCGAATAACTTTTTGATTATTATAGCAAAAAAAGCGGGGTTTGTGGATAAATTGAGCGTAAAAGCGGAGAAATGATTCTCGCGTTGAGGTACATTGTAAGCGTACACGATGATCTATCGTAACGCGAGATCCGGAGAGGGGATAAGAGGAAATGGCGAAGAAAAGATATGTTCAAGTGGGTATCGGAGGGCGTGCCCAGTTTTTCTGGGGAGCCATTGCAGAGAGCTTCCGGGAAACCTCGGAGCTGTTGGCCTTCTGCGATATCAACCAGACCCGCATGAATTACGCGAACAAGCTCTTGACCGACAAATACGGCCATCCGGCCGTGCGCACGTATAAAACCGACGAGTTCGACAAAATGATCGAGACCGAGAAGCCGGACTACGTCATCGTCACCAGCGTGGACCGGACCCATCATACCTACATCATCCGCGCGCTGGAGCTGGGCTGCGATGTCATCACCGAGAAGCCCATGACCGTGGACGCCGAGAAGTGCAAGGAGATTCTCGACGCCGTAGAGCGGACGGGCCGCAAGGTTCGGGTCACCTTCAACTACCGCTATGCCCCGCACCACACCAAGGCCCGTGAGCTAATCGCTTCCGGCGTCATCGGCAATGTGACCTCCATCCACTTCGAGTGGCTGTTGAACACCCAGCACGGCGCGGACTACTTCCGTCGTTGGCACCGGGACAAGCGCAACAGCGGCGGCCTCTTGGTCCACAAGTCCACCCACCACTTCGACCTGGTGAACTTCTGGATCGGCTCCCAGCCGGAAACGGTGTTCGCCTTCGGCGATCTGCTCTTCTACGGCCGCGAGAATGCGGAGAAGCGCGGCGTAACCGAGTTCTACCAGCGCGCCACCGGCAACCCGGTTGCCAAGAAGGACCACTTCGCCTTACACATGGACGAGAACGAGAACCTGAAGGCCATGTACTTGGATGCCGAACATGAGGACGGCTACCAGCGCGACCAGAGCGTCTTCGGCGACGGAATCAGCATCGAGGATACCATGGGCGTTATGGTCCGTTACAAGAACAAGGCGATCCTGACCTATTCCTTGAACGCCTACATGCCTTGGGAGGGCTACCGCATCGCCTTCAACGGCACCAAAGGCCGCATCGAGATGGGCATCGTCGAGCAATCCTACGTCAACTCCGGCGGAGACAAGGCGCTGGAGGGCGCGCTGAAGGGCAAGCATATCACCGTGTTCCCCATGTTCGGCGCACCGTACGAGGTGGACGTGGTGGAAGGCGTAGGCGGCCACGGCGGCGGCGACCCGGTCCTCTTGAACGACCTGTTCGGCACCCCTTCCGAGGACGTGTTCAACCGCGCGGCGAACCACATTGACGGCGCACGCTCCATCATGACCGGCATCGCAGGCAACCAAGCCATCCGCACCGGACAGCCGGTTCGCATCAGCGATCTGATCCAAGGCATCTAAATATACAAGAGCCATCCGCTCCGGGACATAGCCCGGCCGGATGGCTCTTTATTTTCGGGAGGATTACCCTTCCTCTATGTAGCGGAACGGGCCCAGTGTGAAGTGGCGGGAAGCGTAGCTCACCGGAGCTTCAACGGTGCCGATATATTGAGGCTCCGCAACGCCTTCGATCAGGAGTCCGATCGCAGCGGAGAAGACCAGGTCCCCGCCCTCCGCTCGGAAATGGACGATGCTGCCGAATCCCAGTTCATCCCGGATGTGGGCTACTCCGTATTCCTTAACCATGTCGCTCAATGGAATCGTGCCGGTCCGGCCGCCGGCTTGAATCTGTCCCAACCATTCACCGTTCCGGCTTATCTTCTGAAAAACGATGGATTCCCGAATCGCCCCCAGGTATTCCTCCGGCTTAAAGATATGGTCGGCGAATGGCAGGGCTCCGGCAGCTTCGGCGCCCTGATATTCGATGAGATGGAGCTCTTCGACGGAAACTCCCGTTCCGGAGCCGATCGACAGCACCACGGCCAACTCCGCTTCTCCGTCAGCATCGTAATCGTGGACCTGCAAGACGGGAAGGACCCTCCTAGGAGTCGTGAAGATCCAGTTCATACGCCGCTCCTTGGAGCCAATCCGCAGCACGGCGCCCTCCGGCTCGGCTGGAAGCAGGCTGATGTCCTGCTCAGGCAGGGTGACGCCGAGACTCTCCGCCGCATCCGGCTGGGAGCCGGCCAGGCCGGCGGCGTCCAGCACGGAGTCTCCAGGCTCCGGTGACGAGGCCTCCGCGGTGGCGGCAGGCACCGATGGCGCCGATGCCGGACCCACGGCCTCCGGGCCGGTCCGGCCCGCCTGGCATGCCGCCAGCAGGATGCTTAAGGATATAACAGGAGTCAGCAGTCTCCCTAACGGTCTCATGAATGGACCCTCCTCTTTGGTTCTTCCATATGGACGGGTAATACCGGAATCCGGTTCACTTCCCGGTCAATGGGGTTGGAAATATGGGTTGGCTGTCTGCCGGCACGGCACATTGTCACCCTAGATTCAGGATGCTAAGATAAGGGCATCACCAATACGATTCCAAAAGGACGTTCATATGGCCCTAATAAGACGGATCCGCCGCTTGCTGTCCGGTGTTCAGCATATGAAGCTGCATCGGAGATTTATGGCCAGCTATATCTTGGTCTGTATTCTTCCGCTCCTAATCGTAAGTCTTATCATTTACTACCAGTCGGCAGACAGTCTGGAGGAAGCCTCCCAAGAATTCGCGTCGCTCTACACGTCCCAGATCGAGACCTCCATCCACGACTTCATCAATGAATACGACCGGGTGACCAAGTCCGTCTTGATCGATAACGACATTCTCTCCCGGCTGGGGAATGAGGAGAGTCTCTCCATGGAGGAGCTCATCGCCAACAAGAATACGATAAACCGGATCTTGATGAGGATGGCGGTCCTGAAGCCGGAGGTCGGCTCCCTCGTTCTGATCACCAGGGGGAATAACGTCTACCAGCATTCCACCAACTCCACCACGGTGAACGAAAGCCTCCTGCTCCAGATGAACTGGTACAAGCCGGGTCCCAACCCGGAGGATACCTTGTTCATCACTCCCCTTCACGACCGCTCCTACTACGAGGACAGGGGCGAAGGGGCCGTGCTCACCGTCGGCCGGGTGCTCTTGAACGCCAACGGCACTTATGCGGGGGTCCTGCTTCTGGACCTGGATCCCTCCAAGCTGCTGAAGCTGAACGAGAACTTCATGGTGGCCCGTGACCGCTACGACATGAGGGTGGTCATCCGCACACGGACCGGCGGTCTGGTGTACCATTCGGACCTGGTCAGCGGCCGGAAGACATGGAAGCAGCTGTCCGCAAGCGACCTGGAGGCCACGGAGGCCCCGGAGGACCGGAAGGATCTGATCGTGCTGACCGGCGGCACGGGCGAAGACAAGCTGGTCGTCACCACGGAGATTCCCCGGGAAAAGCTGCTCCTGAAGATCGGCAAGATGAAGGTGACGACGCTCCTCGTTATTGCCGTAAGCCTGCTGGTCATCATCGTCATCTCGTACGGAATGAGCTCCTACATCACACGGCCGATCATGAATCTCCGCAGAAGCATGAGACAAGCGGAGGCGGGACAGTACGAGCCAATCGAGAACAAGATGCCCAATGACGAGATGGGGAGCCTGGTTCACAGCTATAACAAGATGATCGTCACCATCAGAACCCTGATCGAGGAGGTATATCTGGCCGAGATCAAGCAGAGACAGGCCAAGTTTCTGTCGCTGCAGCATCAGATCAATCCCCATATGCTGTACAATACCCTGGAGTCCATCCGGATGAAGGCACTGGTGAAGGAACAGGACGAGATTGCGGAGATGATCAAGATCCTGGCCCGGATGTTCCGCCTCTCCCTGGGGAAGGATGCCCATCAGCACACACTTCGCCATGAGCTGGAGTATACGGTGAATTACCTGAAGCTCCAAAATATCCGCTATGCCGACCGGTTCAAGCTCCATGTCCATCTTAAGGAAGAACTGCTCGGCTGCTCCATTCTGCCGCTGGTGTTCCAGCCGATCGTCGAGAACAGCATGAATCACGGCTTCGTCGATTACAGCAGAGAAATGAACATCGTGCTGGAGGGGGAAGCGACGGAGGATGGCGACCTTCGGATCCGGATCTCGGATGACGGGCTCGGGATGGGGCCGGACCGGGTGGAGGCCCTGAACCGGAGCCTGCTGGAGGCGGGGGCGAACAAGAGGAAGCTGGAGGAGCTTCCGGACACCCCGGGCCGGAGCATCGGCCTGAAGAACATCGCGGAGCGGATCAAGCTTCAATATGGGGACCGGTACTACCTGACGGTGCAATCCGCCCAAGGCGAGGGAACGGTCGTGGAATTATTGATTCCAAGAAGAGACTAGAGAGGAGGCGATCCTTCTGAAGCTGGTAATCGTAGACGACGAGCTGGGGATCATCGAAGGCCTGCAAACCATCGTCCGCCGTTATCTGCCGCAGTGCGAAGTGGTCGGGACGGCGCATAACGGCAATGAGGGCCTGCAGACAGTGCTGGAGCTTGCACCGGATATCGTCATTACGGATATCCGTATGCCGCAAGCGGACGGGCTGGAGATGATCCGAAGGTTGAAGGCCGCCGGCTGCAAATCCAAGTTCATCGTCTTGAGCGGGTACGCGGAATTCGAATATGCCCGCAAGGGCATCGAGCTGGGCGTGAAGTTCTACATCAACAAGCCGGTGGAGGAGGAGGAGCTGGAGGAGTGCGTCACCAAGGTCATTGCCGAGATCGAGGGCGAGCGGGCGCAGAGCCGGCAGTGGAGCGAATACGTGCTCCGTGATATGCTGGACAACGGCTATGACGTGAATGTCCATGGGAGCGAGGTGCAGCAGCTTCGCTGGTTGGTCCCGGGAGGCTTCTATGCCTGTCTGCTTCTGGAGCCGGACCGGGAATCCGAGGGGATGAGGGAAGACCGCGCCGAGTCCCAGCTGACTCGTGTGGAGCAGATCTTCCGCCATTACGGACGGGTCCAAGCCATCCGCTATGCGGGCAACCGGCTGGCCGTCCTGGTCATGGAAGGGAAGGAGATGAATGAAGCGGCTCTCGTCCGGACCGTCCGGAAGCTGCAGGAAGCCGTCTCGGAGGAATGGGGCTGTCCGGTATCCGCCGGCATCGGCAGAGCCTATCCCATCTTGGGCGGAATCGGCCGCTCCTTCGAGGAGGCCCAGCAGGCGCTCCGCTACCGGGTGATCAAGGGGGCCGAAGCGGTCATCGCCTACGGGGACATCGAACGGCTGGCCTCCGGCACCAAGAGCGTGACCGAGGAGGATATCGGCTCCCTGGAGAAGTGCATCGACGAGATGGATGCTGCAGGCAGCGCCGCCGTCATCGGCCGGATCTTCCGGTCCATCGAGTCGGAGAGCGCCTTGAGCCTGGAGGCACTTCAGCAGATATGCTCGATGATTCTATTGGCCGGCATGATGCGGATGCCATATATGCAGCTGGGGGATTTTGACGGGAGGCAGCTGTTGACCTTGGAGGGTATTGCCCGCTGCAGGACGATGGAGGAGCTGAAGGCGGGAGTGACGCGGACCATTGACGGCATCATCTCCCAGAAGCTCCGCAGCATTCCGAGGAAGAAGGACGTCATCGCCGAGATCAAGGAATACGTGGCGGCCCATTATGCGGGCAACATCACCCTGGCGGATCTGTCGGCCCGGTTCTTCCTGAATCCGTATTACTTGAGCCAGCTGTTCAAGGAGAAGACGGGAGACACGTACCTGAGCTATCTGGTGGGAGTCCGGATGGCCAAGGCGAAGGAGCTGCTGGAGGAGACGGACCTGAAGGTGTACGAGATTTGCCAGACGGTGGGATACTCGGACACCAACCATTTCAGCAAGCTGTTCGAGAAGCAGAACGGCTGTACGCCCAGCGAATATAGAAAAAAATGCAAGCCGTAGAAAAAAGCAGGAGCGCCCCCTTCCCGTCCTATGGGAAATGGGGCGTTTTTTGTCGAAAAGCTTAAAAGTGGCATGGTGGAAACTTAAAAATCCCCCTTTGTGCTTCAAGGGGAATCCGGGTATATTTTAGACATGAAAACGGATTCACCTAGAAATAGAAATAAGAAGGATGGGGAGAAACCACATGCAAACCACACTGTCTGCCAAAGGCAAGCCGTCGGTCGGCCGGACCGCACTCAACCCTGCCGCAAGGCTCTGGGACAATATGAGGCGATTCGGAGCTCTCTACCTGATGGCGATTCCGGGGCTGGTCTTTATCGTCATCTTCAAGTACATCCCGCTCACCGGCTCGCTGATTGCCTTCCAGGACTATTCCGTCTTCAAGGGCATCATGGACAGTCCATGGGCCGGCTTCAAGCACTTTGAGACCCTGCTGCATTATCCGGACTTCGGACGGGTGTTCTCCAACACCCTGATCCTGGGCTTCCTGAAGCTGGTCTTCGTCTTTCCCGTTCCGGTCCTCTTGTCACTTATGATCAACGAGGTCAAGAACGCCTTGGTGAAAAAGGGAATCCAGACCGCCCTCTACATCCCGCACTTTCTCTCGTGGGTTATCGTGGCGGGCATCGCCTTCGACCTGTTTGCGGTAAACGGCCTGTTCAACGTCGTCATCGGCTGGTTCGGGTACGATCCGGTTCTCGTCATGCAGGAGAGCTCTTTCTTCCGTGTGGTCTATGTCTTGACCGGCTTATGGAGGGACGCAGGCTGGGGCACCGTCGTCTACATGGCGGCCATCAGCTCCATTGACCCCCAGCTCTACGAGTCGGCCATGATGGACGGGGCATCGCGAATCAAGCAGATCCGGTACGTCACGTTTCCGCTCCTGCTGCCAACGGTCCTGGTACTGTTCCTCCTCGAGATCGGCAACTTCATGGAGCTGGGCTTCGACCACGTCTACAACCTGCTGACGCCGATGACCTACAGCGCCGGCGATATCCTCGACACTTACGTGTTCCGGACGGGTATCCAGCAAGCGCAGTACAGCTTCGCCACCGCAGTGGGACTGTTCCAGTCGGTCATCGGCTTCGTTCTGGTGTTCACCTTCAACAGATTGTCTAGGAAAGTTTCGGACGGGGGGCTCTGGTAATCATGTTCATGTCCAGGGGAGAGAAGACATTCGGCTTCGGCATTCTGGTTTGTCTCAGCATCTTTTCGATCATCGCGTTAATCCCGCTTTTGTCGGTCATCTCCGTCTCGTTCAGCTCAAGCCGGGCCGTGGACCTGAATCTGGTCACCGTCTGGCCGAAGGAGTTCACCTTTGATTCCTGGTCCTACCTGCTGGAGCGGTCGGATCTGTGGCGGTCATTCTTCCTGACGCTCGCCACCACGCTCATCGGCACCTCCGCCGCCCTCCTCGTCACCGCTCTGCTGGCGTACCCGCTATCCAAGAAGGAGTTCCTGCCGAGCGGTATCCTGATGGTGGCCGTAGTGATCACGATGGTGTTCAAGGCACCGATCGTGCCCTACTTCCTGACGGTAAGGGGAATCGGGCTGTACAACAACCCGCTGGTTCTCGTGGTGCCCCATGTCTTGAATCCCTTCAATCTGATCATCATGCGGACCTTCTTCAAGCAGTTCCCGAAGGAGCTGGAGGAGGCGGCGTTTATGGAGGGCTGCGGCTACTTCCGGCTGCTGTTCCAGTTCGTGCTACCGCTGTCCAAGGCCGTGCTGGCCACCTTGGCCCTCTTTTACGGCGTGGTAGTGTGGAATCAGTTCCAGCATCCCCTCTTCTTCATCCAGAATCCCGATTGGTTCCCGCTGCAGATCAAGATCCGCCAATTCATCTCGGACCCGAATGAAATGCCATTCGTCGAGTCCATCATGGATATAAATTACAACGAGCGCACCCTGAAATCGGCCACCGTCGTGTTCGCCATCATCCCGGTCATTCTGGTGTACCCGTTCCTCCAGAAGTACTTCGTCAAGGGAGCCATGATCGGCTCCGTAAAAGGCTGATTCCAGCTTCGCCAGAACCGGTTTAGAAGCCCAAGTGCTTTTAGATATTGATTACATCCATCCTTAAGGGGGAACTCTCACATGTCTTGGAAAAAGATGAGCGCCGTTGCGTTAACGGCTGTTATGGCGGCATCCGTCTTCGGCGGCTGCGGCAAGAAGGAAGAAGCGGGAGAGACATCCAAGAAGCCGGCGGCAAGCGCCGGGCAAGAGGAAATCGTCGATCTGGAGATCTGGTACACGAATCTGGGCTACAAGCCCATTGAGAAGGGCAGCAAGCTGTACGAGTTTTATAAGAAAACGCTGGGCGTCGGCGTCCTGCATCCTTATGTGGAATGGAACGGCGGCACCACTTATCTGAACCAGCTGAATATGAAGATCGCCGCTAATGAAATGCCGGATATGTTCTTCCCGCAGCAGGGCATCGAGGCCAGCCTGGCGAAGAACGGCGCGATTGCGGACTTGACGGAGCTGCTTCCCAAGTATGCGCCTAACCTATGGAACGCCGTTCCGAAGGAAGTGTGGGAGATCGTGAAGGCCAACGACCCAACGGGCCAAGGCCGGATCTACTATGTGCCGGGCGTGCTGGATTACGGCAGAATGGGCGGCTTGATCCGCAAGGATTGGCTGGATAAGGCAGGCCTTCCCATGCCGAAGACCCAAGAGGACTTCGTTAAGGTGCTGGAGGCGTTCCGGGACAAGGATCCGAACGGCAACGGCCAGAAGGATGAGATTCCGACCGGGGGACGAGAGCAGGCGGCCTGGATGGACCACCTCTTCGCCATGTACGGCGTGGCTATGAACGAGGGCAAGCCGGATTGGGACATCTACGACGGGAAGCTGACCTACTCCGCCGTCACTCCGAACATGAAGGCGTCCCTGGAATTCATCGCCAAGCTGTACAAGGACGGCTTGCTGGATAAGGAAACCCTCTTGAACAACAAGGCCAAGTGGGACGGCAAGATCGATTCCGATAAGGTCGGCATCTATTACCACTGGGCGGAGGATGCAGGCGGCCACATCGAGAAAATCTTCAAGAACACCAACGTGAAGGGCGATTATACCGTTCTGCCGATTCCGGAGGTACCGGGCTACAAGGGCTTCTATACATTGAAGAAAACCCAGAACCCCGTCTGGGTCGTGAAGAACAACAAGGATCAGAAGAAGCTTCTGGCCACCATGAAGCTCCTGAACAACTTGTATGACAAGTCCAAGTGGGAGGATCTGTTCTACGGAGCGGAGGGCATGCATCATGAGGTGAAGGACGGCAAGAAGGTGTCCATCGTGCCGGACAAGAGCACGCAGGAGAACAAGCTCTTCGCGCCCTACAATGATCTGGATACCCTGGATTACAAGTCGAACCTGCTGAAGACGGCCACCTCGGAAGAGCGGGCGTGGGCGCTGGGTCAGAATACCCGGAACATGAAGGAAAACCAGAAGTACGTCAAAACCATTGCCGGCGACGGCTTGCCTGCCAGCATCTACGACGGCTTCGCCGATATTAACAACCGCACGCTCTATGTGGAGTATGCAACCAAGATCATCCTGGGCCAATACCCGATCAGCAAGTTCGATGAATTCGTCGAGAAGTGGAATAAGTCCGGCGGGGAAGAGGTCACGAAGCGCGCCAGAGAGTGGTACGCGAAGATCAAGAAATAAGAGCGGTCTGAACGCAATTCATAAGAGGCAGTCCACATCGCTGGACTGCCTCTGTGGCAGAGAGAGGAGTCTGGATGATGTACGGTCAATTTGCCAAGGGCGGGATGGAATATGAGATCCATACGCCGAAGACCCCGTCCCGGTGGTTCAACTACCTTTTCAACGATACCTATTACATGGAGGTTTCCCAGACGGGCCAAGGGAATAGCATGAGCTTTCTGCCCAATTACCGCGAGTTTAACGGCGAGGGGTACAAATATTTCTACATCCAGGATCAGGAAACGGGGGAAGTGTGGTGTCCTGCCTACCAACCCTTGAAGGGCAGACGGGAGTCGTTCCGGTGCACCCATTCCCTGGGATGGACGGAGCTTAGGTCTACGCATCAAGGGATTACGGCGGTGATCCGGGTCTTCGTTCCCCGGGAGGGCATGTGTGAAATCTGGAGCGTCACCTTGAAGAACGAGTCCGGCAGGGCACGCCGCCTGTCCTTGTTCTCCGCCTTCTCCATCGAGAACGGCGGGGTGATGGGCAGCAAGTGCCAATTCGACGCGGACAGTCAGGTGCTGGCCAGCTTCTCCTTCCCGTATCATGTCTTCTACGAGGAGAAGGAGAAGTGCGAAGATCATTCCAATCTCATCTATCTCTTCTCCGACCGGCCCGTGGAATCGTACGATTGCAGCGAGCGGCGCTTCTTCGGCACGGACGATCCGACGGAGGTTCCGGAGGCGCTGGAGAACGGACGGTGCTCGAATACGCTGGCCGAATCGGTGAACCCGATAGGGGCATTCCAGCATGTCTGGACCCTGGAGCCGGGAACGGAGGAGGGGGTCCATCTGGTTCTGGGCTGCGGCCGTACAATGGAGGACGTGAAGGCATGGAAGTTAAAGCTTCTGGAGAAGGGCTTCCCGGTCCTGCTGCAGGAGGTGGAGGATTATTGGAGGAAGGTATGTGAGCGTTTCCATGTGGAAACGCCGGATGAGGACCTGAATCACTTCATGAACTATTGGCTGAAGAAGCAGATCGTCATGCAGGCCCGAAACAACCGGATGACCAGCTACTGCCCCATCCGCAACCAGCTGCAGGATGCCTTGGGCTATGCCATGGTGGATCCGGAGGGCGCCTTGGGCTACATGGAGTCGGTGCTGAAGGATCAGGAGCGCAGCGGCTATATTAAGCAATGGATCATGACGGACGGCTCCCCGCCCCAGAAGCTTTGTCTCCTGAAGCACAAGGACGGACCGGTCTGGCTCCTCGTCTGCTTCCTGGTTCTCGTTCATCAAGCGGGCGAGCTCTCGTTGCTGGACCGTCAGGTCGGCTTCAAGGATTCGGAGGCAACCGCATCCATCTACGAGCATCTCCTGCTGGCCGCCGAGTACATGGCCGGTGACATCGGCGCCCACGGCCTATGCCTCATGGGGCATGGCGATTGGAACGATCCGATCAACGGACCGGGACGGCTCGGCCGGGGCGAATCCGCGTGGAGCACCATGGCGCTGCTCTATTCGATCCGCTCTCTCCTGCCGCTCTGCGAGAGGAGAGGAGATGCTGCCGCAGTGGACCGCCTCAGGCGGATCGCTGCCCGGCTGGACCAAGCCATCAACGATACTTGCTGGGACGGCTTCTGGTATGTGGCGGGCTTCGATGACGAGGGGGATCCCTTCGGGACCGCGAAGGATGACGAAGGCAAGCTTTTCCTGAACACCCAGACCTGGGCCATCATGAGCGGGGCCGCACGGGGAGAGCGCCTGGAGCAATGCCTGGCCGCCATCGACAGCCTGGATACCGCCGCAGGTCCGCTGCTGCTGGACCCGGCCTTCTCCGAGTGGAATCCCAAGTGGGGACGGATCAGCATCAAGCTGGCAGGCACCACCGAGAACGGCTCGATTTACTGCCATGCTTCCATGTTCAAGGCGTTCGCCGACTGCCGAGTGGGACGGGGTGCCCAAGCCTATGAGACCATCATGAAGACGCTGCCGACGAATCCGGAGAATCCTCCGGAACGGAATCTGCAGGTGCCGATCTTCGTCCCTAACTTCTATTTCGGTCTGAAGGATTCGCCCAACTTCGGGCAGTCCAGCCTGCACAACTCCACCGGTACGGTAGGATGGATGCTGTGGACCACCCTGGAGTACCTCCTCGGTGTCCGGTCCACCGTGGAAGGGGTTCTCCTCGATCCGTGCATCCCCGCCGAGTGGAGCGGTTATCAGGTTACCAAGGAGTTTCGGGGCGCCCGGTACAGGATCACCGTCGAGAATCCCGAGGGTGTGTCGGGTGGCCTGGCCAGCATCCTCGTCAACGGGCAGCATTGGCAGGATTCCCTTCTGCCATATGCGGAGGGAGAACAGTATGAAGTTCTAGCAGTACTGGGAAGCAGCACGCTCCCGGCTGCCGGAACAAGGAGGCTCTGAGAATGGGGAAGGTCGCAGGAAGACATCTGTCCGTCGCACTTATCGTATTGCTGGTAAGCAACCTGTTCGCCGGAATGGGCATCCCCTCCGCCCGGGCCGCTGCGCCGGAGCAGTATACCGTCCTACCGGTTCAAGACAATTACGTGAGAAAGACGAATCCGTCCAGCCCAACACCGGATTACAGCAATCAGATCAACGGCGGGGAGACGGCGAAGCCCGGCTATCTGAACGTCAAGGAGACCAGCACAACGTCGCCTCGGGAGGCCTATCTCCAGTTCGACCTGGCCAACTATCCGGAACATATCACCTCGGCGGTCCTCTACCTCTACGGGCGGAACGATGAGAACAATACGGCTACGGTCACCACTCGGGTCTATGGGGTGGATATCCCGAATGCCGATAACTGGACCGAAAGCACCCTTACCTGGAATACGAAGCCCGGACCGGGGAATACGCCCATCGGCTCCCTGACATTCCCCGGCAAGTCGACGCCAGGCTGGCAGAGCCTGGACGTGACGTCCTTCATCCGGAGCCAGCTATCCGGCGATAAGCGGGCCACCTTCGCGCTGGCCGGTGGAAGCGCGCTGCTCCGGGTCGAAGCCCGGACGACGGCCATCGAGGATGTTCCCGGCCATAAGGCGAAGCCCTATCTGGTCATCAACGGCACGCCTGCCTTGAAGACCGTGTCGCTAACGGCGGATAGGATGTCCCTGGGCATCGGCGAGACCGCCCATCTCTCCGTCACAGGAATGCTGGATACGAATACGGCGGCGAACCTGGCGGGGGCCGCCTTCACCTACACCAGCGACAGTCCCTCGATGGTTGTGGATGACCCTTCGACGGGGGTTGTCCGGGCTGTTTCCGGCGGGACGGCGGTCATTACTGCCTCCGTGACGCTGGAGGGCGTCACGCGTACGTCCTCCGTCCTTCTCTCCGCCGACGGTACGCCTCCGGCGGAGGTGACCTATCCGGCCGCCGGACTGGTCAACGGCGAGTACACGCTGACCTGGACGGATCCGGCGGATGCGGATTACTCCAGCGTCCGGATCTATAACGGTGCGGAGCTGATCGGAACCGTATCCCGTGGGGTCCAACGCATTCAGGTCACAGGACTAACCGCGGGCAGCACCTACACCTTCACGTGGAAGACGGTGGACGCGGCAGGCAATGTCTCCCCGGGGGCCGCTTATACGGCGGTCTACACGGAGCCCAATGTTCTGAAGGAGATCCTACTGTCAGCCGATAAGGAAGTGCTGAAGCCCGGTGAATCTATCGCCTTCACGGTGCAGGGCACCATGAAGGACGGCACGCCTGCAGACCTGTCCCATGCCACGGTCAGCTACAGCAGCAGCGGCGGCGGCTTGGTGTTCGGCGGCGCCGGCATCGGCGTGGCCCAGGCCGTATATGCAGGGCCGTTCCAGGTCCGGGTGTCCGCTACAATGGACGGGGTCACCCGCGATTCCGCACCGGTGCCGGTCCGGGTCTATCCGGCGGCGCAGGATGAGTACGACGCGCTTCGGATCAAGTATGTCCAGAAGCTGACCGGCTATAATCCCGACGACCCTTATGATCCGGACGATCCGGACATCCGGCTCATCATCTCGACCCAGGATGCCGATGCGAAGAGCTATTGGGATACCATGAACAAGAATACGTATTCCTGGCCGGATCTGATCTCGACGACCAAGTCGGGGGAATTGGCGACAGCATCCAGCCGGCTGCGGACCATGTCCAAGCAGTGGGCGACCTACGGCTCGGCCTATTATCAGAATGAGGCCATGCTCCATGACATTCTCGAGGGCTGGAACCAGTTCTATACGGCACGCTACAACGAAACCAAGAGCATGTACGACAACTGGTTCGACTGGCTCGTCAACGTGCCGAACAACATCAACGATTCGATGATTTTCCTGTACGAGACCATATCGCACAGCCCCTACCCGGATCTGGTCGGCAAGCTGAACCGGGCTATCGACAAGAATAACCCGACGGTTACGCGGACAGGGGCTAACCGGGTCTATATCAGCAAGGTGCTGATGCTGCGGGGCATCACCGGCAAGGACGGCGCAAAGATCCGGATGGGCTCCGACGGCCTGAACGAGGTCTTCCCCAATGTGAAGGCGGGAGACGGATTCTACGATGACGGCTCCTTCATCCAGCACGATTATTTCCCTTACGCAGGCGGGTACGGCAAAGCGCTGCTGTCGGACATCTCCGAGACGCTGTGGCTTGTCAGCGGCAGTACCTGGGATAACACGGATCCCCGGAAGAGCAACATCTTCGATTGGTACTTCCAGGCTTTCGAGCCCAATCTGTACAAGGGGCAGATCATCAATGCCATCGACGGCCGGGAGATCTCGAGGGACTATTCCTTCGGCGGCTTTGCCATTGTCAATGCGCTGCTCCTTCAAGTGGAGATGGCGGGCAATCCGTATACGGACCGGCTTAAGAGCGCCATCAAGTACCATATCGAAGAGGCCAGCACCAACGCATATCTCAGCACGGCCACCATCTGGAACATGCAGAAGGCCAAGCAAATCCTGGGCGACTCGTCCGTGGAGCCGTACAGCCCGCCCCAGGGCAACTTCAGCTTCTACAACCAGGACAATGTGGTGCATCGGGGGGCGGATTGGCTCTACAGCATCTCCATGCACTCTGACCGGATGGCCAACTATGAAACGGTGAACAACGAGAACCTGAAGGGCTGGTATGAAGCCGACGGGATGACCCAGCTGTATCTGGATCCCCTCGATTACCTGTCCCTCTTCTGGATCACGGCGGATCCCAGCCGGCTGCCCGGCATTACGGTGGACCGCGATGTGAACCGTCCTGCCTCCAGCACCGCCAACCGTCCCTATGTGGACGTGAGCAAGTTCCAGGGGGACGGAGAGCTGATGTCCACCAGCTGGACCGGCGGAGTATCGCTGGACCGCCAGTACGGCACGGCCGGTATGGACTTCAAGCAGCATCATTATTCGGATATGGATGTATCCGCCAAGAAGTCCTGGTTCCTGTTCGATGATGAGATCGTCGCCTTGGGCGCAGGCATCAACAGCAGCTCCGGCCGGCCGATTGAGACCATCGTGGAGAACCGGACCTTGAATTCCGCAGGCGACAACGCCTTGACCGTGGACGGGGCTTTGAACGCCGCGCCGATGGGGCAGGAGACCGGGTTGAACGGCGCCGGCTGGGCTCATCTGGACGGTACGGGCGGGTATGTGTTCCCCGGGGGAGCCGATCTGCGGATGCTCCGGGAGGAACGGTCCGGCAAGTCCAAGGATATCAACGAGCGCTTCATCATCTCGGGCAACGACGAATTCAACAGCACTACCCGGTCGTCCTATTGGGGCTGGATCCGGGAGGATAAGACGCATTACGCCTTCACGGGCAGCCGGCTCAGCATCTCTACCCAGCCGGGTACCTTGAAGGGACCGGCCAATTCCACGGCCAACCTGTTCCAGACCGCAACGCCCAAGGAAGACTTCTATGTCACGACGGCGGTAGATTTCACCCCATCTGCAGCGGGCCACGAAGCGGGGATTCTTATCCGCAGGGATGACGACAACTACGTTTACCTGGCGAAGGGCATGACGTCGCAGGGGATCGGGATCCTCGCAGTCAGTGAAGCGGGCGGCGTGGAGGAGACGCGGGAATTCCCTCTTGCCGTTACAGGGGACGTGTTTCTGAAGATCGACAAGAGCGGGGACCGCTACACGGTTTACGCTTCCGGCAGCGAATCCGATTGGGGAGCGCCTCTCGGCACCTTCATCAATCCCATGGCAGGGGCGGACCGCCTGAACACCGGGTTGAAAATGGGGCTGTTCGCCCAAGGCGGAACCGGTCCGGCATCGGAAGCGGCAGCGGGCTTCGATTTCTTCCACCTCTGGCATACCCGAAATTACATGACTCTATGGTTCGACCATGGGGTCCAACCTCAGGATGCGGCATACAGCTACATCCAGCTGCCGAAGAAAACGTCCGGGGAGGTGGCCGCCTACAGCGCCCATCCGGACGTCACCATTGTAGCCAACACCAAGGAGGTTCAAGCCGCTAAGGACACCCGATTGGGAATCACGGGCATGAACTTCTGGCAGCGGGGCATCTTGGGCATGGTGAAGGCCAACCACGCCTCCTCGCTTATGATGAAGGAATCGGGAAACAGCCTGCAGCTGGCGGTTTCCGATCCGACCCACAAGCAGGGAAGCATCAGCTTCGAGATCAAGAAGAAAGGCACGGGGGTACTCCGTGCAGACAGCACGGTCCACGTGATCCGGCTGTTCCCGACGATTCAATTCGTAGTGGATACGTCCGTGGAGCTGGGGAAGACCCACAATGTGGTCTTCACGTATGATGCGGCCGCCGCCGAGCCCGAGTTTGCGGCTCCGTCGCTGGCGTCGGCTTCCTTCGATACGGAATTCGCTGTCGTGAAGGCGGGAGAATCGTTGTCTCCGGTACTGACCGCCCGGATGGACGATGCGGGAGCCGCCGATTTGACCGGGGCGGAGATCGTCTACTACAGCAGCAATGACTTGACGGCGGCGGTTGATTCCTCCGGAACCGTCACCGGCGCAGGAGCGGGGACCGCCCGCATCACGGCTGCCGTTACGCTGGGCGGCGTCACCCGGGCGGCGGTCCTCCAGGTCCTGGTGCCTTCCGCCCAGCCGGCAGTCGTCACGCTGAGCCCGGTGAAGGACACCTTCGTCCGGTCCGGTGTCTATGACAAAGACGTCTACGGCGCCGATACGAAGCTGAATGTGAAGAACGCCGGAGGAGACGATTACCGGGAGGCGTATTTCACCTTTGATCTGAGCGGCATCACGGGCGACATCGAGTCGGTGAAGCTCTATGCCACAGGTAAGCTGGATGATTCCAGCGGCACCTTCGTGGATACGGTGCTGAAGCCGGTGCTGGGAAGCTGGGAGGAAGGCTCCGCCCGCTACAGCACCAAGCCGGCGCTGGGGAGAGCGGTAACCGGCCCCGTCCGGTTTACGAATGTGGAAGCTGAGAAGGCCTTCGACGTGACGGCTTACGCCAGAGAACAGCTGCAGAACGGCACGGCGCTGGACCTGGCGCTGGTCCAGGAGGTGCTGGTGGGAAGGAAGCTGTACGTCTATTCCAAGGAAAATGCAGTCAAGAAGCCGTATCTTGTCGTCATCACCCATCCTTCCGGCAGCGTATCCGCGAATGCGTCGGTTACACCGGCGACGGCGGTCTTCGACCGATATGCGGAGGGGCCGGACCATAAGGACATTACTGTAAATGCGGTCTTCAACGGAAACGGGTGGCTGGCCATACGCAACGGCACCACGGCTTTGGTTGAAGGGACCGACTTCACGGTATCGGGCAACCGGTTTACGCTGAAGAAGGAGTATTTAGCCGCACAGCCCGCCGGGGCACTCCGGCTCACCTTCGACTTCAGCGGCGGCTTGGATCCGGTAGTCGTGGTCACGGTTGCGGATTCGACCCCGGACGGAGGCGGCGGGAATGACGGAGGCAGCGGCGGCAACGGTGGGGGCAACGGCGGCGGGGGCACGGGCGGAGAACCGGAGGGACCGGCCAGCGGCCAGCCGGGGAATCTGCCTGGAGGCCAGCCGGGCACTGAGCCGGGAGGCCAGCCCGCTGGAACATCCAACGGTCAGCCCCATGGCAATCCGCCGGGCTCCTCACCAACCCTCGTGCTTGTGAAGGTAGCCGGTGGAGTGAAGGTGACCGGCACAGCTGCAGTCGAGACGCAAGCGGACGGCTCCAAGAGCTCCAAGATGGAGGTTCCCGACGCAGCGCTTCAGCAAGCCTTGGATATGATTAGCGGGAAATCTCACCCGACCATCACGATCCATGCCGAGGCATCGGAAGGCCCATTGACGGCGGTGCTGCCTGCCGGCCCCGTGCTTCGTGCGGCCAAGAGCGCTCCGGATGCCTTCCTCTACATTGAAGCTGGTGCGGTCGGCTACCGGCTGCCGGTCCAAGCGGTTCAGCTGGAGAGCCTGGCCCAATCGCTGGGAGCCGCCCTCGAGGACATGCAGCTTGCCATTACCCTGGGCCCCGTAAGCGGCTTGCAGAAGAAGACCATGGAGGAGAAGGCGGCCCAATCGGGCATCAGGCTGGCCGGAAGTCCGGTGGACTTCAGCGTTCATGTGGAGGCTAACGGCAAAAGCCTGTCCATCCGGGATTTCGGCACCACCTTCGTAGCACGCACCGTATCGGTCCCTGCGGAGCTGGACCCGGATCGGGCGACGGCACTCCTCTATGATCCGCTGACGGAACGCTGGTCCTTCGTGCCGGCAGCGTTCACCGTCGGACACGGACAGACGACAGCCACCATCATCCGCAACGGAAACAGCATCTACACCATCGCGGAGCGGCCCAAAACCTTCTCCGATTTGTCCGGACACTGGGCGAAGCAGGAGGTGGAGCGGATGGCCTCCAAGATGCTCGTGAACGGAGTAAGCGGAACGGACTTCGCCCCGGAGCGGGCCATCACGCGGGCTGAATTCACGGCGCTTCTGGTCCGGGGGCTTGGTCTTGCGGAACAAGCGTCTGCCGCCCGGTTCTCAGATGTGTCCGAGGGAGACTGGTTCGCCGGTCCGGTAGGCGCCGCCGTCAAGGCAGGATTGGTCCAAGGACTCAACGATGGGGCCTTCCATCCGGATGAGCTGTTGACCCGCCAAGAGATGGCCGTTATGGTGATCCGGGCCGTCCAAGCGACGGGTATTGGCCTGAAGCCCGCTGCGCAGGCAGACCAGAACCCGGCAAGGTTCCGGGATCAAGGTGCCATCGCAGGCTGGGCCCAGTCCGCCGTCGCGGAAGCCGTCGAAGCCGGTATCCTTCACGGCGTGACGGAGACGACCTTCGAGCCGCAAGCTCAAGCGACCCGGGCCCAAGCTGCAGTCATGCTGCTGCGGATGCTGCAGAAGCTCGGTTGGATGAATTAAATCTTGCGATTACGGATACGGGCTTCGGAAGAGAGGGACGGCCATGTGCCGTCTCTTTTTTTTGCTTGAAACAACAGGAAGGGGCTGGTAATATAGGTAATGTAAACATAACATAATTAATGATTTTATTAACAACACAATCTGGGAGGCGGTTGGAGAATGCTGAAGGCGAAGATGGTGTTGGACCGGGATTTTAAGCTGGCTCCGGTAGACAAGCGGATCTACGGTTCCTTTATCGAGCATCTGGGACGGGCGGTGTACGGGGGAATCTACGAGCCAGGACATCCTGCGGCGGACGGGAAAGGCTTCCGGCAGGACGTGCTCGGCTTGGTGAAGGAGCTGGATGTTCCCATCATCCGGTATCCCGGCGGCAACTTCGTGTCGGGCTATAACTGGGAGGATGGCGTGGGTCCCCTGAATGAACGTCCTAGCCGGCTGGAGCTGGCCTGGAGAACCATCGAGCCCAACCAGGTCGGCACCAACGAGTTCGTGGAGTGGGCGAAGCAGGCGGGCAGCGACGTGATGATGGCGGTCAATCTGGGCACAAGAGGCATAGATGCGGCGCGGGATCTGATCGAGTACTGCAACATCGAGGGCGGCAGCAAGTACAGCGATCTCCGCCGTTCCCACGGCTATGCGAAGCCTCATAACATCAAGACCTGGTGCCTCGGCAACGAGATGGACGGCCCCTGGCAGATCGGCCATAAGACGGCGGAGGAGTACGGACGTCTGGCTGTGGAGACGGCCAAGGTCATGCGCTGGGTCGATCCCTCCATTGAGCTGGTGGCGTGCGGCAGCTCCCACTCCAACATGCCCACCTTCCCCCAATGGGAGGCGACGGTGCTGGAGCATACCTACGATGCCGTCGATTATATCTCGCTTCACCAGTACTACGGCAATCAGGAGAACGATACGGCCAATTTCATCGCCAAGGCGGTGGATATGGACCGGTTCATCCAGACCGTCGTTTCCACCTGCGACTACGTCAAGGCCAAGAAGCGCAGCAAAAAAACGATCCACCTGAGCTTCGACGAGTGGAACGTCTGGTACCATTCCCATACGGCGGACAGCAAACGGGAGCCTTGGAGCATCGCCCCGCCGCAGCTTGAGGATATCTACACCTTCGAGGATGCCCTGTTGGTGGGCTCCATGCTCATTACCTTCCTGAAGCATGCCGATCGGGTCAAGATGGCTTGTCTGGCCCAGTTGGTCAACGTCATCGCCCCGATCATGACGGAGACCGGGGGCCGCTCCTGGCGGCAGACCATCTTCTATCCGTACCTCCATGCCTCCCGGTACGGACGGGGCACCGCACTGAGTCCGGTCCTCTCCTCGCCGCTGCACGACACCAAGGACTTCTCCGACGTGCCGTATCTGGACGCGACGGGAGTCTACAATGAAGAAGCGGAGGAGCTGACGATCTTCGCGGTCAACCGGCATCTGTCGGAGCCGCTGCTTCTGGATTGCGACGTGCGCAGCTTCGAGGGCTTCCGGATCCTCGAGCATCTGGTGCTGGAGCACGACGACCTGAAGGCCGTCAACCGCGCGGGGGAGGAGCGGGTTGCCCCGCATGCAGGCGGCAAATCCACGCTTCAAGCGGGACTTCTGGAGGCGCAGCTGCCGAAGGCGTCCTGGAACGTGATCCGTCTCGGGAAACAAAAAGGATAGTCTGTAAGGGCGGTTGGCGCGGGAATGTCCTGCACCGGCCGCCTGTTTTACTTTCGCAGGAGTCCCCGGTATGATGAATTTGAATGCCCGATCGGATCGGGGTCGGGACCACAGTTGATGAGGGGAGAGGATGGCATGGACAGCAAGGAGCGGTTTTCGAGCCGGGTGGAGACGTATGTGAAGTACCGGCCTGCATATCCGGAGGAGGCCTTGGATTTCTTATATCGGACGGTCGGTCTCCGGCCGGGGGCCGAGGTGGCGGATGTGGGAGCGGGCACGGGGATTTTCTCCCGGCTGTTATTGGAACGGGGAAGCCGGGTGTGGGCCGTGGAGCCCAATAAGGACATGCGGGAGGCTGCGGTCGCGGCACTGGGAGGAGCTCCGGAATTCCATGCCATACCCGGGTCGGCGGAAGCGACGGGTCTTGGGGATCGCTCCGTGGATCATGTGGTCTGCGCCCAGTCCTTCCACTGGTTCGACCGTACCGCCGCACTCGCGGAGTTCCGTAGGATCCTGCGACCGGGCGGGAGGGTAGCGCTGATCTGGAACTCCCGGCAGACGGCAGGCACTTCGTTCCGGGAAGGCTATGAACGGCTGCTTCAGACGTACTGCACCGGTTATGAGCAGGTCGGTCACAAGAGCATTACCCAGGAGACGCTCCGGTCCTTCTTCCGGAACGGGGGACCGGGGCTATCGGACTATCCCTTCTGCCAGCTGCTGGACTTTGAGAGCCTGAAGGGAAGACTGCTGTCCTCCTCTTACTGTCCGCTTCCCGGACAGCCGAACTATGAGCCCCTGATGGAAGAGCTCCGGGAGCTGTTCGATGCGAATCAGGAAGACGGCAGGATCAGCTTCGATTACCGGACCGAAATCTATTGGGGCGAGGTTTGACACGGGCAAAAGCCCAAAAAAAGAACACCTGGCCGAAGCCGGGAGCCCTAGGTCTGTCTATTCAACGAATCCACAAGTAAGTCAAGACCAGCGCCCAAAAAGGAATGCACATCAGCGTGCCCAGCAGCCAACCCCGGAAAAGAAAGATACGTTTTGTTTCCATTTTGTCATCCCTCCTATCGCCATGATACAACATTTATCGAAAAGAATCGACAAATGATTTAGGGATTTTATATGAACATTTCGGAGGTGCTGAGGATGAGGACGATCCGGTTGGATACGGAACCCGGCGGGCTTCGGATTGCCCGGGCTTCAGAGGAGGAGCTGCCAGCCGTGCTGGAGCTGTGGCTGGAGGCGGCGGATTGGATATGGTCCAAGGGGATTCTTCAGTGGAGACCCGGATCTTTTACGATGGAGACGGTGAGGGAGCATCATGCGAGGACGGAATTGTATACGGCCTGGGGGGACGGCGGGAACGGAGAGCTGGCAGGCACCTTCTCCCTGCAGTGGTCCGATCCCTTCATCTGGCAGGAGCGCAACGACGCGGAGCAGGCCGGCTACATACACCGGCTGGCGGTCGCCCGGGGCTGGAAGGGGCGGCGGATCGGAGAGCGGCTGCTCGCCTGCGCGGAGGACTTCATCCGCGAAGCGGGCCGAAGCAGGGCGCGGCTGGATTGTATGGCGGATAACGCCCGCTTGAACCGCTTCTACCGGGAAGCCGGATACGTCTATCAGGCCCGAATGGACCGGCAGCATTGGAGCGCCAGCCTGTTCGAGAAGATACTGTGAAGTCTACGGCATGGCGGCGCGGTCCGTCATGCCGTTTCCCTGTGTCTGCATGCTCCGGAATTCGGCTGGAGTCGCCCGCATGATCCGCTGGAACACCTTGATGAAATAGCTGATGTGGTCGAAGCCCACCTCCATGGCGATGTCGGACACTTTCCGGTCCGTATGCCGGAGAAGCTCCACGGCCATCTTGATCCGGTACGCGTTCAAGTACTCTACGGGCGTCTGCCGGGTCATTGCTTTGAAGAACCGGCAGAACTGGCTCTCGCTCATGGGGATGAGCCCGGCCAGCTCCCGGATCCGGATGGGGCGGCCGTAATGCTCCTGCATGTAGAGGAGCGTCTTCTTCAGTCGCTCCGTACGGGCTCCGCCCGGGGAGGCTTGGCTCCGGTTCGCGGCCCGGCCTTCTTCGGCAATTCGGGACAGCATGAGGAACAGATGCCCCTTGATGGCGGTCTGAAAGCCGGGCCGGCCCTCGTGGTAGGTCTGAAGGATGGCTTCGACCGAACGGAGCAGCGCCGTCTCCCAATCCGTGCCGGGACGGATGCGGCGGGGGAAAGTCAGGGTTCGTTCCCGGAGCGGAGCCACGGACATTTCCTGTACGGCATCATAATGCAGGCCGTCCAAGAGGCGCATTTCGAAGACGATGGCGTAATAAGTGCAGGGGGAGGCGTCTGGAGAGAATGCCGCATGGATATCTCCCCCGTCAATGAAGGCGGCCTCCCCGGTCCGGAGCGGGAAGGTTTCCGTATCCGCCTGGAACAGCACCTGCCCCTCTGCCACGTAGAAGAATTCGGCCTCGTCATGCCAGTGGCAATCCAAGACCGATTCTCCCCGTCCGATGTCCATCCGGTAGACCATCAGGGGGAAGCGGTCGTCCCCATGGGCCCGGTTCTCCCGGAGCAGCAGCCGGGTATTCGCATCCATCGCGCCACCTCCGTCAAAATTATGCTATATACTGCTGGAATCGTGATACTTCCGTCCATCAAGTCAGCATTATAATGCTATTATAGTGCGGCTCGGTCCAATGGCACAACCTGCTTACGCATCGGCAGCCGAATTCCAAGCGGAAGGACGGAAGATCCATGAAATTTACTGACGGCAATTGGCTGATTCGGGAAGGCTTTACAGTGCAGGGGGCTCAGATGGTTCATGATTTCGAGGTGCGGGAGGGAGTTCTGACGGCCTATGCCTCTCCCCGTCCTATCGTAAACCGCTCCAATATGCTGGACACCATGCTCCTGACCGTTCGGTTCCACAGCCCCATGCCGGGCGTCATCGGTGTGAAGCTGGTTCACCATGAAGGGGTTCGGGAGCGCGGTCCGGCCTTCGAGCTGACGCCTGCAGCAGATGATCCGGTCAGCATCCTGGAGACCGAGGAAGCGGTGGTTCTGACCAGCGGCAGTCTCTCCGTGCGTATTCGCAAAGGGCCCGACTGGGCCGTGGACTTCCTTCGCGACGGCGAGCGTATTACCGGAAGCGGTACCAAATCCATGGCTTACGTGAAGGAAGGCAAGGAACGGGCCTACATGCGCGAGGAGCTGGACTTGGGTGTGGGGGAATATATCTATGGCTTGGGCGAGCGCTTCACCCCTTTCGTGAAGAACGGGCAAACCGTCGATATCTGGAACGAGGATGGCGGAACCAGCTCGGAGCAGACGTATAAGAATATTCCGTTCTACGTAAGCAGCAAGGGCTATGGGGTCTTCGTCAACCAGCCGGAGCGGGTCTCCTACGAGATCGCATCGGAGAAGGTGAAGAAGGTACAGTTCAGTATTCCCGGCGAATCCCTGGAATACTTCATCATCGACGGCCCGACCCTGAAGGACGTGCTGCGCAGATATACGGATCTGACCGGCAAGCCGGCCCTTCCGCCGGCCTGGACCTTCGGCCTGTGGCTGTCCACCTCCTTCACGACGGACTACGACGAAGCGACCGTCAGTTCTTTTGTAGACGGCATGGCGGAGCGGGATCTGCCCCTGCGCGTCTTCCACTTCGACTGCTTCTGGATGCGGGAATTCCATTGGACGGACTTCAAGTGGGACGAGCGCGTCTTTCCCGATCCGCGAGGGATGCTGACCCGTCTGAAGGAGAAGGGCTTGAAGATCTGCGTCTGGATCAATCCTTATATCGCCCAGCGCTCCCGGCTCTTCCGGGAGGGCATGGAGCACGGTTATCTGGTCCGCAAAGCCAACGGCGACGTCTGGCAGTGGGACCTGTGGCAGCCGGGCATGGCCTTGGTGGACTTTACCAACCCTGCCGCCTGCGATTGGTATGCCGGGTACCTGCGGGAGCTGGTGGACATGGGGGTGGACAGCTTCAAAACCGACTTCGGCGAGCGGATTCCGACGAACGTGGTCTACCATGACGGCTCGGATCCGGTGAAGATGCACAACTATTACACCTACCTGTACAACAAGGTCGTCTTCGGCGTCCTGGAGGAGAAGCTCGGCAAGGGCCAGGCTACGGTGTTCGCCCGTTCGGCCACCGTCGGCGGCCAGAAGTTCCCGGTTCATTGGGGCGGTGATTGCTATGCCGACTACCCGTCCATGGCGGAGAGCCTTCGCGGCGGACTGTCCTTGGGACTGACCGGCTTCGGCTTCTGGAGCCATGATATCGGCGGCTTCGAGAATACGGCGCCGGCCCATGTCTTCAAGCGTTGGCTGGCCTTCGGGCTGCTGTCCAGCCACAGCCGGCTTCACGGCAGCCGTTCTTACCGGGTGCCGTGGGCGTACGACGAGGAGGCGGTGGAGGTAACCCGATTCTTCACCAAGCTGAAGGCCCGTCTCATGCCTTATCTGTGGGAAACCGCCCACCAGGCCCATGAGGAGGGACTGCCGTCCATGCGGGCCATGGTGCTGGAGTTTCCGGAGGATCCCACCTGCGAATTCCTCGACCGCCAATACATGCTGGGCGAGAGCCTGCTGGTGGCTCCGGTCTTTCAGGAGAACGGCCAAGTCTCTTATTATTTGCCCGAGGGCAGCTGGACCTGCCTCCTGACCGGGGAGAACGTCCGTGGCGGGAGCTGGAGGAAGATGACCTGCGGCTACCTGGAGCTTCCGCTCTTCGTCCGTCCCAATGCCTTCCTAGCGATGGGCCAAGAGGAGAACCGGCCCGATTACGATTATGCCGACGGGGTGGAGCTGGGCCTGTACGCCTTGGAGGACGGCCGTTCCGCCCAGGTAACGGTCCGCAATACCGGCGGTGCGCCGGAGCTCACCGCAACCGCCGTCCGTGCAGGCAGCGCTGTGACCCTGCAGGCGGACACCGCCGGCAAGCCTTTCCGCTTGGCGCTGAAGGGGATGGGCACCGTCGTCTCGGTGGACGGCGAGGGGGCTGAGCTGGAGAATGGAGAGGTCCGCATCTCGGCGGGGACCACCCATGTGCGGCTGACCATCCGTTTGGGCTAATTCGTCTGCATGGAGGAAGGAGAGAACGTCATGGCATTCCCGCAACAACCGGATCCTGCGGCATCTTCCCTCAAGCCCTGGCGGCTGTGGTACCGGCAGCCGGCCTCCGTATGGGAGGAGGCGCTGCCTCTCGGCAACGGCCGCTTGGGAGCTATGGTATTCGGAGGCATCGAGAGGGAACGGATCCAGCTGAATGAGGATACGCTGTGGTCCGGCTTCCCCCGCGATACGGCCAATTACGAAGCGCTTCGCCATCTGAAGCGGGTCCGGGAGATGATTGCCGGCGGCCGTTATGCGGAGGCGGAGCGGATCGTGGAAGCGCATATGGTCGGGGAAGCGGTGGCCGCTTACCAGCCTCTGTGCGACCTGATCCTCACGCAGGAAGGGCTCCCGCAGACAGTGGACTATGTCCGGGAGCTGGACCTGGAGGAGGCTTGCGCCCGCACCCGGTTCCGCACATCAGAGGGTGCCGCCTATGTCCGTGAAATGTTCATCAGTGCGCCCGATCAGGTCCTGGTGATTCGGGTTGAAGCGGAGGGGGAGGAGCCGCTCCATCTGTCGGCGGGGCTGGAGTGCCCCCATCCCGCTGCGTTCCTAGAGCCTGCTGAGGCGGACTCCGGCAGGCCCCTCCAGCTGATCCTGCAGGGACGGGCACCGTCCCATGTCGCAGACAATTGGAAGGGAGACCACCCCGATCCGGTTCTGTACGAGGCAGATCGGGGCCTCTCGTTCCAGGTCCGTCTGGCCGTTAAGACGGACGATGGCGGGACGGTTGCGCTGCGCGACGGAGCCTTGCAGGTGAAGGGATGCCGGTGGGCCACCTTCCTCCTGTCCGGCGCAACAGATTACTGCGGCTTCGACCGGGAGCCCGGGACGGGGCCGGTTTCTCTCTGCGATCGGGCCGCCGGGCCGCTGCTCCCTGCTCTGGACCGGGAATATGCGGAGCTTATGTCCCGGCACCTGGAGGAGCACGGAGCTCCATTCCGCCGGGCGGTGCTGGAGCTGGCCCGTACGCCCCAATCGGAGCTGCCTACGGATCAGCGTTTGGCAGCCTACCGCGAGGGGGCGCCGGATCCAGAGTTGGCCGCGCTGTACTTCCAATACGGCCGCTATCTGCTGCTGGCCAGCTCCCGCCCGGGCACCCAGCCCGCCAATCTGCAGGGAATCTGGAATCCGCACGTCCAGCCGCCCTGGAACAGCGATTACACGACGAATATCAACACCCAGATGAACTATTGGCCGGCGGAGGTGGCGAACCTGGCGGAATGCCATCTGCCGCTTCTGGACCTGATCCGGGATCTGGCCCGGAGCGGCGCCAGAACGGCTCGGATCCACTATGGCTGCCGCGGCTGGACCGCCCATCATAATGTGGATCTGTGGCGGCAGGCCGGTCCCTCGGACGGCCGAGCCATGTGGGCGTTCTGGCCCATGGGCGGACCGTGGCTGGCTCTGCATCTCTACGAGCATTACGAATTCCAGCCGGACCGGGCTTTTCTGGAGGAGGTGTATCCGATGCTCCGGGATTCGGCCCGGTTCTGCCTCGATTGGCTTGTGGAGACACCGGAGGGGGAGCGGACCACCTCCCCCTCCACATCGCCGGAGAATACCTTCCTCACGCCGGACGGGGAGGTGGCCAGCGTGACCATGGGCTCGGCCATGGACCTGTCCATCATCCGGGAGCTGTTCGACCGGGTGGCGGACGCTGCCCGGCTCTTGGATGCCGATCCGGAGCTTCTCGAGGAGCTCCATGCGGCAAGCGTCCAGCTGGCGCCTCTTAAGATCGGACCGGACGGGCGGCTCCAGGAGTGGCAGACCGGCTTCCGGGAGTCGGAGCCTGGGCACCGCCACGTGTCCCATCTGTTCAGCCTCTATCCGGGAAGCCGGATCGATCCGGATACGACGCCGGAGCTGGCCGAAGCCTGCCGGCGCTCGCTGGAGCACCGTCTCGCCCATGGCGGAGGCCATACGGGCTGGAGCTGTGCCTGGCTCATCCATCTCTTCGCTCGATTACGGGACGGGGAAGCCGCCAACCGGTACATCCGGACGCTCTTGGCCCGCTCGTCCTATCCGAATCTATTCGATGCCCACCCGCCCTTCCAGATCGACGGGAACTTCGGCGGAACGTCCGGCATCGCGGAGTGCCTGCTCCAGAGCCATGCCGGAGGCCTGCGCCTGCTGCCCGCGCTGCCTTCCGAATGGCCCGGGGGCCGGGTCTCCGGCCTCCGGGCCCGGGGCGGCTATACGGTGGGCATCCGCTGGGCCGGCGGGCAGCCTGTGGAGGCCGTCATCGCAGCCGCGCGTAGCGGGACGTGCCGCGTATGGGCCTCCTCCGCGCCGGCGTCCATGCGGACGGCAGATGGGGAAGCCGCAGCGTATCAAGTCCTGGCGGACGGCTGGCTGGAATTCCAAGTGTCCGAAGGAGCCGAGTACACGATGTCGTTCTAACAGCGGGCGCTGGATGCGCCCGAACAGCCGCTCTCCTGACCCATGCTGTCGTTCAGCATGCCGGAGAGCGGCTTTTTGGGCTTGAATCAAGGCTCTTCCGCCGTCACCGGAATACGGTCACCGCATCACCGTCACCGAGACGCCGTTCGCCGCAGCGTGCAGGAGCGCCCGCTGGAGCAGCACGCGTCCGGCTGAGCCGGGTGCGGCACAGAACGCGGACGGGGGGAGCTGGACCTCGGACCGGCTCGTCCGCACGGCGTCGGCCAGATCCCCTGCGGCTCCGAAGAACCGGTCTGAGGCGGTGCCGGAGGCGGTTCCCGGGGTAAGCGGAGCTGCTTCGCCGGGGGGCCCCCGATCAGCCTCGCCTCGCCCAGCTTCGCCCTCCGCAGTCTCCTTTGGAGAACCGATCCCGCCGGCGGCAGCGTAACGCTCCATGTCCCGTTGGAAGCTCCACTCCGCATCGAGGGCGGATAGGCTCACCGGGGCGTGAGGTTTCACGACGTCCCCAGTATCCGTTCCCGGGCATGCATCCGGAGCGGCATCCATGGGACCGGCCGCCTCCAGCGGCGGACCTGCCGCAGTCAGAGCCGGCAGGAAGATGTCCCTGCCGGAGACGGCAGCTATTGCGCGAAGCTCCGGGGAGACGGCGGCGACGCGCCCTCCCGCTTGTTGTATGTCGGCCTCGTAGCCGGCCGGCAGGCTTTGGTCATACGCGATGAGGTAGAGCGTCTCCTGCTCCTGAGCGGAGACCCCCCACATCGGAAGCAGGACAGCGGCGCAGCCTGCGAGGGTGGCTGCCAGGAGGGAAGTGCGTAGGTTTCGTCGCTTCATGATCCGGGACCATCTCCTTCCGGGGGCTGGAAAAGGTCATTCCAGCTTATGGATTAAGGGGTTCTACATCGGGCTTCCAAGCTCCTTTGATGTAAAATGGGAACCTTTGGGGAAGGATGGGGGATAGGGACGAACCCTGTTGAGCCGGACTGGAAGAACGGAAGAGAACCGATCTGTCACCGGTACAAGGAGGAGATGGGCCAGCTGCGGAGAAGTAGAATAGAACCGGTTCGCCGGTCAGAAGAAAGGCGGTGCTCGAGATGCCAATGGCATTCATCTATGTAGGGAAGGACCTCCCGGTAAGCGAAGAGCAGACCGAGAAGCTGATGGGAGCCTGGAGCTCCTTGGCGAAGATCAGCCTGAAGGATATTACGGTAACGGTCATGGAGCATGTGCACCAGGCGGGCAAGGCCTATAAGGCCATGGTCCGGCTGTGCCTGCCCAGCCGATGGGAGGAAAGCGACGTGCGCCGGATCACCATGTCGCTTCATGAAGCGATGGTCAAAACTTTCCACCTTCCGGCGGAAGATATCGTCATTCTGACGTCCTTGCTCGAATCCGGAAAAATTCTGGATCGCGGCAAGATCATCGAGTGGTAAAACACAAAGGGGCTGTTCCGCTTGCCGGTGTATATACCGGCAAGGGACGGCCCCTTCTCGCATTCTAGAGTCAAGCACAGGTGATCTGCTGGGTGAAACGCCGGATCTTCTCCTCCGACAGGGTGGAGGTGTCCGTTTCGATCTTGGCCACCTTCCAAGCGATGAACCGGTCCAGCAGGCTCATCCGCTTGAAGATGAACTCCCCGCCGAAGGGTTCCTTAGCGGATGCGTGGGCTGCAAGCTCCGCCGGGAAGCTCTGCAGGAGCTCCCGCTCGGCAGTCTCGCCCTCCTGCATGCAGCAGATGAAGAGGCCGATCCTCTTCTGCAGCAATACAGGCAGGTGGGTGGCACAGAAGGAGCGGACCTCCTTCTGAATGCCTCCGGCATAGATGGAGCCCCCGATAATGACCCGGTCGTACCGGCTCAGGTCCGGCAGTCCCATCTTCTTCAGATTCACGCAATCCACTTCTCCGGACGGAGCAAGCTCGTGCTTCAGCAGTCCGGCGCATTTCTCCGTACATCCGTATTTCGTCGCATAGACGATCAAGGTTCTCATGGATTCAATCCTCCTCGAATGGAAGGGACCGGACCGGATCATCCGGGGGAAAGCGGTCCCAATAACCCTTGAAACAGCAGTTCAAAATGCCGCTCGATCAGGCGTTCCGTCTGTTCCTCCGTCACATTCTTCTCCAGGATCAGCTTCATCAAGAGCCCGAAGGTGGAGGTCCAGAGGATCTGGGCAGTCAGCTCCGGATCCGCTGCGGCGAACCGATTCAGGCGGATCCCCCGTTCGATGACCTGGCTGAGCGCCTGCATGGTGGGACTCGTCTCGGAGATGCCTCGTGCAAGCAGACTGGTCCGGCTCAGCACGGCTGGGTCCTCCTGCAGCATGAAGGCCTTGTATTCCTCCGGTGCCTCGAGAGCGGCCCGGATGTACCGGGTGAACATCTCCTTCAGCTCAAGCTCCGGCTCAGCGATATTCTTCGGAAGCGTGCGGATGGAATCCAGGATCTTGGCATAGCCCTCTCCGACCAGAGATTCCACGATCTCGTTCTTATCCTTGAAGTAATGGTAGATGATGGCGGGCGAATATTCGATGGCGCTGGTAATCTTTCGGATGGACAAGCCCTGCACCCCTTCACGGAGCACGATCTGCCGGGCGGCGTCCAGGATGGTCCGGCGGATCTCCTCCTGCTTGCGAAGCTGCCGCTGCTTGGTCATAGGGACACCTCCATCATATATTAAACGAAGTTTATGTTTTGAACACTGTTCAACATTAGTTTATCCCATCCCGATCCGTCCGTCAAGATGAGAGTCTCCGGCCAACTTCACTTTCAAGGCAGCCACTGATGTGGTCCCCATATGTTCGCCAAATTCTCTAATTTCCATATGATTTCATGTATAATAACTCCTGTATCCGGTCGCGTCCGTTCCAGGTTATGGTAAAGGCAGCTTCGTCGTTAAGGACGGTCCGGCCCGCTAACATTCGATTAAGAAAACGCTTACCAGGAGGCCCCATGCCAGGCAAAGCCAATCTCTTGCTCCGCCGGACCAACGACATCCGGTTGAAAAACAAGCTGATGATCTCCTTCATCCTGGTCGTCTTCATCCCGGTCATGATCGTCGGCGTCTTCCTGACGGTGCAATACCGCCAGACGGTGCTGAAGCAGGCCACCCAGCAAACCCTGAACAACGTGGACAAGATCAAGACCCGGACCTCCAACATCCTGCGCATGCCCATCGAGATCTCCAACAATCTGCTGGTCGACAAAAGGCTTACCCGTGTCGTCAACACGGACTATGAATCCACCTTCGAGCAGGTGAAGGCGTTCTGGGATTATACGGATTTCAAGGAGCATGTCCGCGCCTATCAGGAGATTCACAACATACGCTTCTATACGAACAATCCGACCATGATGAACAACTGGGATTTCCTTCATCCGGACGAGGCGGTGCAGTCATCATTCTGGTATAAGGAGGCGATGGAGCTTAAGAAGGACAACATCGGCTGGTACTTCATCCCGGACGAGACCAAGGGGAACCAGCGCTTTCTGAGCCTCGTGCGCAAGATCAATTTCCCGGAATACCGGACGAATGGACTCGTGGTCATTGACTTCGACCAGGATGAGCTGAACGATATCGTGAAGCAGGAGCCGTTCGATACGATGATTTTCGATGCCAGGGGCATCGTCGTGGCCGCAAAGGACACCAGTTGGGTGGGGAGGGATATCGGCAGCCTGGATTTTGCCCGGAATCTGCTCGACAAGCCGAAGGGCACGTACGAGATGGTGGTGGACGGCAAGCCCTCCAAGCTGGTCATCGAGGAGCTGCTGCCGGGGAATAGCCACAACGGTCTGAAGATCGTATCCGTGTTTGCCATCGCCAGCATCGCAGGAGAAGCGGAACGGATCAGCAAGCTGGGGTTTACCATCATCATCATCAGCCTGGTGATTGCGGTGGTGCTGATTTATTTTACCTCGTCGTTCCTGACCCGGAGGCTTCTGCTGCTGAACAAGGTGCTGTCCAAGGTGGCATTGGGGGACTTGAACGTGACCTCCACCGTGGACGGCGGGGATGAAGTGGGGCTTCTGGCCCGGCAGTTCAACCACATGGTGGCCAGCATCCGGGGGCTGATGCACGAGGTGGCCGAATCCCACCGTCAGCAGAGCCGGATGGCCCTGCGCCAGCGGGAAATCAAGCTGAAGATGATGGCCAGCCAGATCAACCCCCACTTCCTTTACAATGCGCTGGAGTCCATCCGGATGAAGGCCCATGTGAAGGGGGAGACGGAAATTGCCTACATCGTCAAGCTGCTGGGCAAGCTCATGCGGCGCAGCATCGAGATCGGGGCCAGGCGGATCGAGCTCCGGGAAGAGCTGGAGATCGTCCGCTATTACCTGGAGATCCAGAAGTTCCGTTACGGCGACGGGCGGCTGACGTTCGAGATCGAGGCGGACGAGGACAGCCTGCAGGTCTATATTCCACCGCTCATCATCCAGCCGCTGGTGGAGAACGCCGTCGTTCACGGTCTCGATAATGTGGAATTCGGCGGCTTTGTCCGCATCTCGGCCCGACTGATGGACGGCTGTCTGCAGGTGCTTGTGGCCGATAACGGAACGGGCATTGAGAAGGAACGTCTGGAGGAGATCGAGTCGTCCTTGAAGGATATGGAAGAGGAGGAGACCTACCGGATCGGGCTCCGGAACGTGCACCAGCGCTTGGTGCTGTCGTACGGGGAACAGGTGGGGCTTCGGATAGACAGCGGCGCCGGAACGGGGACACGGATCTCCTTCCGGGTGCCGGCGGGAGGAGCGGGTAGCGATGTATAAGGTATTGCTGGTGGATGACGAGCCGGCCATCCGTGCGGGGCTCCGCACCATCGTGAATTGGGCTGCGCACGGCTTTGCAGTGGCCGGCGACGCCGCCAACGGGCGTGATGCGGTGGCGAAGCACGCCCAGCTGGAGCCGGATCTGATCGTCATCGATATCCGGATGCCTGGTATGGACGGACTGACGGCCATCGGGGAGATCCGGAAGACGGATGTCCGGTGCCATATTCTCATTCTGAGCGGCTATGCGGACTTTACTTACGCCCGGCAGGCCATCGTCCAGGGGGTGGACGGCTATATCCTGAAGCCGTTGGACGAGGAAGAGCTGGAGAAGGAGCTGGTTCGGGTCCGGGCACTGCTGGACCGGGAACAGACCGTGAAGCACCAGGCGGTCCGGGAAACGGCCGTGCGGCGGGACGAATGGATCGGACGGCTCTTATCCTCGGAAGCCGCGGTTATGGCGGAGGCGGAGGCCGAGCTGCTGCCGCTGCTTGGACCTGCCGCACGGATGTACCAGGTCATCCTGCTGGAGCTGGGACGGGAGGAGGCCTCCGTGCCCGGACGGCATGCCGCCGTCCGGAAGCGCTGGGCGGAGCTCCTCGAGGAGACGGGCGCAGGCTGCCTGTTCACAGCGGAGCCTTATGTGGGCCTTCTGCTGAAGGAGGACGTCCGCCAGCCGGCCATACGCCGGGAGGTGAACGCGCGGCTTCGGGAAGGCGCAGGGGAGGTCCGCTATATCGCAGCGGCCGGGGAGCCGGTCCGGCAGCTGGCTGACCTTCGGCGCTCCTACGACGGGGCCCTGCGGCTCATGAAGCGCAGCTTTCTGATGGAAGGCTGCGACATTATGGTGGAGGAGCTTTGCGGAGCGGGGAACCGGGCGATATCCGGCAACGGGAAGCCAGCGGCAGACACGCCTCCGGATCTGGAGTCGCTGGCGCAGCAGCTGTATTATGCGGTGGACATCGGCAGCCGGGAAGGCGTTGCGGACACGCTGCGACGGGCCGGGGACCAGATCACCGCCTTTGACTGCTCCGAGGCGTCCGTGAAGAAGAGCTTCGCCCATCTTCTGACCCTGGCGCTGAACAAGCTGTCGGCGGCGCATGGGCCGGAGGCGGTTCAGGATGCGATGCCGCTCATCCCGGAGCTGTACCGGCAGCCCTTTTACGGTGCCCTGCTGGAGCTGGTGCAGGGGCGTATGGCCGAGCTCCTGTTCCGGCTCGGAAACCGGAGCAGCGGCACCGTCATGAAGCAGCTTCTGGACTTCATCCAGCGCCATCATGGCGAGAACCTGAAGCTGGAGACGCTGGCGGACCTGTTCAAATACAACAGCAGCTATCTGGGCAAGCTGTTCAAGCAGCATACGGGGGAGAGCTTCAACACGTATCTGGACAAGGTAAGGATCCGTCGCGCCATCGAGCTGCTGGGGGAAGGCTTGAAGGTGCACCAGGTGTCCGACCGGGTGGGCTACGCCAATGTGGATTACTTCCACAGCAAGTTCAAGAAGTATGTGGGCACCTCCCCCTCCTCCTTCAAGGGCAGCCGCGCCAAAGCACCGCAGGCGCCGGTCCGGGAGGATTGATCACGCAGTTATGCTTTACTTACCGCAGAGGGAGAACCCTCTGCGTTTTTTTGTTACCATTCAAGACGCACCGGATTGAAAGCGCTTATTTTCATATGATATTCGATGGAATTTGTTCGGTTATCCGTCTGCGGCGGATGCGCTAAGATAAGGACACGAGCGAGAGAAGTGAAGTGAAACGAAGGAGGGCAAACGAGATGAAACCGCTCACAATCCGGCATGATCCTGTACCAGCCGAAGCAGCCCTGAGGAAGCGGGGGACGTTTGTCCGGAACATGCTGCGGCAGAAGTACCTCTATCTGATGTCGGTGCCGTTCGTCATCTGGCTGATCGTCTTCAGCTACGTTCCCCTGTGGGGATGGCTTATGGCCTTCCAGACGTATAAGCCCGGCCGGGGCATTCTGGACCAGCGGTGGGTGGGGCTGAACAATTTCCGGGAGCTGTTCACGGACGACCGGTTCTACCTCGTTCTCCGGAATACCCTCGGCATGAGCGTCATGGGACTGGTGGCGGGGTTTACGATTCCGATTCTGTTCGCTCTGCTGCTGAATGAGATCCGGGGCTCCTTCTTCAAACGCTCCATCCAGACGATCTCCTACCTGCCCCACTTCGTCTCCTGGGTGGTCGTGGCCGGTCTGGTCACGAAGATGCTGTCCATGGACGGAGGCGCCCTGAACCAGCTCCTGATGGCGCTGCATCTCATCGACGAGCCGGTCCAGTTTCTGGCTAAGGGAACCTGGTTCTGGGGCATCGTCACCGCCTCCGACGTCTGGAAGGAGACGGGTTGGAACTCCATCATTTATCTGGCGGCCATGGCGGGCATCGACCCGGAGATGTACGAGGCGGCCACCGTTGACGGCGCCGGACGGTTCAAGCGTATGTGGCACATTACGCTCCCGGGGATCCGGCCTACCTTCATGGTGCTCCTGATCCTCTCCATCGGCAACCTGATCAGCATCGGCTTCGAGAAGCAGTTTCTTCTGGGGAACAAGCTGGTCATCGACTACTCCGAGGTTCTCGATCTTTACGCGCTGAATTACGGCATCAACCTGAGCCGGTATTCCTACGGGACTGCCATCGGCATCTTCAATTCCGTGGTCAGCATCATCCTGGTGCTTACGGCCAACGGCATCTACAAACGGGTCACCAAAGAGACCATCATCTAGCTGGCGAAGGAGGCTGTTCCGATGCAAGGCGTGGTTCAACGAAGCCGGTCGGACCGTGTGTTCGACATCGGGCTGTACGTGCTGATGATTCTGGTGGGCATCGTGACCCTGTATCCGTTCCTGAACGTGCTGGCCATCTCGCTGAACGATTCGGTGGACACGGTCCGGGGCGGCATCACGGTGTACCCGAGGGAATTCACCCTGAAGAATTATGAGAAAATCTTCGAGTTCAAGGGGCTCCTTACCGGCTTCCGGAACTCGGTGATCCGGACCGTCCTCGGCTCGGTGCTGGGTGTGCTCTCGGCTTCCATGGTCGCCTATGCGCTGAGCCGCAGAGAGTTCCAGGCTCGGAGATTCTTCTCCTTCCTGTTCGCGCTGACCATGTACTTCTCGGGGGGCTTGATCCCGGCCTACATGCTGATCCGGAATCTGCATCTGATGGGCACCTTCTGGGTGTATATCATCCCCGGCATCATGAGCGTATGGAATGTCTTCATCATCCGTTCCTATATCGACGGGCTTCCGTACGCCCTTCAGGAATCGGCCAAGATCGACGGGGCCAACGATTGGACCATCTTCTGGAGAGTCGTCCTGCCGCTGTGCCAGCCGGTGCTGGCCACCGTGGCGCTCTTCGTGGCGGTGGGCCACTGGAATTCCTGGTTCGACACCTATCTGTACAATCATTCCAAGCCGAACAACACGACGCTGCAATACGAGCTGATGAAGGTCATCCAATCCACCCAGTCCGGCAATGACAATTACCGGGACCCGAACGCCCAGCAGAGTTTGTCCTCGGTCTCCCCCGAATCGATCAAGATGGCCATCACGATCGTGGTAACCGTACCCATTCTGGCGGTGTATCCGTTCCTCCAGAAGTATTTTGTCAAGGGTATGACGCTGGGAGCTGTAAAAAGTTAACGGTACCAACAGGAATCCTGTGGGATACAACGAACTGTAAAATGGAAGGGGAGGCAAGAATATGACGTACAAATGGACCCAGGTGGCCGGGGTTGTCCTGGCGGGATCCCTGGTTGCAGCGGCTGGCTGCAGCTCCGATGATTCCGGGGAGACGGCTTCCAGCACATCTCCAACCGCAGCCGCGGCATCCTCCGCCGCGGCGGCCAAGAAGGACCCCATCACGATTCGGATGGCCTCCGGCGACACCAACCCCAGCTGGGACGACATGCAGAGCGAGATCGGCAAGATCATCAAGGAGAAGACCGGCATCACCCTGAAGCAGGAGTTTCCCGTGGGCGGCAAGGACGAGGATATGTTCTCCCTGATGGTCGCTTCCAACGATTTCCCCGAGCTGGTCATGCCCAAGGGCAACGCCCAGAAGCTGATCGACGCCGGTGCCCTAATCGATCTGGCCCCGCTCATCGACAAGTACGGTCCGAACATCAAGAAGGTGTACGGTGAATACTTCAAGCGTCTTCGCTGGAGCAACGCGGACAAATCCATCTATATCCTTCCCTCCGCAGGGGTGGATCAGACGTACTTCGACGCCGGCGGCGGGTTTCAGATCCAGCATCAGGTACTGAAGGAGCTGGGCTATCCGCAGATTAAGACGGTACAGGATTATGAGAACGCGCTCAAAGCTTACGTGGCCAAGCACCCGACCACGGCGGACGGCAAGCCGACCATTCCCATGACGCTGAACGCCGGGGAATGGCAGATTCTGATCTCCACCACCAACCCGGCCTTCCTGACGACGGGAGCTCCGGACGACGGCGAATATTACATCGACCAGAGCACCTATGACGTGAAGCTTCACTATCAGCGGCCGGAGGAGAAGGAGTACTTCCGCTGGCTGAACCATATGAACGACATCGGTCTCTTGGACCGGGAGAGCTTCGTACAGAAGTACGACCAGTACAAGGCCAAGATCGCCTCTGGCCGGGTCCTTGGGATGATCGATCAGAAATGGGACTACGAGGAAGCCGAGAATGTTCTGAAGAAGGAAGGCAAGCATGACCTGACCTATGCGCGGCTCCCGGTAACCTTCAGCGAGAAGTACAAGGATATGTCCTTCGCTCCGACGGGTTACATGGCCGGATACGGCATCGGCATCACCAAGTCGGCCAAGGATCCGGTGCGCCTCATTCAGTTCCTCGATTATCTGGCGTCGGATGAAGGCCAGGTGCTGGTGAACTGGGGCGTCGAGGGCGTGCATTACAAGATCGAGAATGGCAAGCGGGTCATCCCGAAGGAGGTCCAGGACCGGAAGACCAACGATGCCAACGGCTTCAAGAAGAGCACGGGCATCGGCAACTATCTTCTGGCCCCCCGCTACGGGGACGGCGTGAAGGATTCGTCGGGCAACTACTACACGACGACGTTCCCGGAGCAGGTGCAGGCGGCCTATACGCAGGCTGACAAAGACACGCTGAAGGCTTACGGCAAGAGCACCTACAAGGACTTCTGGCCGGATGAGAAGCAGTTCCCGGTCCGCAAATACGGCGTGGCTTGGGGCATGAGTCTGGAGACGGGCTCGGATGCCAACGTCATCTTCCAGAAGAGTCAGGACATTATGAAGAAGCGAATACCGGAGGCGATCCTGGCTAAGCCGGACCAATTCGATGCCGTATGGGATACCTTCATGAAGGATCTGGAGAAGGCCAACGTCGACAAGATGAACAAGGAGTTCTCCAAGCTGGTGAAGGACCGCGTGAAGCTGTGGAATGATTAATAGACTACGAGGCCAAAAAAGACCGTTTCCGGATAACCGGAAACGGTCTTTTTGAATGAATGCTGCAGGTGACTCCAGGGGATTAGCCCTTGATGGAGCCGACCAGCGCGCCTTTGGCAAAGTACTTCTGAAGGAACGGATAGACCATAAGAATCGGGATCGTGGATACGACGATAACGGCCATCTTGATGGTTTGCTCCGGCGGCTTCACGAAGTCGGTGTCGGTGTTGGCCGCGATACCGGAAGCTGCGATAACGATCTGACGCAGCAGAACTTGGATCGGCCACATGTTGGCTTTGTTGATGTACATGATGGCGCTGAAGTAGGAGTTCCAGTAGGTTACGGCGTAGAACAGGGAGATAGTGGCCAAGCCCGGCAGGGACAGCGGCAGCACGATCTTGAACAGAATGCCCCAGTCACCGCAGCCGTCGATCTTGGCGGATTCCTCGAGACCGTCCGGCAAGCCGGCGAAGAAGGATCTCAGGATGATTAGGTTGTATGCACTGATGGCAACCGGGAAGATCAGCGCCATGTAGGTGTCGATCAGATGCAGGTTCTTGACGACGAGGAAGGAAGGAATCAAGCCGCCGTTGAACAGCATGGTGAAGACGATCATCAGGTTGAAGATTCTGCGTCCGTCCAGATCGCGGCGGGTCAGACCATAACCCATGAAGGAAGTTAGGGCCATCGAGATCAACGTGCCGAGACCGGTAACCAGAATGGATACGCCCATGGCGCGGAAGAGCGCGTCGGTGGACAGGATGTACTTGTAGGCGCTCAGGGTCCACACGGTCGGGAACAGAACGAACGGCTTGCGGGCCATCTCTTCCGCGGTGGTGAAGGAACCGGCCAATACGTGAATCAGAGGAAGAATGGTTACAAGCCCGATAATGGTAAGCAATAGGTAATTGGCGATGTCGAACATCCTGCTGCCGAGGGTTTTATCGCTATGCATCGTATGAACCTCCTTGGGAGAATCTTAGTATACGCCCTCTTCGCCGAATTTCTTAGCCAGCTTGTTGGAGCCGATGACCAAGATCAGAGCGATGACGGATTTGAACAGACCGACAGCCGTACTGAAGCTGAATTGACCTTGCTTCAAGCCTGCTGTATACACGAAGGTGTCGAGGATTTCCGCGACGTTCTTGTTCATGGAGTTAAGCAGCAGGAAGATATGTTCGAAGCCTGTATCAAGAACACTGCCGACCTTCAGAATCAAGAGGACGATGATCACGTTCCGAATGCCGGGAAGCGTAATGTGCCAAATTTGACGGAAGCGTCCGGCGCCGTCCATCCGGGCAGCCTCATAAAGACCCGGGTCGATGGAAGCCATTGCAGCCAGATATACGATGGTGCCCCAGCCAGCTTCTCTCCAGATAACCTGCATGATGTACATCGGACGGAACCAGTCGGAGTTCATCAGGAAGTTGATCGGTTGGAAGCCCAGAGAAGTCAAGACTTCATTGACGATACCGCCGTCCATCGTGAACATAACGAAGGAGATGGACACGACGATAACCCAGGACAAGAAGTGGGGAATGTAGACGATCGTTTGAAGCGCACGCTTGAAGAGACTGCTGCCGACCTCGTTAAGCATGACGGCAAGAATGATCGGAACTGGGAAGTAGAACGTAACGTTGATTACGAAGATGACCAGCGTATTCTTGAAGATGGTCCAGAACTCCGGGTCGGAGAAGAGACGCTCGAAGTGCTTGAAGCCCACCCACTCACTGCCTGTGACTCCCTTGAAGGGAAGATAATCCTGGAAGGAAATGGCCAGGCCCAGCATGGGGATGTACTTGAAGATAATAAAGTAAATCAGACCCGGCAAAATCATGAAATAGATGCTACGGTTGCGGATAACCCTTTTCCAAAAGGCGCTTCTGGCTTCCTTGTAAGGGACCGACCCCGTTTGAGCAGCTGTATTGTTCATAACGGATACATCCTTTCTCCTGTGTTATAGGCAATTCAGCAACGGGGGCAGGTCGGTCAGACCGCCGCGGGGCGGCCTGACGTTCCTGGTGTATCCCGATTACTTCTTGGCGCTTGCGTAGGACTGATTGTACTCGTCGATGATCTTCTGACCACCGTCGTTCTTCCACTTGTCGATAGCCTTCTGGTAGCCTGCGGCGTCGATCTTACCCATGATGTACTGGTAAGTGGCGTCCTTCATTTGCTCTTGCAGACGGGCGCCCTTCTCCGTGTAGGTCGGGGAATCCAGTGCTGCGGTCGGGTCGGTAACCATGAACTTCACAGCGGCATTGGACAGATCGTTAGCCTTCTCTTGCGGCTGATAGGAGTAGAAGGAAGGCGTGATGTTGGTGGTGTCGTACAGAGCCATGTTCAGGTACGGTCTGACTTCCTTCTCCAGCAGCTTAGCATCGGGGTTCACGACGACTTTGCCGTCCTTCTTGGTGTAGTGCTCGCCTTCGATGCCGTACTTGATGATGTCAGCCACTTCCGGAGACAGGAATTTGTCCATGACGCCCAGAATCGCCTTCAGGTCCTTCTCGGTCTTAACGGAGGTCTTCGGGAACATGACCACGGTGCCGTAGCCGCTCAGACCCCAAGTGATGTTCTTGCCGTCAGTGCCCTTCAGATCGTTGGATACTTCGAAGGTTGCATCCGGAACGTTCTTGATGGTCTTGTCATACATGTTTTTCACGTCGCCCATGGTACCGATGTACATGCCGGAACGGCCGGTGTACATCAGGTTCTGCTGGTCGGTCTTGGAGGTAACCGGGAAGTCTTGGTTGATCAGGCCCTCTTCGCGAAGCTTCTTGAAGAAGTTCAGGGTGTCCATGTAGCCCTTCGTTGTGAATTCCGGAACCAGCTTGCCGTCTGCAACGCCCCAGCCATTCGGAGTGCCGAACATCATGGAGACGGTCTTGAATGCGCCGTATACCAGATCGTTCCGGTCAGCCAGCGGAATGGTCTTGCCGCCGCCGCCCAGGTCGGCTTCCTTGAATTTCTTCAGCACGTTGTACAGTTCATCCGGAGTAGTCGGAGCCTTCAGGCCCAGCTTATCCATCCAGTCCTTCCGGAAGATGATGCCTGCACGGGCCGGCTGTCTTTCTTGGTACAGAGAGTAGATCTTGCCGTTCACCTTCGTATTGTCGAGCACCTTCGAGTCCAGCTTGGCAAGGTTCGGGTAATCCTTCAGGAAAGGCCCGATTTCCCAGAACTGGCCGTTCTTGATAGCGTCGCGCATCAGAATGAAGGATGCGGAGTTCTTCAGGTACACGACCTGCGGAAGAGCGCCGGTTGCGAAGGCTGCTTGGAATTTCTCATCATAAGAACCGTCCGGAACCCATTGGATGTCCATCTCGGAATTGGTCTTCTGCTCAATGAGCTTCTCCAGTTTGTCCGAAGGTACTTCGGTGGTTTGGAGGTTCGCCATTACGGTAAACTTTACAGGTCCAGATTGGGTAGCCGCCGGAGAGGCGCTGTCCCCCGTCGAGGAGTCCTTGCTTCCGCAGCCTGCCAGTACGCTGCCTGCCATTGCCAAGGTGCAAAATACACTTAGCCACTGCTTGCGGGTCATTTGTGCCATGTTTTCTCTTCCTCCGTTTTCAATTGTCTATTCAGCGGTGTCTGCTGTCTACGCCTCTAACTATACCCATGACGCCGGATTCCGAGAATAATCCCTGTCTCATACGTTTGTGAATCAAAGAGCAACGGCCAATTCCGATTGAAAATGTGTCGAATAATATCGAAACGGCTGCTTCCTGTCGAAATGATTATAGCTTAGATGCAAGGTAATAATCATTCTCTTGTTTCTGGGTGGTGTGCCATGGGGTCCGTAAGTGGCTGAAAAGATGGCGGCTGGCTGTCCGCTCAGCCCGAGAATCCCAAATCCGAACTAATGATTATAGGTGTTACAAACGCAAAAACACCGCCAAGCCTAAGGCTTGAACGGTGTTTGTCGGAGTTTCGTGCTTATTTGGCAGCCTTCGTCAGACGGTACGCGTCGCTCAGCTCCTGGATGACCTGGGCGCCGCCGCGCTGCTTCCATATGGCAACTTCGTTGCGGAAGCCGGCTGCGTCAATCTTGCCGAGAATGTAATTGTAGGTGGCGTTGGAGATGATGGCGTTCAGCTCCATGGATCGCGCGTCATAGGTGTCGGAGGAGAGGCCCACCGAAGGATCCCGGATCAGAAAGCTGGAATTATCGGCCACGAGCTCGTCGACTCTACGAACCAGCGGGTCCATCCCCTCCGGGGACAGCTTCAACAGATTCGGATTGTTGATGTTGGACACCATCAGCGACAGAAGAGGCTTCACCTCGTTGTTCATCTTCTCCACCAGAGGGGAAGGGGAGGAGACGAGGCCGTTCTTCAAGATGTAATGCTTGTTCTCGATGCCGTAGAGCATCAGATTGCTGACATCCTTATCCATGCTGCGGTTGAAGAAGGCCAGGGTTTGCTTCAAGGCGTCTTCCGTAGGGATGGCTTTCTTGGAGAAGAGGAACAATCCGTTATAGCCCGGTATGGACCAGACCCCGTAGCCCTTAGGGCCTTGGATCCGGTTCAGCACGATGACCTCCGCGTCTGAATTGACCTGCTTCATTTCCTCCTGCATCCGGGGGGCATCCGCCAGGCTTCCGATATAAATGCCGGCTTTGCCGGTCAGCATCATGTAGCGCTGCACCGATTTGCTTGTAACGGGAAAGTCCTTATTTATGATATTCTCATTATAGAGCTTCTTCATATAATTCATCGTATCCATATATTCGGGCGTATCGAATTCCGGTACGAAGGTATCGCCTTTAATGGACCAGGAGTTCGGGGTGCCGAAGTAGGAGCTCAAGGTCTTGAAGGCGCCGTAGTAAAGGTCGTTCCGGTCGGTCAGCCCCAAGGTGTCGGCTTTGCCGTTGCCATCGGGGTCCTTATCGGTGAAGGCCTTCATCACCTGGTACAGCTCCTCCAGATTGGTCGGGGCCTTCATGCCCAGCCGGTCCAGCCAATCCTTGCGGATGATGAGTCCCTGCCGGGATTCGGGGCGCTCGTTGTAGAGCCCGTAGATTTTGCCGTCCACGGCCGTCTGCTCGAGTACCGCCTTGTTAAGCGTCTTCAGGTTAGGGTAGTGGTCCAGGTACGGCCCGATGCTCCAGAACATATTCGAACGGATGGCGCTCTTAACGGCCGTGAAATCCACCGGCTTGACGAAGACCACCTGCCGCGGTGTATTGGTCTCCAGCGCATTCAAGAATTTATTGGAGTAGATGTCATCCGGAATCCATTGGATATCCAGCTCTACGCCGGTCCGGGCCTGCAGCTCGCTCATGAGGCTGGCCGGCGGGGCCTTCTCTTGGTGCAGCGGCACCATCATACTGAGCTTCGCCAGTCCCTTCAGCGGCTTCCCGGTTTCCTCCGGTGCCGGTACCGCTTCCTTGGTGCAAGAGACGGTGATCAAGGACAAGACGATGATCAGAATGAGGGCCAAAACGTGTGTTTTCGGACGAATATTCATCTTGGTTCTCAGACCCTTCGATAAAGTACACTCTACTATAATTGTACACGAAAAAAGAAACAAGGTCTTCTGAGAATTTTTATTAATATGTCATAAAACGCACATTGCTATTCGTCATGGCAAATTGGTACAATAGAGTGATCCGATCATAAATGTATGCATGTAGGGGGTGAAATAGGATGAGAAAATCCAATTTTTTAACAAAAATGACACTATTCAGCTGCGTGGTTTGTATCCTTCCGGTCATGTTTATCGGATTTTTCTCCTATCTGAATTCCTCTCGTGAGATACAAAAGCAAGTAAACCTGGGCCAGCATCAGATTCTGACCCAGATGAACTCCAATGTCGAGCAGACCCTGCAGACGGTCCAGCACGCCTTGAACCAGCTGGTGAATTCCACCGTCATGTCCCGGGTGTTCAGCGATACCTTAACGGAGCAGGACTTCATCTTATATCAGGATTTGCGCAAGGAGCTGCTGAATACCCAGACGTACTATACGAATCTGGAGGACGTAGCCATTGTCAACCTGAAGATGAACTGGATGATGAAGAACTCCGGATTCTATCAATTCGATACCTACCTCCAGCATGCGCAGATCGGCAACCAGATGATGCTGCCGAAGAACAGCTCCTGGGTGCTGAACCCGAGTCTGTGGTTCTACAGCGAGATGAAGGCCAACCTGGACAGCTGCCCGTATACCATCAGCCTCGTCCAGAAGCTGCCCGCCCATTCTCCGGACAAGACGGGGATGGCGTTCGCCAATATCTCGTCCTGCTCCATGCCGAGCATCCTGAACTATACGCCGCGGGAGCATGAGACCGTCATGATTCTGGATGATCAAGACCGGGTGGTCTACCATAATGATCCCCAGATGATCGGCAAATACGCGATGAATACCGGATTCATTCCCAATACGATGATCTTCAAGGACACAAGCGGCCAGTTCCAGACCAAGGCCGACGGCAAGGACTACACCGCTACCTACCTCCGGTCGTCGACGAACAATTGGGTGTACGTATCCATCATCTCCATCGACAGCTTGACCGAGGAGGCCGTGAAGATCCGCAACTTCACCATCTTCCTCTCCGTCCTGATCGCGGGTCTGTTCATGACGGTGGCCTGGTTCTTCTCCAGGAGCCTGTACTCGCCAATCCAGCGGCTGGTCCGTCAGATCGCGGATAAGAATCCGCAAGCCCCGGGGACCAGAGTGAATGAGTTCGATATGATCAGCAGCCGGGTGCAGGATCTGTTCCTGTCGAAGACCCAGCTGGAGCAGGAATCCTTCCGCTACCTGCAGCAGGCCCGGGACTTCTTCCTGATGAAGCTGTTCCAGGGAACCATGCGCAGAACGGATATTCAGGAGAAAATGGAGCAGTTCGACTTCGACGAACGCCTGGCCGACTGGAAGACCCACTCGGTCATCGCCGTTCAGATCGATACCCTGGAGGAAACCACCTACCGGAAGGAGGACATGGACCTGCTGGTCTTCGCCATCCGGAATATCGTAGAGGAGCTCATTCCCGAAGACCGCAGGCTGGTACCCGTCTCGATCGACCAGACCGTGGCCCTGCTCGTCGGGATGGCGGAGGAGGTCTCGGACGATTATAACACTTGGATCTATTCGTTGACCGAATCCATCCAGCAGGTGATCCAGAACATCCTGAAGCTGAAGGTCAGCATTGGCATCAGTATGCCGTTCGATGACATCAAGCATACGCCGGTAGCTTACCGCGAAGGCTTGGAGGCTCTGAAGCACCGGATTCATCTGGGGCTAGGCGTCATCATCAACTATTCCAACATGAACGAAGGACGCCATCAGCGGAGCCTGGACTACCCATGGCTCACGGAGAGCGAGCTGTTCGACGCCATCCGCTTGGCGGATCCGGAGAAAGCCCGGGAGCTGCTCAGCCGCTTGATGTCCAGCATCTTCAAGCATGAGCTGACGCCGCAGGAATATCAGGTTCCCATCGTGAAGCTTCTGAATAATATATTGGCCATGGTGCAGGAATCGGGCATCCGCCTGAATCAGCTGAATCCCGGCGGTGAGTCGTTCTATGATGAGCTGAACCGGCTTCCGGTGGCCAAGGAAATCGAGGAATGGTTCTGGGGCCGGATCGTATCTCCGCTCATCGCCATCTTCCGCGAGCGCCAGGAATCCCAATATCAGAGCATCTCGGAGACGATCCTGGACCGGATCCACAAGCAGTTCGATACGGCGCTGACCATCGAGCAGCTGGCTGCGGAGCTTCATTATAACGCGAATTACCTGAGCAGCGTCTTCCGCAAGGAGACGGGCCAGACCTTCAGCGATTATCTGTCCGCTTTCCGGTTTACCATGGCCAAGAAGTGGCTCATCGAGACGGATATGACGGTCAAGGATATTGCCGAGAAGCTTCAGTATCAGAATTCGCAGAACTTCATCCGTTCCTTCCGCAAGCAGGAGGATATGACCCCCGGACAATACCGGGAGGTCCACCGCAAGATGCAATCCTAATCGTCCAAGCCATTATTCGACAGCTTGTGTCAATTCCCGGGAAATAATCGGGATGAACAGAACGGGGAAAGCCCGCCGGAGCGTTTGCTCCGGCGGGCTTTATGGCGTCAAGGCGGGGAAGGAGCGCGGAAGCTCCGGCACCGCATGAGAGCACAGAGGAGAGACGGATGCGCTCCAGGAGGATGCGGTGGAATCTTGCTTATGAACGGATTATACCTGATGCGTTGGGATGGGTTCTGTAGCCGGGAATACCGATTTTATGTGTCTTTTACTACAGAATGATTCACGTGACGGAGGGCTCCTCTTCGGAAGGAAGCCTCATTCTCCGGATGAATTCGCTGGCGGCTTGGGACAGCGGCATTTTTTTTAAGGTGACGATACCGGTCTTGGTAAAGGGAATGGGCTCCTTCAGCATCACCTCGAACAGGGCGCCCTCCCGAAGCTCCTTGCTAATGAACTCCTTCGTGACGAAGGAGACGCCGAAGCCGATCTTGGCGAACTCGATCAGGAGGTCCACGCTTCCCAGCTCGATCTCGGGCTCCAGGGACAAGCCCCGCTCCTGGAACAGGCTGGTGATGAAGCGGCGGGAATTGCTGTTGCTGGAGAAGAGGATAATGGGGAACTGCAGCAGCTCCTCCATGGAAACAGCGCGCTCTGCCAGGAACTTGTACTTGGGTCCGACGACGAAACAATCCTGCAGCATGATGCCCTCCGTAATCTGGAGCTGCTCATCCGATACGGGCATCCGGACGATGCCCAGATCGATCCGCCCCTCCTTCAGATGCTTGACGATCTCGGGGGTGGTGCCGTGAACCAGATTGATCTGGATATCCGGGTATTCCGAATGGAAGGATTCAAGGTAGGGAAGGAGGAAGTGCTTGCATAACGAATCGCTTCCTCCGATCTTGATCTCCCCGCTTGTGAAGTGGGTCAGCTCCTTCATCTTCTCTTCCGCCAAGGTGATGAAGTTGTAGGCGTGCTCCAGGTACGAGTAGAAGACGGCGCCGTCCTTGGTAAGCTCCACTCCGCGGGGGACGCGGGAGAAGAGCTGCAGACCCAGCTGGTCCTCCAACAGCTTGATGGAGTGGCTGACGCTGGGCTGGGTGATATAGAGCTGCTTGGCGGCTTCGGACAGGCTTCCGGTCCGTGCGGCGCAGCAGAACACCTTGTAGAGGTCCCAATTCATCATAGGTATAGACACCGCCTATATGAAGTATTTAAGATATCAATTTTATATATGGTTTAAGCCCCATTATAATGAAGGAAGGAATAATCTGCAATTTCATTTTATAGGAGGCTTGATCCATGCAAGCGACACGTACTATTGAAGAGCTTAGCATCAATACGATCCGCACCCTGACCATAGACGCCGTCGAGAAAGCGGCCATGGGCCATCCCGGCATGCCCATGGGAGCGGCTCCGATGGCTTATACCCTCTGGACCCGGTATATGAAGCATAACCCGTCCAACCCGAAGTGGGCCGACCGGGACCGGTTCGTTCTCTCCGCCGGCCACGGCTCCATGCTGCTGTACAGCCTGCTGCATCTGTGCGGCTATGATGTCACGCTGGACGACATCAAGGAATTCCGCCAATGGGGCAGCCGGACGCCGGGACATCCCGAATTCGGCCATACTTCCGGTGTGGAAGCCACAACCGGACCGCTGGGCCAAGGCTTGGCTATGGCGGTGGGCATGGCCATGGCCGAAGCTCATATGTCCTCCGTGTACAACCGGGACGGCTTCAAGGTCGTGGACCACCATACCTACACCATCGTCGGCGACGGCTGTCTGATGGAGGGCATCTCCAGCGAAGCCGCCTCTCTGGCCGGTCACCTGAAGCTGGGCAAGCTGGTGGTGCTGTACGATTCCAACGACATCTCCCTGGACGGCAAGCTGTCCATGTCCTTCTCCGAGAATGTGAAGGCCCGGTTCGAATCCTACGGCTGGCAGTATCTGCGCGTCGAAGAGGAGAACAATGTGGACGCCATCGGGGAAGCCATCCGGCAAGCGAAGGCCGACACAGGCCGTCCGACCCTGATCGAGATCAAGACCACCATCGGCTACGGCAGCCCGAACAAGGCGGGCAAGGGAGGCCACGGCGGTACCCATGGCAGCCCGCTGGGCAAGGATGAGCTCCGCTTGACGAAGGAGAATCTGGGCTGGCCGCTGGAACCGGACTTCTATGTGCCTGAGCAGGTCTACAAGCACTTCGAATCCGTGAAGGAGATCGGCCGGGAGCAGGAGCGCTTGTGGCAGGATCTGTGGATCGCCTACGAGAGCCAGTATCCGGAGCTTGCGGCCCAGTTCAAGCAGGCCGTATCCGGGGAACTGCCGGGCGGCTGGGAGACCTCCCTGCCCCGTTATCAGGCCGGCTCTGCGGAGATTTCCACCCGTACCGCCTCCGGCAAGGCCATCAACGCGCTGGCCGGTCAGCTTCCGATGCTCCTGGGCGGCTCCGCCGACCTGGCCAGCTCCAACCTGACCAATATGAACGGGCTGCCGGACTTCAACGCAGAGCAATATGACGGCCGCAACCTGTGGTTCGGCGTCCGCGAGTTCGCCATGGGCGCCGCGCTTAACGGCATGGCTCTGCACGGCGGCGTCCGGGTGTTCGGCGGTACGTTCCTGGTGTTCAGCGATTATCTGAAGGCGGCCATCCGCCTCTCCGCTCTGATGAAGCTGCCGGTGGTGTATGTCTTCACCCACGACAGCATCGCCGTCGGCGAAGACGGTCCGACCCATCAGCCGATCGAGCAGATTCCGTCCCTGCGGATGATTCCGGATTCCACCCTGTTCCGGCCGGCCGACGCCAACGAGACCTCCGCTGCTTGGCAGTACGCCATGCAGCTGAGCCAAGGCCCGGTAATCCTGGCGCTGACCCGCCAGAATCTGCCGGTGCTGCCGGGCACCGAGGAGCTGGCCTTCGCCCATGTGGCACAAGGTGCTTACGTGCTCTCCGATTGCGACGGCAAGCCGGACCTGCAGCTGATCGCCACAGGTTCCGAGGTGAGTCTGGCACTTGCGGTCCAGAAGAAGCTGGACGGAGAAGGCATCAAGACCCGCGTCATCAGCATGCCGAGCCGGGAGCTCTTCGAGCGCCAGCCGGAGGACGTCCGCCGCAGCATCGTTCTGCCGGACGTGAAGGCCAACGCGGTTCTGGAGATGGCGTATCCGGCGGGCTGGGACAGCGTCCTGGAGAACGGCGGCCTCGTCATTGGCATCCGCACCTTCGGCGCCTCCGCCAAAGCGGGCAAGGTCATCGAAGAGTACGGCTTCACCCCGGATAAGGTAGCCAGCCGCATCAAGGACCGGTTCTTCAAATAAGCAGCGACCCATGACAAAGCCCCTGTTCCTCGTCACTCGAGGCAGGGGCTTTTGGGTGTGGCATTAAATTTTGAACCGGCTGATCAGCGCCAGAAGGTCCTCGGACATTCTGGAGAGAGAAGCGGCCGAACCGTTAATTTCCTCCATAGTGGCCAACTGCTCTTCGGCGGAGGCGGATACGCTCTGCGTGCCCTCCGAGGTAATGGCCGTGACGGAGGAGATGGTGTCGAAGGCCAGAACCAGCTGTTGGGTTCTGGTAGACATGACCTTGGAGCCCACTGTGATATCCTTCATCTCGGACGACACGGCTTGTACGGCCTTCTCGATCTGCTGGAAGGTTTCGCCTGCTCTCGACACGGCTTGAATGCCGGCCAGCACCTCTTGCTCGCTCTCGTAAGCCTTCCGGACACTCCGCTGCGTATCCTGTTGAATGGCCTTGATTACCTCCGTGATCTGCTTGCCCGAAGCGGCGGTCTGCTCGGCCAGCTTCTTGACCTCGGATGCGACTACGGCGAAGCCGCGGCCGGCCTCCCCTGCACGGGCTGCCTCAATGGAGGCGTTCAGCGACAGCAGGTTGGTCTGGCTGGCAATGTCGGTGATAATTCGAATGATGGCCCCGACTTGCTCGGAGCGTTCGCCGAGAGAGCGGACAACCCCGGACATATCGTTCATCTGGGCTTGGATGGCAGACATCTGGCTGATGGCGGTCCGAACGGCCTCACTGCCCTCAACCACCATATCGGAGGTATGCTGGGTGGCGGACATGACGAGGTCCGATCTCCTAGCGATCTGCATGGTTTCGTCATCCATCCGGTGGACCATATCCACACTTTCGGTGATGCTGGCTACCTGGCGTTCCGAGCCTTGGGCCAGCTGCTCCGTAATCATCGCGATGTGCTCCGTTGCCTTGCTGGTCTGTTCGGCACCCGCCGACAGCTCCTCCGAGGCCGCTGCAACCTGCTGTCCATGATTCCCGATCTCTTCAATCAGCTGCCGGAGGCTGCCGGACATCAGATTGAAGGCATTCGCCAGCTCTCCAAGCTCATCATGGCTCCGGACCTCGATGGTCGTGTCCTTCAGGTCACCGGCCGCGATTTGGGATGCCGCCGCTTGCAGGGCGGCGATCGGGCGTGAGATTTGCCTGCTGATGACGAAGACCACTACGAGCCCGACGGCGCAGGACAGAAGGGTGATCAGCACCATGGCAATTTGAGACGAACGGGTGGTGCCCTTGGCCTGCTCAATTTCGGCTGCTGCCGCCGTTTGCTCGGCTTCCACGAAGCGGGAGGACACCTGCGCGAATTTATCCACGATTTCCCGCTGCTTGGCGGCGGATTGTTCGATCAGGTCCTGCCGGCCTTTCCCTTTGGCATCGATCATCTGATCGGAGAAGCTGATAAACTGCTCCTGGAGCAGATCCAATCCATGCAGAATCTGCCTGCGGTCCCGGTCGTCGATCATGCCGAGCAGCTGGCCGTGGACCCGGCTGAACGCGGTGCGCAGGTCCCGATAGGAATCCAAACGTTTCTTCTCCGAGAGCACCAGATAATCGGACACGGCGGCATGCTCGGATTCAATGATGGTGTCCAGGTCTTTGGTCAGGTTAATCGTCTTGATCCGGTTGTTCAGCAGGTCGGTGTAGGTATTGTTCACATGTCTGATATCGAAGTTGGCGATGATTCCCAATACGGCTAGGAGGGCCAATACGGTTCCGAAGCCCAGATAGAGACGCTTCCTGATGGTCATGCTGGTCCAGAATGACTTCCAATGCTTGATGCAGAGCTCGCTCCAACGCTTCATCATTTGCCGGTCCCTCCTTGGTCAAAAAGCTTCTCGGCTTCTTGACGGAACGACCGAGCCGCCTCCTCCGGGGACAGAGCACCGGAAATCAGATCATTCAGCTTCAGCTGAAGCAGATTGCTGACAATTCCCGCCTGCTTGGGCGCGGGCGGATCGATAGGAGAGGAATGCTTGGCCACGTAAGCCATGTGCGTGTACTGCTCTTTGGCTTGGACGTCGGCCTTCTGCATCAGACGGTCGGAGATTTTGGCAGGAATCGGAACACCGCGTTCCCCGTTCAGAATGTCGTTAGCCTCCGGGCTGTTGATGAAGAAGCTGATGAACTTTACGGCTTCCTCCGGATGCTTGGAATAAGCCGAAGCGGCAAGGAACTGGGATGGCTTCACGAAGTTGCCTTCCTTGGCTCCCGAATAAGTCGGCAGGTTCAAGAGCTTGATGCTTCTGCCGGCCATATTGCCCAATGCGACGACTTGGTTGCTGGTTGTCGGGAATAAGGCGGTTTTGCCCAGAACCAACGAGTTATTAGCCCCGATGGTCGGAGGGCTGACGTCAACCTTGGGATTCAAGAGCTTTTCCCCCGTCCAACGTTTCACCGTAGACATGTACTCTACCATGCTCGGATCCGAGTAGCCCAGTCCCGTACCGCCCCTATTGTACAAGGACTCCCCCTTGGTGCGCAGCCAATAGGATACGTCGATAGCGTTATCCAGCGGGTAGAAATCCGGGGTGTTGATCTTCTCCTTCAGCTTCTTCAGGGTCGCGTACAGCTCGTCGAAGGTATACCCGTTTGCCAGCGGGGGAACCCCTGCCCGGTCGAACAGGGCGGGATCATAAGCGATGGCCAAAGCATTGGTTCCCATGGGAATCGCATACTGCTGGCCATCCTTGGAGCCGGGCTGGAGATAGGCAGGATCCATGTCGGAGATGTCCAGGATCTTGTTCTTGGTATAAGGGTTCAGGGGTTCGATCAGATCCTTATTGATGTAGTTGAAGATAAAGCTGTAATCCCCCTGGATGATGTCTGCGGTCGTCTGATCGGCTGTTTCCAACGCTAACTGTGTAGCGACGGCCGTAGCGTTGGCGTAATCCTCAGTCTCGATTTTTACATTCGGATGGGCCTTCTGGTACAAGTCGATGACCTTCAAGGTCAGCTCTTTGCGTTGGGGGCTGCCCCACCAGATGAATTTCAGTTTAACGGCATCCGCCGATGAAGCGGAATCCGTCTGGCCTTCACATCCGGCGGCTCCCAGCATCAGTACACAGGCCGTAGTGGCAAGGAGGAATGGCTTCCAAGTCTTTCTCAATACGTCACCTTCTTAGCTGTAATGGGGAAATAAGGATAGGAACTTGCAAATTATAACACAATTCGACATCGTTCAATTAGTTATTTTGTACTATTTGCTGTGGGAAATGGCTGGGAATGTGAAATTTCGAACAAAAAGAGCCGCCCCCATAGGGAAGCGGCTGCTTGAAAGAGTGTTTTAGAAGATACGTCTCGTCCAGCCATTCAGCTTAGCCATGGCTTCGGCATAATAATAGTCGCCGTAGATCAGGGAGACGTTGATGTTGCTCTTGGCCGGCTTGTGGCCGGTGCCCTCGACGAGAATGGCCTGATGATCCGGCTTCTCCCAGGTCGCATACGTTTCCGTTAAGGATTGCAGCATGCGGTGGGCGGCCCCGGCATAGATCCGCTTCTCGGCGGCGGGAACCAGCTCGGCCAGATCCAGCAGGCCGGAGGCGGCGATGGCGCCTGCCGAGGTGTCGCGCTCTTCGCTCTCGAGGGATTCCACGCGGAAATCCCAGTGGGGAACATGGTCTTCCGGAAGCGCGGCGATGAAGTAATGCGCGATTCTTTTGGCTGCGTTCAGGTAACGAATGTCGCCCGTGTACCGGTAGGTGTTGGCGAAGCCGTACAGCGCCCAGGAATTGCCGCGGCTCCAGGCGGAGGTAGGGGAATAGCCTTGGCCGCCCAAGGGCTCGATGAACTCGCCGGACTCCGGGTCGAAGGAGAGAATGTGGCACACGGAGCCGTCGTCGCGGACGGCGTACTGGAGGAACGTATCGGCGTGCCGGATGGCGATGTGCTTATACCGGGGATCGCCGGTGACTTCGGTCGCCCAGAACAATAGAGGGATATTCATCATGCAGTCGATGATGGCCCAGCCCAGATGGCTGCCGTTCCACGCACGGATGAAATTGCCGGCGGGGTTGAAGCGTCCCGCCAGGAAGTTGGCGGCTTCCAGACCGATCCGCAGCCCCTCCTGTTCTCCGGTGATCTTGTGCTTGATGACGGCTGTGGGAAGGAACTGGAAGCCCACGTCGTGATGCAGCTCGCAGGGATATCTGCGGAAGCATTCCTCCAGCCTGGCATCCCAGCCCCAAGCGGCATTCTTGAAGAGGTCCTTGCCGGTTACGTCGTACATGAGCCACAGAAGACCCGGCCAGAAGCCCGAGGTCCACCAGTCCGGCTTCAGGTCGTCATAGATTCCGTCTTCTCTTGCGACATGGGGAGACTTGCCCCCGATCTGAACAATCATCCGTTCGACCTTGCTCTCCAGACGCTTCATCACGTCGGAGCAATATGCTGCATCCATGTGTATGTCCTCCTCGTCCATCGTATGTCTCCATTGTAGGCTGGCGGACAAAGGGAATGTTGCAGTAAAATAGGATAAAATGTTCTTCTATTGCTCTCTATCCGGGAGGCGAAACGCTTGAAATCGTTGTTCAGCCGGCTCTCCTTCAACCAAAAACCGTACATCTGGACCCACCGCAGATGGTCGGAGCAGGATTTCGACGGCTATTACCATTGGCATCAGGGCGGAGAGCTCCTATTCGTCCATCGGGGCACGGGCCGTGTCATTGTCAACCAGATGTCCTACGACATCCGGCCGGGGATGCTGTTCTTCTTCCAGCCCTTTCAGCTGCACAAGGTGTATGCCGAAGTGGAGGAGGCTCCTTACGAGCGATCCATCTTTCACTTCGACCCGGCAGCCCTGGAGCCGTTCACCTCAGCTTATCCTCAGCTGAACAAGCTGCTGACCGCCATGCGGCAGGGGCTGGTCACGCAGCAGGCCTACGACTTTAAGGAGGATCTGGACTATATCAGCGGGCTGTACGACGGCTTCCAGCGTTACAGCGCCTCCTCCCGCCATTGGGAGGAACAGGGGGCGCTGTTCCTTCTTCAGCTCATGACCTGTATCCGGTCCGCGCTGCATGGAGAGGATGGAACGGCACGGGAGTCGGCTCCCCAAGCCCGGCTGTATTCGGAGCGCATCATGCATTGGGTGGAGGAGCATTATACGGAGCCCTTCGAGCTTCAACAGCTGGCGGACGAGCTGCATCTCTCGCGGACATACGTCTCCCGCATTTTCCGGAGAGAAACCGGCAGCAGCATCTCCGACTATCTGACGGCCCGGCGGATCAAGCAGGCCTGCAGTCTGCTCCGGACCACGGACTGGCCGGTCCAGCTGATTGCGGAGCGGATCGGGATGCCGAATCCCTCGTATTTCATCCGGATCTTCAAGCAGGAGGTCGGGATCACGCCGTACCGGTACAAACATACTCCGCTGTAGCCTACAACGCCCAAAAAGCTCCTTCCTGCACGCCAAACGGCGGACCAGAAAGGAGCTTCTTGTATTGACCGCTTACCAGCGGGGGGAGCCGGGATGCGGGCAGGAGGAGGCGGTGAGCCTGGAGCGCCACTTGACCAGACAGCCGCAATAACGGCAGGTGGTGCCGCCGGTCAAGGCGTCACAGCTGTGGCAGAGGGCCAGGCGCCTCTCATATTCCTGATCCGGCACGGCCTCTCCGTCCTTCAGCTTCATGCGGGACCACAGACGCTCCATCCCGGCTTCCAGCTCATGCTCGGGGAGCGGGTCCGTGCAGTTGCGGCACCCGGGTCTGGCTTCCATGGGATCGTCCTCCTCCAGGTCCATATTAGGCGGACAGCGTGATGACGGCGACGGAAGCGGCGGGGAGCTCGGCCGTCAATACTCCGTTCTCCAGGCGGATGCTCCGGAGTGCTTCAGGCTGTACCTTGCCGGGCTCGGCAAATGTGTTATATGCATTCAGCTCCGCATGGGCGAGGATGCGGCCTTCTGCAGCAGAATAAGCGGCAGTGCCGGACAGCTCCACCCGGAGGGTAGCCCCCTCGGCATGATGCAGGTTGCAGACGGACAGGTTCAGCTTGCCGGCCGCATCCTTGGAGCAGGAGACCGACAGCTGGGGAATGCTCTCCTCCCCGAAGGTGTAGAGCGGAGACTCGATTTCTACCGGGATGTGCTCCGCATCCTGATGCACCTTGAACATCTCGAACACATGGTAGGATGGGGTCAGAATCATTTTGCCGCCTTCCGTCAGGATCATGGCTTGAAGCACATTGACGGTCTGGGCGATGTTGGCCATGTGGACTCGCTCGCAATGATGGTGGAACAGGTTCAGGTTGATGCCGGCCACCAAGGCGTCGCGCATGGTGTTCTGCTGATAGAGGAAGCCCGGGTTGGAGCCCGGCTCCACATTGTACCAGGTGCCCCATTCGTCCACGATGATGCCGACTCTTTGGTCCGGATCGTATTTATCCATGATGGCAGAGTGCTGGGTGAGGAGTTCATCCATACGCAGGGTCCGCTTCAGGGTGGTGAACCATTCGGCTTCGCCGAACTCTGTGGCGGATCCCTTGTCCTTCCAGACGCCGGTCGGCAGGGTGTAGTAGTGGAGGGAAAGTCCGTCCATGAAGCGTCCGGCTTCGCGCATCAGCACCTCGGTCCAGTTATAGTCGAAGTCACTGGCGCCGCAGGCGATTTTGTAGACCTTGTTGTCGCCGTAGTTGCGGACGTAGGTGGCGTACCGGCGGTATTCATCCGCGTAATATTCCGGCCGCATGTTGCCTCCGCAGCCCCAGCTCTCATTGCCAACGCCGAAGTAACGCATCTTCCATGGCTGCTCCCGGCCGTTGGCCTTGCGAAGGTTGGCCATGGGAGACTCACCGTCGAAGGTCATGTATTCCACCCACTGCTGCATCTCATAGACCGTCCCGCTTCCGACGTTGCCGTTGACGTACGGCTCCGCTCCGATCAGCTCGCACAAGCGGAAGAATTCATGGGTGCCGAAATGGTTGTTCTCCACCGTGCCGCCCCAGTGAGTGTTGATCATCCGCGGGCGCTGCTCAGCAGGGCCGATGCCGTCCTGCCAGTGATACTCGTCGGCGAAGCAGCCGCCCGGCCAACGCAGCACGGGAATGTTCAGATTCTTCAGGGCGGCGGCTACATCGTCCCGGATGCCGTCGGTGTTCGGGATGGGCGAGTCCTTGCCCACCCAGATGCCTTCGTAGATGCAGCGACCCAGATGCTCGGCGAAGTGGCCGTAGATGGCGCGGTTGATCTTGCCCTTGGTGCGGTCGGTAAGGATCTTGGCTTGAACCATGGATAATTGCTCCTCTCTTATAAGGACGGGTTCCTAAGGGAATCCCGTGTAATAAACCGGGCGGGCAGCAGTTGAAGCTTGCCGGGCAGTGTGCCTTGGTGCGGCTCCTGAAGCGCTTCCAGCATCGCATCCACCAGCTCCTTCATATCGAGACGGAAGGTTGCCAGCGTGGGGGTAAAATCGGAGGCCAGCGGAATATCGTCGCACCCGATGACCGAGAGGTCCGCCGGAATGCGCACTCCATGCTCCTTCAGCCTCTGGGCCGCGCCCGCGGCCATCCAGTCGTTGGCGGCGAAGATGCCGGTGGGCGGCTCCAATGAAGAGAGCAGCCGGAGCACAGCTTCGCCGGCCGTATAGCCTCCGGCCCAGTTCATCTTGCCGGTAATGATCTCCGGCCGGAGGCCTTCCTCCGCCAGCCGCTCCAGGAATCCGGCGTGGCGGTCGGAGGCGGAGGGATACTTGGCCGGACCGGCCAAGTGCAGCAGCCTCCGGTGCCCCAGCTCCAGCAGCCGCTCCGCCGCCTGCCTGCCGATCAGGCGGTCATCGAAGGACAGCCGCAGTCCCGCCTCCGGGACCGTATCGCCGCCTTGAAGGTGCACGACGCGGGAATACAGAGGAATCATCTCGGACAGCCGGCCGGAATCCGGGATACCCATGACCAGCAGGATGCCGTCCCGGTCACCCGCGTGCTGCTCCGGGTCCACCATCGCGAAGGGGATGGACCTCCGGGCGCATGCGGCGGACACCTCCAGCAGGAACCGGCTGTAGTACGGGTCATCGGTCTTCATCTCCGACGGACAGAGCAGATACAGCGGCCGGACAGATGCCTTGGGGCACACGTAGGTGCCCTTGCCCTGGATCTGGACCAGCAAGCCCTCCTCCGTCAAGGACTTGATGGCCGCCCTGACGCTGATCCGGCTTACGCCCCACTCCTCCGCCAGCTCGCGCTCCGTGGCGATCTTCACGTGTTCCTTCTGCTGCTGCAGCCGCAGGATCGTGGCCCGGAGCTCCTCCGTCAGTCTCTCTTTAAGTAATGGTTTTTTCTCCAAACGCAATCCCCTAACTATAGAACCAATTTAATACCAATATAGCACCAATGAAATACCAATACAAGAGGGGGGAAAGCGGTTGCTGATTCGGGAAAATAAAGTTTGTTAATGGGAAGTATAGTTAGTTAATGAATAAGAGAAGGGTTGTTCGTTTAAACGAACAACCCTTCTGACTTAGAGTAAGAATTTGAGACAAGGCATTACATTAAGCTAACGGCAGTTTAGCTCAAAATAAAGCAAGTTAGTTACAAATAAAGGAAAAGCGCAGTGTCGTATCGAATATTATCTGCATTTGTGAACTTCGTAAATAAGCAGTTATCTGCAATTGTCCAGAACCTAAAGAAGAAAGCCCATCAGGAATCAAGATCTTGACCCCCAAGAGAATCAAGAACCCGACTGGAGATGGACTGCGAGCAATCATCTCGTTCGACGGAACCTTGATTCTTAAAAACGATGGGGTTCAAGATCAAGGGATTCCTGAACGAAATCGTCTTAAGGTCTTTACCCATCAAGATATTCAATACTTATATAAGGGCAATGAAGGGATTCATCCGATAAAGACATTGGAAAGGCGGAAAGGACTGGTAAAGCCGATTGGTTGAAGGGACTTTCCCTTGTACCAATCGACGAAACCCAGCCTTCCCGCCACCCTTGTGAACCCCTTCGAGGAAATCGGATGAACCCCTTAAAGCCCTTATGAAAAACGTATTGAAAACCTAGAAATGTT